>JBBQJD010000092.1:0-14883 GCA_038325595.1 Bacteroidales bacterium | reverse complement strand
AGTTTCACAGAGACAGAGTTTCACAGAGAAGGCACAGAGTTTCACAGAGGTCTCTATATATTAATCTCTGTGTTACTCTGTGGTTCTCCTGATTTCCTCTGTGTAAGTTCTTCTTTTCTCATTTTTAAAATCATTCTCAAGTAACCAAGATAAATCATTCAGAGTTAAACAACAGGAATTATGAAACTTCAACATATGAAAAAATATTCGGTTAAAAACCTTATCAGACTATTCAGTTGCTTCATTCTAATCCACTTTCTTATAACTGGTTGCAAAAGCAATAATGAAAACACTTATATAGCAGAAGTGCCTGAGAAAGATAATAACTCCTGGGGTTTTGCCGGTTATGGCGGCGGCGGAGCCATGTTCTACCCTGCTGTAAGTCCTCATAATGCCAATTATGCCTTTGTTGCATGTGATATGACCGGGACATTTGTGACATATAACGGAGGAGAATCATGGAAGATGTTTTCACTGAGAGGTCCTGTTAAATACTTTGTTTTCGATCCACTCGATTCCGATGTTGTATATGCTAAGTCAATAGCTCTTTTCAAAAGCACAGACCGTGGCCACACATGGAATATTGTATACCCGGTTCCTTCGGAAGTCATAGGAATAGTCTCAAGGGGGGATCATGCCCAGGAGGTAATTGTAACCAGAGACAGCACCCGGAGGGAAGTTCTTGCTTTTGCCGTCGATCCCGGGAATTCACAAAAATTATATGCTGCAATATCGGTCGATGATAACATGGCATATTATTTCTCAGAAGATCAGGGAAGGCATTGGACCAAAGATCGTGAGCTTAAGGATGATGTAAAGAATATTTTCATTGTACCCTCATCTCCGGAAGATAACAGGACAATCTACATAGCAGGAACAAATTCAGTCACTGTAAGGGAAAACGGAACCTGGAAGACCAATCCGGCACCGGAAAATGTAAAAAAAGTCAATGAATACTCGGGAGGATTTGACAAGTCGGAAAATAAGTACATCATATATGCCATCTCGGGGGAATCATATTTTAATCCCGATGGTGATGTTTCAGGGATCCACTATACTGAAAACGCGGGCGAAACATGGGAAAACAGGCAGAACGGCATTACTGATTTACGGACAACAAACGCTAACCTGCCAGAATTCAGGGCAATTGCCACCAGTTCTGAGCATCCTGGCGTTGTATATGTTTCATACTCAGGTTTAAAAACGCACCCTGACACTACTTGTATCGGTGTTGCTAAAAGTGAGGATTTTGGCAAAACCTGGAAACTTCCATGGAAAGACAGGATGGTAAGAGATACCGGATATTATTCCCCAAATTATAAAAAAGGATGGATTGATGAAAGATTCAATCCGACCTGGGGTGAAAATCCCTTTTCAATTGCCGTCTCTCCTACCGACCCGAATGTTTGCTACACAACCGATTTCGGGAGAACTATCAAAACAACCGATGGAGGAAAATCATGGGAACAGGTATATACAAAAAAGAAACCCGGCGGCGGATGGATATCCCGGGGCCTTGAAGTTACAACAGGGTATGAAGTTGTCTTTGATCCTTTCGATACCAGTCATGTATTTATTGCCAATACCGATATCGGACTCATGGAAAGCAGGGATGGAGGAGAAAGCTGGATGAGCGGTACAATAAAAAACGGCATACCCCGGAAATGGGTAAACAGCACTTACTGGATTACTTTTGATAAAGCAGTAAAAGGCAGAGCCTGGGCAGCCATGAGCAACATACACGATCTGCCGCGACCTAAAATGTGGAGAAGGGTACCTGTTAATAAATTCACAGGCGGACTGTTAACTACTGAAGATGCCGGAAAGTCATGGAGTGTTGTAAGTGATGATATCGGGGAGGCAGCATTCACCCACATTATGGTTGATAACAGCTCCGGAACAGAATCGAGAACGCTTTATGCCTGTGCGTTTGGAAGAGGAGTTTATAAATCTGTAGATGGCGGAAAGAGCTGGAAACCAAAGAATAAGGGATTAGATGGCAAGGAGCCTTTTGCCTGGCGAATTACAGATAACAGTAACGGAACATTATTCCTTACTGTGAGCAGGCGAAGTGATGACGGAAGCATTGGAAATGACCTTGATGGTGCACTCTACCGCTCATATGACGGCGCCGAATCCTGGAAAAAAATATCTCTCCCCGATGGAACAAATGGTCCTACCAGTGTGGCGGCAGATCCTGCTGATCCCGATCGAATTCTGATGTCAGCATGGGGAAGACCAACGAAAGGTGAATTTTCGAATGACACCGGAGGAGGAATTTTCCTGTCGGAAGACAACGGTTCTTCGTGGAAGCAGATACTTGAAAAAGATCAGCATATTCATGATATAACCTTCGATCCACGCAACAATACATGGTATGCCTGCGGATTTAACGGATCAGCTTACCGGTCGGAAGACGGCGGTCAGAACTGGAGCAGGATCAAAGGCTATAATTTTAAATGGGGAAAAAGAGTTGACCCGGATCCAAGGGATCCTGAGAAAATATTTATCATAACATTCGGAGGAGGAGTATTTTATGGTCCTGCAAGAGGAGATGAGAATGCAACCGATGATATTGTGACTCCGGTATTAGGAAGGGAATAAAAAGATTCTGAAAATCCATAACCGCAAAGTCCCCCTCCTACGGAAAAGGCAGGAACTTCAAATTTAATAACTTGAAGTTTTGAAGATTAACAAATTAAAAGTCCCCCACGGGGGATTTAGGGGTAAAAAATGCGGGAAACAGAACCATTGAAGAACTTACACAGAGTTTCACAGAGAAGTCACAGAGGAGCACAGAGAAGAAGGCATGTTTTTGAATATCATAAAGATATAAAAAGAGTTAAATAGTATCACGCAAAGAATAGCAAAGGTCGTAAGGTATTCTCCGCGGTTAAATAAAACTATAAATTATGAAAAATTCTCTTTTAACAATGTTCATTATGATTCTTCTCACCTCCTGCAATTCAAAACAGGAACCTTTTGTCGTGAATTTTGACGATGAGTATTCGGAAAAAAAGTGGTCAATTAAGGGATTGAATAAGGATATGCCTGAGGACTGGTCGTCGGGATATTTAACTTTCGATGTAAAATCATCCACACCACAAAGGTTTGAAGTAAAGCTGTACGATGCGGGCGGAATCCGCAAAATGGAAATATTGCCATTTCAGGGGGTATGGCTGCGGGTTTCAATTCCCATGAAACATTTTCAGAAAATGAATACCGAAGGCATGGATATGGCCCAGATATGGAAGACACCTCGTCCGGGTTACTGGATTGGCTTCACCGGAGCAGTGGGATCAGTCAGCCGGATAGATTCCCTTGGCATAGCAATGGACCGGCCGACAGGCAGACCTTCACTCGAGATCCAAAACTTCAGGCTCACTGAAGCACCGGAAGATTCAATAATGAGCGACTCTCCGCTTATTGATGAGTTCGGACAATGGATACCCGCTGAATGGCCCGGTAAGGCAAAATCACTGGATGAGCTGAAGACTGCATGGAGCGAAGAAGAGAAATCACTGAAAAATAACGATTTGAAAGTATCCAGGTATGGAGGCTTCCCGGGCACAAAAGCAAAAGCAACAGGCTATTTCAGGGTTGAAAACGTTGATGGAAAATGGTGGTTCATCGATCCTGATGGTCATTACTTCTATTCAACAGGAAGCTGTTGCATAGCTCCCGGCACTGATCTTTCCAGGGTCCCGGGCAGGGAAAAAATATTCACTGAACTGCCTCCCGATTTTAAAATGACCGGAAGAAACCGTCCCGCAAGAGGAGAAATCACTTCATTCTATACATGGAATCTGTTCAGGAGGTTCGGAACTGAATGGTATGAAAAATGGAAAGACCTTACAGTAAGACGCATGGACAACTGGGGTCTGAATACAATAGCAAACTGGTCAGACGAATCCCTGGGAAGCACCAATCATAAACCATATGTCCTCTCCTTGCAAGGTTGGGGAATTGAAACCGGACTAATGGGCATGCCTGATATTTATGCTCCCGGATATGCTGCTTCAGCAGATTCAGCTGCTGAACGGCAATGTAGTCCGCGAAAGAACGATCCTTATCTCCTTGGTTATTTCATTGGCAACGAACCGCCATGGCCCGAAAGAGAAGATGACCTTGTTGAAAAGATCCTGACAGGTGATGCAACTCCGATGCAGGCAGAACTTAAAAAATTCCTTTCTGCCGGAGATTCTCCGGAACGACGGAAAGCATTTGTATATGAGACATATGCAAAATTCATTAAGACCGTTAACTCGTCTATTAAGAAACACGATCCCAACCATCTAAACCTGGGATTACGTTTCGGAGGCTTTGCCCCGGAGGAGATCATAAGGGCATCGGAAGGATTCGATGTATTCAGCTTTAACCATTACGGATACGATGTAGATCATGACATGGTTCAGAGAATTTATGATATCTCCGGTCTGCCCATGGTCATAGGCGAATTCCATTTCGGAGTACCCGGCCGCGGACTGGCACCCGGTCTTGCCCAGACTTCCGGCTATGAGGAGAGAGGCCAAGCGTACCGTTACTATGTTGAAAATGTCGCTGCTCATCCAGCAATAATCGGTACTCACTGGTTCCAGTGGATTGATCAGCCTTCAACCGGACGTTTCGACGGGGAAAATTACAACATCGGGATGGTGGATGTCACTGACAGGCCTTATACCGATCTGGCAAACTCGGCTAAAGAGACTTTTAAACATCTATATGGAATTCACTCAGAAAAGGAACAGCCTTTCAGCAAAAAAGCTCAGGTTCAATAAGTTACGAAATACAGGAAATATTAAACAGGTATTATATTTTAAAACAAGGAGGTAATTATGGTCAGGATTCTAATCAGATCGTTATTTTTTACAGCTATGATCATTGTATTGTTTTCATGTAAAGGATCTTCCGGTATTGAACGCGTATGGGCAATAGATGATGGTGAAAAGATCAAGCAGGAAGATATTGAAAATTCCCTTGCCGGTGATGCCGGCAATGCAGTCTGGAAAAATAATCGGGTCACCATTTTTGGAGGTAAAAACGAAATTGTTGCTTTCCAACTGATACTTCAGGCTGATGACAAGGGTGCTAGTGATGTAAATGTGTCAGTCAGTGATCTGACAAATAATGAGTTTGTAATTCCGGGTTCAGCCAAAGGTCCGGCTGATCCTTTTGATTATACCGGAAGGAATATAGAACTGTTCACCGAGCATTACCTGAACATGGTCAAACGTTCGCCTCCGTTATGGTTCTTTTCTGAAACAGCTGTTCCTTCAGCATACTACACCGGATGGGTACCTGATTGCCTGATCCCGTTTTCTGCAGCTCCGGGCAAGGGAGGAGCTCCTTTTGCGATAAAAGCGAACAGCAACCAGGGTGTATGGGTGGATATTCTGATTCCCAGGGATGCTGCTGCAGGAACTTACACCGGGGAAGCCAGCATTGCTGTTGCCGGAAAGGAATTTGAAAAAATACCCATTTCGCTCGAGGTTTACGAATTTACCCTTCCCGATTCAACTCATCTTCATAATATGTTCGGGTATTCACAGGGATCACTGGCCAATCGGCATAATATTGCCCGTGGAACTGATGCCTACTATGACATGGAAGCAAAATATCATCAGCTGGCGCACCGTCACAGGTTTGATCTTGTTGCCAGTGTCGATAATCTTGATGATATGACAAAGTACTACAAGCGTTACTATACGGGTGAAATATACACTCCTGAAAAAGGTTATGCAGGTCCAGGTGAAAAAGTTGGCAATACCACATTTTCAATAGGTTATGCCGGACATTTACCGGCTGAATACGGTAAGAGCATTCATAAGCTGACAAGAGCCGAATGGTGGGCAGGCTCAAATGCATGGGAAAAATGGTTTGTGGAGAATGCACCCGGAGTTGAAAGACACAAATATCTTTATCCTGATGAACCGGATTTTAAAGGACCGACAAACGCCAAAGGTACCGGATCGATGGATACCATCCGAACGCAGGCACGATGGACTCATAGTAACCCCGGAATCGGCAAAAACATACCTGCACTGGTAACGAATAAGATAATTCCCGGACTAAGAGGCCATGTTGATTACTGGTCAATTTCAAGCCAGGAATTCACGGAAGATATGACTCCCGAGGATTTTGCAGCCGAGAAGGCTCAGGGGCGTAAGCTGGGAATTTATAACGGATACCGTCCGGGGATGGGAGCTGTTGTGAGCGATGCTGATGCTATTGAGTTCAGGGTAATGCCATGGGTTGTCTTCAAATATGATGTTGATCAGTACTTCTACTGGTCGGCAACTTTCTGGAGAGAACTGAATGTATTTGTCAATCCGCTTACCTATGAAGACAGGATAAACGGAGACGGCACTTTCCTTTATCCGGGTCAGGATGCTGTTTTCCCGGAAGAGAGCAGGGACCTTGCGGGACCGCTCTCATCAATAAGGGCGAAGAACTGGCGCAGAGGGGCACAGGATTATGAATATTTATGGCTTGCCCGGACAATGGGTCTAGAGAATGAAATGAAAGCTATACTGGATAAATGCATACCAACAGGATTGTGGGAAGCAAAGACGCAGAAAGATGTAAGCTGGTCAAGCCGGGGATATAAATTTGAGGAATTCAGGAAAGAACTGGCAGAGCTTATTTCTTCCCGTTCAGCAAATAATCAATAAGTTAATAATATCTTAACTTTGCAATAATCAACCAGGAGACATATCCTGATCCTGGTTGTTATATATAGAAAAACATAACTATTAAAAGCCAGTTGATATGAAAAAACCAGGTTTAACTATTATCGCTTTACTGATATGCTTCCTGAATGCAAATCCGGCAGGTATAAGGGCAGATGATGTCAAAATTCTTGAAATCGGAGCATCCGCTCCTGCTTTTTCCCTGCCGGGTGTTGACGGGAAAACATATAACCTTGACAGCTTTAAGAAAGCTAAGGTGCTGACATTCATCTTTATGGCCAATCATTGCCCGACAGCCCAGGCTTACGAAGACAGGATTATTCAGCTTTATAATGAATTTCATCCAAAAGGGGTCGATATAGTACTTATTTCACCAAACAGTCCACAGGCAGTTTGTCTTGAGGAAATCGGGTACAGCGACCTGGGTGATACATTTGAAGAGATGAAGATCAGGGCAAAGGATAAAAAATATCCAATGCCATATCTTTATGACGGGGACAAACAGGAAATGGCAACTGCTTATGGACCTGCAACAACTCCTCATGTTTTCATTTTTGACAGCCAGAGAAAACTGCGCTTCACAGGACGTATCGATGAAATGGAAAATCCATATGAGAAAGCAACACAACATGATACAAGAAATGCAATCACAGCTCTCCTCGATGGAAAACCGGTACCCGTCAAAACTACAAAAACATTTGGTTGCTCCATAAAGTGGGCAAGCAAATCTGAATATAGAACTAAGCTCGATGCAGACTGGAAAAACAAACCTGTAGAACTTATTGAGGCCGATCTTCCGGCTCTGAAAGAAGTAATTTCAAATAAATCTGACAAATACATGCTTATAAATTTGTGGGCTACATGGTGCGGACCATGTGTCATTGAGTTTCCTGATCTTATTAATTTCCAGAGGATGTACGGAGCACGTGACTTCGAATTCGTATCTATCAGTACCGATGGACCCAGGAAAAAAGATAAAGCTCATGAATTCCTGAAAAGCAAAAATGCCGCCGTTAAAAACTATCTCTATTCTTCCGACGATAAATATGCACTTATTGATGCTGTTGGGAATAACTGGTCGGGTGCATTGCCTTTTACGTTCCTTGTTGCCCCCGGTGGAAAAGTTGTATACACACACGAAGGCGTTATGGATCCGCTTGAAGTGAAAAAACAGATCATGCAGCACCTCGGCAGATTCTTTGCTGATGATTGATTATTAACTAAATAACTTCACATTTGTAGCATAAAAGGCGAATACCATGGAAATTTCACAATCTCCACATACTAAGTTTTACCAGTCATGAAAAAAAACATTTCCCGCCGTCATTTTACAATGTTGTCTCTTGCCGGCACCGCTGCCTTAATGACAACAAATCGTTCAGCCCTGGGTTTTAATGCCCCAAAAGTTGCCAATTGCATTCGTCTCGGAGGACCTGTGTCGGGTAATTTCAAGGATCCGCAGGAGTGGGTGAAAGCAGTCAGGGCAAAAGGTTATAGTGCAGCTTATTGTCCGGTTTCAGAGGGAACGGACGAGACTACGATAAGAGCTTTTGAAAAAGCTGCAAAGGCTGCTGACATAATTATTTCAGAAGTCGGAGCCTGGAGCAATCCCATCAGCAAAAATGAAAAGGAAAGAAAAGAAGCCCTTCAGAAATGCAAGAATGCACTTGCACTTGCTGATATGATCGGGGCAGGCTGCTGTGTCAACATAAGCGGTTCACGCGGAGAAAAGTGGGATGGCCCTGACCGTGAAAACCTCACCAGGGAAACATTCGATCTGATTGTGCAGACAACCCGTGAGATCATAGATGAAGTAAAACCGGTTCGCACTTTTTTCACTCTTGAAACCATGCCGTGGGCTTATCCTGATTCACCTGATTCTTACCTCGAACTCATTAAAGCAATTGACAGAAAACAGATGGGTGTGCATCTTGATCCGGTCAATATGATAAATTCTCCGGCAAGGTATTACACCAACGGAAGCTTTATTAAGGAATGCTTTGATAAACTCGGTCCATATATAAAGAATTGCCATGCAAAGGATATTTCACTTGGCAGCAATCTGACAGTTCACCTTGATGAAGTACTGTTAGGTACGGGAGGTCTTGATTATAAGGTATTTCTCACTGAACTGAGCAAGCTGAATAATGTTCCGTTAATGCTAGAGCATTTAAAGACCAGCGAAGAATACGATAAGGCTGCTGCGAATGTGAGAAGTGTAGCCGGATCAATCGGTATAAACTTCTGTAAATGAGATTTGAACAATTAATAAATAATACCTGGACTTAATTATGAAAAAATTTATCAGATTAAAACGTTTAATGATTCAATCGCTGTTTATTTCAATATTATTACTTCTCAGCATCACACCTGGTAAGTCACAGGTTATTGATGCCTGGGCTCTTGGCGACGGGGAAAAGATATTCAGGAATGACGATCAGCATCCTGACAGGAAAAACAATAATATTTGGGATGGAAAAACTATCCGTTTAAGGGGATTATATAATGAGGTACTTGCATTCCAGGTAATAGTCGAGGCTGATCTCAAAGGTGCAAAAGCAGTTGAAGTTTCGGTTGATTCGCCTGTTGAAAAATCTTCAGGAAAGGTTATCGGGGGAAACACCTTGAAATATGGTCCCTCAGGGACTATTGAAATTTTCAGTGAGCATTATCTGCATGTAGTTGATTCTACCTTGCCCAACTGGTTCTATGGTTCACCTGCTGCAGCACCGAAAAACCTGACAGGCTGGATACCTGATGCACTTATTCCTGCAAATGCATATCGCGGAAAAGGTGGATTTCCCATTGATATCGAACCTGTTACTGCGCGGGATAATCATTTCAGAACCAGTAAACTGCAAAACCAGGGTTTTTGGGTAGATATTCATTTGCCACGCGATCAGAAAAGCTTTTCACCGGGTATATATTATGGTAGCGTAAAGGTGATTCAGGAAGGAAAAATCATAAAGGAATTTCCGCTGGAAGTTGATCTGTTGCCTGCCTATCTCACAGATGAAAATCCAACAAATGTATGGCTGTTCACCAGCAATTTATCAGAATATTTTCCCGGAATGTCGCAGAAGAATCTCGACAACATGGTAAAATTTGAATCTCACCGTCACCGCGTAAATGCCTCGGGTGGCTTCAGGGCTAATTCTTCTCCTTTCAGCACTCAGATAATGAATGATTATAAACCATATCTCGATGGAAGTGCTTTCACCCCTGAAAATGGCTATCATGGTGCAGGTGAAGGTACAGGGGAATCAATATTTCCCATTGGAATGTATGGCAGTCCTGTTCTCGGAAATACAAAAGAGGAGTTATGGAAACAATCTGATTTGTGGGTAGATTGGTTTACTAAAAATGCACCCAAAATCAGTTATTTCTGGTATATAATTGATGAACCGACAAAGCCGGTATTTCCGATTATAGAGGAAAAAGCAGGCTGGATTAACAGCAATCCGGGTCCGGGCAAAAACCTTCCCGTTTTTACGACATCGCATTACCAGGAAGAATTATCAGATTATATAGATATCTGGGCTGCATTTGACGGGGTTGACATGAAATATCTGAAGTCTCTTAAGGAAAAGGGTGGTGATTACTGGTTTTATAACGGAAACCGTCCAAGAACAGGATCAGTCATTCTTGAAGGAGAAGCAGTTGATTTCAGGGTAAGTCCCTGGATATTATATAAATATGGAGTGGGACAATGGTTCATCTGGGAAGGTACACACTGGCAGCATAATGGTCAGGGACCAAAGGCACATTTACATCAGAATGTATTCACGAATCCTCTTACATTCATCAATAATGACATGGATTATGGAAATGGTGATGGTATTGTTTTCTATCCGGGAAGAATGCCTTTTTATCCCGATGAGGACCGTGGCCTTAACCAGTTATTGCCTTCAATAAGGCTTAAAAATATCAGGCGGGGACAGCAGGATGCTGCCATTATGTGGATGGTTGAACAGAAAATCGGAAAAGACAAGGTAAATAAGATTATCAGCAGGATTTTGCCAAAGGCCATGTACGAAGTTGAAATGAAAGATAAGGTACAATGGTCAGAGAATGGAAGTGATTATGACAAGGTCAGGGAGGAATTACTTAAGTTATTGTAGAAGAAGAATCCATTAACCGCAGAGAACGCAAAAGATCCCAAGTATGAAAAAAACAATATCAATATTGTTTATTATATTCTTGAATATCAATTCATTAGTATACTCTCAGCAATTTACGGTATCCAATTCCGGATGGACAATTACCGCTGACAGCAAATCAGGAACCCTGAATTTTGCTCATGAAAACCTTGGAATCATTCTAAACGATGTAAAGATCAATCTCAAAGGTAAAGATGGTCTGACTCCTCTGACGCAGTGGTCAGCAGAAGAGATAAATGACAGGCAGGTTTCGGTTCGTACTGTTAATCCTTTAACAGCATGGCTGTTCAGTATCGATAACAATATGCTTACAATTTCCTCCACTTCTTCAGAAATGGTTTTAACAGCAGAAGCTCCTGCTTCGACAGAACGCATTGTTGCACGGTTGATTGACAGAAATGGCTTTCCGGTCAAATGGGTTGGCACTGATGAAAATGTGCAATCTTTCGGCGGATCTGAAACCAGCAATCCATCCTTCATACCCAGGGAAAATCCGGATGTAATGACCTTTGCACTCGGACATGTATCAGCATCTACTAACCTTCACAGCTTATTTGACAGGCAGAGAGATATTGCCATAATATTCTCCGAACATACACTGATGGAAAGGATGCCTCAGCAACCGGAAGTACTTCAGATAACCATGCCTGTCTATGGCAATTCCATCATCCGTCTCATTCCTGATTATTACACAAAAACCCTTGGGCTCCCATCGTATAAACGTTTTGATGATTCTGTATTTCCGTCAGCGCCGGTTTTATGGTGCAGCTGGACTGCATATTACCGGTTTGCGCGCGAAAAAGATATTGTCCGTAATACAGACTGGCTTTCAGCTAATCTGAAACCATATGGCTTTCAATATATACAGATTGACGATGGTTATGATAACGGAGAGGAGGGCATGATGCATTACTGGATCAGTAACTGGGATAAACGCGGGTACTATCCCAAAGGGCCGGAGTGGATAGCCCGTTATATAAAATCAAAAGGGCTGAAGCCGGGTTTATGGCTGGTGCCGAATTCCTATGCAGGAGCTGTAAAAGATCATCCCGACTGGTACCTTCGTGACAGGTCAGGAAACCTGATCCCTGACTATTCTACACCGACTCTCGATTTTACCAATCCCGGGGTACAGGATTGGCTGAAGAAATTATTTACCACTCTAAAAGGCTGGGGATATGAGTATTACAAATTTGACGGAGAATTTCCTCTGCCTGAATATGCTCCGCAGATCGATAAAACACGTCTTTACGACAAGTCCATTGATCCTGTGAAAGCATACCATAACAGGTTACAGCTGATACGAAATGCTGTCGGACCAGAAACATTTATTGAAGGATGTCAGGCAGGAACTCCGCTTCATGGAATAGGATATTTCAACTCATCTTTTGCGGGAGCTGATGTCTATAACAGCTGGCAGGGGATGTATGCTCTCTTCAGTTCAATAAATGCAAATGCCTTTCTGAATCACATGGTTATATACCTCATGCCGGGAGAAGGTATTGATGTTTCGCCATGGATAAGTGTGGAACAGGCACAGAAAAATAAAATGGTCACAAAGGCAATCGAAGTGGCAAAAACCCGTGAAGAACCACTCGCAGGATTTGGGGTAACTCTCCCTGAGGCAAGAACACTTGTCTCATACATTTCTCTGACAGGAGTTGTATATCCTCTTGCCAGCGTTATGCCTGATGTTACCGATGAAAGGGCAAAACTGCTGAAAATGACAATGCCGACAATGCCAATTTTGCCTGTTGATCTATACAGCAGAGGCTCCGATATGACCTGGAGCAAGTTCAAGGAAACTACCCCTGACACCTATATTCATAATTATCCTGAGATCATTAATCTTAAGATAAATGCTAAATCCGGAGTATATGATATCGCCGGACTAACAAACTGGAGGAGCAGCATTATTACCAGGAATCTTGATTTTTCCGAAAAACTGGGTCTCAAAGATGGTTCTCAGTATGTTGTTTTCGATTTCTGGGAACAAAAGCTGCTTGGTGTGTACGAAGACAGCATCAGGGTTGATATTGAACCGCATGATACACGGGTATTACTGATTCATCAGCTCCTGAACAGGCCGCAGCTTATAGGTAATTCAAGGCATATTACCGGAGCATATTCAATTTCTGAACTTAACTGGGATAGTAAACAAAATATACTTAAAGGATCATCTCAATCAGTACCGGGTGATGATTACTCACTTTATATTTACATACCTTCAGGATTTAGTACCACTCAGGTAAAAGCTACTGCAGGAAATAAAGAGATTCCTGTAAGGAGGGAATTGAGCGGCAATATGCTGAAGCTCACTTTTAAAGGAGTAGTTGAAGTTGTAAATTGGGAGGTTATTTTTTGACCAGGGCCTCGTTGAAGGTTACCATCCTCTTCTAAATGAACCCATCCCCCGGCCCCATTGCCGTCAACCTAAGTTATTAGGAAATCATTAAATGCGCTGTATGGGTCTAATAATCTGTTATTTAACTTTCTCCCCGCTAGAAGGCGGGGCAGGCTCCCGCTGATGCGGGACAAGTCCTCCTTTTTGAAGCTAATCTTTTATCCCATCTCGAAACTGCATAAATCTGCTGGTTTTGCCGTTTTGCCTGGCCACCCCTCCAAAAATCTGATCAAAGAAAAAGCCGGGGAAATCCCGGCTCTTTCTTTTTCCATGTTAATATTTAAATGCTATTTCGTGATATCCACAAGTCTGTCAATGATCTGAAAAGTCATATTATCAGAAAAGCTCTTTTCCAGTTCACTGGCAGCTGCCTGATCATTGTTACTCATTGCAGCAACCCATTTGCCAACCGGGTTATTGGATCCGCTGCCAGAGGGTGGTGAGCTGCCGAGTTTCTCGATCAGCTGATTTGCTTCGGCTGTCTGCCCTTTTTCTTTTAGCAGCTGAATACCAAGGTAGTTGCTGAAAGAAGGCTGGCCAATGTGTTCCTTTGTAAAATCAATTACCGACTGCCTCAGCTCTTCAGCCTCTTTGGAGCGGTTCAGCTTATCGAGAGTGAAGGCCTTGAGATAATCCTGTACCCTGACGTCTGTTACATATGGTTTGCCTACTCCAAGGTTTTCAGGCCATTCTTTTGATTTTTCAATCATCTTGATTGCATCAGCATATTTTTTCTTTTTGATAAGATCCATCGACATCAGGAGGGTAGCCTGTTCCAGTACTACCTTTCCCTGCCTTGCACCTTCATCAGGAAGAATAGTAACACCATCGAGTATTTTCAGGCTGTTCGCATACTGACCATTGTTGATAAGGGCTATAGCATGCTTAACGGCAACAGCAGGATTATCTTTATATTTTTTATAAGCAGGAGCCGAAACAGCCAAAGCCATTTTACTATTTTTGTTTGCTTCATAATAATCAATCAATCTGATTGTTGTCCTCCAGTCATTTGGAGCCAGCTTCTGTGCTGTCTGTAGATCCGTGAGTTCCTGACTGGCATCTCTGGGTCTCAGAAGGGCAGCTCTTGCAAGGTAGAAAGGAGCATAATCAGGTTCCTGACCAATTGACCTGAACAGATCCATAGCTTCTCCATCACGCTGTGTAGCCATGTAATTCATTGCAAGAAAATATTTGAATTTCCAGTTGTTACTGTGCGAAATTGCCCAATTAAGGACCGAAACAGTCTCTGTCCTGTATGGAAATACAAATTCAGGAGAGCCGGCAGCTAATTCATTTATAACCGCGGCATCATCTTTAAGATAACCCTTCCACAGAGTAACAAGAGGATGTGCGGGCGATTTATCAAGTACAAGCAATGCATCTTCTTTCAACCCAAGATTATAATAAATCATTGCCATCTCAAGATAAGTCTGGTAAGGCATTTCATTGGTGATAGTGGAATTCAGCTTCTGGTTGTTTTCATCAGAAGGGTGAAGCAATGCACGTTCGAAATCAGCAAAATGATTCAAAGGATCCAGCTTGCTTATGGTTTCTATATACTTATCAGCCAGATTTGTCTCTCCTGTTTTCCTGTAAAGGATTGTAAGTACTTCCAGTGCATTGAAATTAT
>JBBQJD010000091.1:0-14993 GCA_038325595.1 Bacteroidales bacterium | reverse complement strand
AAGACTTATCAGCTTTAAAAGAAGATATTGAGCTTATGCTCACAAGAGGAAGATAATAACTAATTAATAACTAAAAATATGGAAGACATCCAAATTACCCCTATGCCCAGAATCGGAGACAGAGCTCCTGAATTCAAGGCCATTACCACACAAGGTCCAATTAATTTTCCATCCGATTATTCAGAAAACTGGGTAATTCTCTTCAGCCATCCGGCAGATTTCACACCTGTATGCACATCGGAATTCATGACTTTCGCGAGCATGGAAAAACGTTTTGAGAAAGCGGGCTGCAAACTTGTAGGTCTCTCAGTTGATGGACTTTACAGTCACATTGCCTGGTTGCGCACCATTAAGGAGAAGATTGAATATAAAGACATGAAAGATGTAGAGGTAAAATTCCCTCTGATTGAAGATATCACAATGGAGGTTGCAAAAAAATATGGTATGCTTCAGCCCGGAGAAAGTTCTACCAAGGCTGTAAGGGCTGTATTCTTCATTGATCCAAAGGGTATCATCAGGGCAATCATCTATTATCCGCTTAGCCTCGGAAGAAATTTTAAAGAATTGTACAGAGCCCTTATCGCAATGAAAACTGCTGATGCATTTTCAGTTGCAACACCCGCAGACTGGCAACCTGGTGAGGATGTAATTGTACCGACAGCAGGTTCATGCGGAGTGGCAAAGGAACGTATGGAATCTAAGGATGGAATTCACTGTTACGACTGGTTTTTCTGTACCAAGGAGATTTCAGAGGAGAAAATACTTGAAACAGTATTGAACAAGAGTTAATAAAAATCGGTATTCTTATTATTCAATTTATGTTCTCAGTGGCCGCATTGATGAATCAACCATCAGGATTGCCACTGAGGACTTTACTTTATTATTTTATATGAATGAATTTGATATTAAAGCAGCAGGCTGGGACCAGAATGAAATGCACTGGAAACGGTCGGAAGCTATCGCAGGTGAAATAAAAAAACAAATACCTCTTACAAAACTCATGACTGCCCTCGAGTATGGAGCAGGTACAGGGATGGCCAGTTTCCTGTTAAAGGATGATCTGAAAGAAATCACATTGATGGATAACTCTGCCGAGATGGTCAATGTGATGGAAAAAAAGATAAGTGCATCAAAAGCAAAAAATCTTAAGGCTCTGAATTTCGACCTTGAGAAAAATGATTACAGGAAAGGTAAGTTTGATCTTATTTTCACACAGATGGTACTCCATCATGTGTCTGATATTGAGATAATTATACAACGTTTTTCCCAACTTATCAACCCAGGAGGATATCTTGTGATTGCCGATCTATATGCTGAGGACGGATCGTTCCATGGAGAATCATTCAAAGGACATAATGGATTTGACATAAATGAACTTTCTCATACTATCAACCGGAATGGGTTTAAAGTAATTTCTCACAAAGAGTGTTTCAGAATTAACCGTATGATATCTGAAACCGAATCAAGAGATTTTCCTGTATTCCTTTTAGTAGCCACTCCGGAAACTTAAGATCGGTAATCAGAATAATCTGATCTTATGAATTCCTTTATTTCAGATTGCTAAACCTCAGCAATTTGAAAAATCTTACTACTTTTGCATCCGGCAAATGCTCTAAAGCCAGAGATAAAAAGACTTAGAAATGGAAATTACATTTGATGGAGGCAAGATGGTCACTGCTCATATCGGTGAACATTCAATTAGAACTGATCAGTCAATTAGCAGCGGCGGAATGAATACTGCTCCATCTCCATTCGATTTGTATCTCGCCGCAATCGGAACCTGTGCGGGTGTTTATGTAAAATCTTTTTGTGATAACCGTCAGATACCGGCTGATAACATCAAAATAATCCAGAATACAGAATATGATGATGTAACAGGACTTCCGGTAAGCATAATTATTGAAATAATCTTACCTCCCGAATTCCCTGAAAAATACAAATCTTCTGTAGTAAGTGTAGCAGAGTTATGCAAGGTAAAGAAATCGATAGCCAATCCCCCTGTATTCAAGGTGATTTCTACTCAAAAATAACTATAGAGGCTATAGAGCTATAAAGGCTTTAAAGGCTGAAGAGCAAAGCAAAAAAGAATTATATAAAAATCAGTAATTAATAAATAAATAATATATGAAAATTGCAGTACCGGTCGGATCAATAAATGAAGTAGATGGCCATTTCGGACATTGTGAATCGTATGGTGTTTATACCATATCCGACAAAAATGAAATACTAAATATCAATAAGATCCAGTCACCTCAGGGTTGTGGATGCAAATCAGATATCGCATCAATACTGGCATCTGATGGCGTAACTGTGATGCTTGCAGGTGGAATTGGAGGAGGAGCTATTAATGTACTGAATAACAGTGGAATAGAAGTTATACGCGGCTGCTCCGGCGATGCAACTGAAATTGTGAAACAATATCTTAAGGGACAGGTCAGCGATAGTGGCAACAGCTGCCATCATCATGAGTCAGGGCATAATCATGAGCCCGGACATCAATGCAATCATTGAAGAAGGCTGTAGAGGCTTTCGAGCTGTAGAGGCGGTAGAGGCAGAGGCTATAACTTTTCT
The DNA here is from genome assembly GCA_038325595.1 of Bacteroidales bacterium. Lineage (GTDB taxonomy): Bacteria > Bacteroidota > Bacteroidia > Bacteroidales > VadinHA17 > LD21. Next base: position 12,422 of record JBBQJD010000091.1, on the reverse strand, counting down.
TCCCTTTTAAAGCATCTAATGCATTTAAACCCTCTAATGCCCTGTAGAGGCTGTAGGAGCTCCCTCTAAAGCATTTAAACCCTCTATCGCATTCTTTTACAAGTACATGTTTATTAGTTGCTCGTAAAGCTCCTGCTTGCCGCTTCTGGTTTCAGGCTCACCTGCATTTTTAGCAATTTCCCTGAGATCTTCAAGCGTCAGCTTTCCTTTCTCAAAATCCTTTCCCCTGCCATTATCAAAAGATTCGTACCTTTTCTTTTTCATTTCGGGGTAATTGCTTTCCCCAAGCACTTTATCAGCAATAAGAAGAGCCCTTGCAAACGTATCCATACCGTTGATATGTGCAATGAATATATCCTCAGCATCAGTTGAATTACGCCGTATTCTTGCATCAAAGTTTATTCCTCCGGTCGTAAATCCACCTGCCTGCAAAATAACCATCATGGCTTCTGTTGTTTCATTAATATTCGTGGGGAATTCATCAGTGTCCCATCCATTCTGATAGTCACCCTTATTGGCGTCGATGCTTCCAAGCAATCCGGCATCTGCAGCAACCTGCAGCTCATGCTGGAAGGTATGTCCGGCTAGTGTTGCATGATTAACTTCGATATTCAGCTTGAAATCTTTATCAAGTCCATGCTGACGCAGGAAACCTATTATAGTTGCAACATCGAAATCATACTGATGTTTAGAGGGTTCCATTGGTTTCGGCTCTACAAGAAAAGAACCTTTAAATCCTATTTTTCTTCCATAATCGCGGGCCATTGAGAGCATCTTTCCCATGTGTTCAAGCTCTCTTTTCATATCGGTATTCAGAAGGCTCATATAACCTTCGCGACCACCCCAGAAGACATAATTCTCTCCTCCAAGTGCAACTGTTGCTGCAATGGCATTTTTCAGCTGAACTGCAGCATTGGCTACAACAGCAAAATCGGGATTAGTTGCCGCTCCGTTCATATAACGCGGATTTGAGAAAAGGTTTGCTGTGCCCCAGAGCAATTTAACACCTGTTTGTTGCTGCAGGCCTTTCATAACAGGAATGATTTTTTCAAGCCGCTTTTCAATCTCAAAAACAGAACCATCACCTACTATGTCTGTATCATGAAAGCAATAAAAGCCTGCTCCAATTTTTGTAAAAAATTCAAAAGCAGCCTCGAGCCTTTGCTTCGTCCTATCGTCATTATCCTTCACATCTTTCCAGGGATAGAACCTTGTTGCATTACCAAAAGGATCAGATCCGTCACCACAGAATGAATGCCAGTATGCAATGGCAAAACGCAGATGATCTTTCATCTTTTTTCCCGAAACAACTGCTTCAGGATTGTACCATCTGAAAGCCAGCGGATTCTTTGATTCCTTGCCCTCATATTCAATTTTATTTATACCAGGGTACACTTCACTTTTTCCTTTGTAAATCATGATGAATTTTGTTTATAGTTAATTATTTTTTTTAAGAGGCTGCCCTCTACACCTTAAAGGGTTTTGATACGTTGATAATAAATTTATTATTTCAGGTTCGTAAGAATGTTTTTCCAACTATTATAAACGTCATTGTAGCCTGCAGCATTTTTATTGTCCGGATCTGTTATGTTCTGTGCAACAAGACCTGTAAATGCTTCTTTTTCAGATGTATAATAACCACAACCGATCCCTGCACCCCTGGCCGCACCTATTGATCCGTCGGTATTGTAAAGATGAACAGATGCCCCGGTTATATTTGATAATGTTTCACGGAACACCTTGCTAAGAAACATGTTTGTCTCGCCAGCCCTTATCAGTTGGGGATTGATGCCGGTCTCTTTCATTATTTCCAATCCGTATTTGAAAGAAAATGCAATTCCTTCCTGCGCAGCTCTATACAGATGCGCATTGGTATGAATATTGAAATTCAATCCTGTGATGCTGGCTCCGTGATCTTTGTTTCCCAACATTCTTTCAGCTCCGTTGCCAAAGGGTAAAATATGCAGACCATCAGACCCCACAGGAACTTTTCCGGCCAAATCATTCATTTCATTATAAGAAAGATTCATTCCTGTATTCCGTCTCAGCCATGAATTAAGGATGCCGGTACCATTTATACACAGAAGCACCCCAAGGCGAATATCGTTAAATGAGTGATTTACATGAAGAAAGGTGTTGACTCTTGACAATGGATCGTACTTTTTCTGATCTGTGACACCATAAATAACTCCCGAAGTGCCTGCAGTGGCTGCCACTTCACCCGGATTAAGAACATTCAATGAAAGTGCGTTATTGGGCTGATCGCCTGCCCTGTAAGAAACAGGAATGCCTGCAGGTAATCCAAGTTCCGAAGCAATTTCCTTCAATAAAACACCCTGAGTTGAAAAAGAGGGAGCTGGCTGGGGTATAATATCTTTATCAAAACCAAAATAATTCATCAACTCACCGGAAACCTTGTTCGTGGAAAAATCCCAGAAGATTCCTTCAGATAGTCCTGTATATGAGGTAGATATGTTTTCTGTAAGTTTAAAAGCAATATAATCGCCGGGAAGCATGATCCTGTGGATCCTGCTGAAAAGTTCAGGTTCATTTTCTTTCACCCAGGCAAGCTTGGAAGCGGTAAAATTGCCGGGTGAATTCAAAAGGTGTGACAGGCAATATTCCTTGCCCAGGCTTTTCAATGCTTTTTCACCGTATGCAACAGCCCTGCTGTCGCACCATATTATAGAAGGACGAAGGACTTTCTTGTCCTTATCGACAATAACAAGTCCATGCATCTGGTATGAAATCCCCATTGCCCCTATATCGTTTCTTTTTGATCCGATCTTTCCTGTACATTCAATGATTGCAGATTTCAGATTTTCCCACCATTCTTCAGTATCCTGTTCAGCCCATCCTGTTCGCAGAGCTTGTATTTTCATCTCTTCTTTCGGATAGTAGGCGCTTGCCAGGCATGAACCCGATTCACCATCTATCACTGATGCTTTTACTGATGAACTCCCTAAGTCTACTCCTAATAATAACATAATAACACGTTTAATGAGAACTATGGCTTGCTATAATCCCTGCAGATCTGCATCAATAACAAATTTAGCATAAAAAGAATGACTGCAATGTGTAAAAGCAAAAGTCTGCAAACACATGCAGTTTTTTATCATGAATCCGCAATGCTGGAAAAATTTTGAGTATTTTTATTTGCTTTCTTTTCAGAAAACATAGACCCATTAGAAATGTTCTGTCAGAAAACCCTGAATACTCAGAATTACACCCCATGAAAAGAAGAAAATTTATCTCAAAAACGATAGTTGCGGCAGCAGGCACTATAATCCTTCCTACGATTGTTCCTTCATCAGTATTCGGCAAAACTGCTCCAGGCAATAAGATAAATATCGGACAAATAGGCTTTGGAAGAATAGCTATGACTCATGATCTTCCTGAAACATTAAAATATGAAGTTGCCAGAGTTATTGCCATTGCCGATCTCGACTCAAAAAGAGTTACAAGAGGAAAACAATTTGTCGAAAACTTTTATAACAGGAAAAAAGAAAGCAGCAGTTATGTAAATGTCAGAACCTATGAAGATTATCATGAGATTCTGGCAGATAAAAATATAGATGCAGTAATCATTTCCACACCCGATCACTGGCATGCGCAACCTGCAATAGAAGCTGCTCTTGCCGGAAAGGATGTTTATTTGCAGAAACCAACTTCACTTACAATTAAGGAAGGCCGGTTACTCAGCAATGTAGTAATGAGTAAGGGAATTATCCTGCAGGTTGGAACACAGCAGCGATCGATGTCACAGTTCAGAATAGCAGCGGAGCTTGTAAGGAACGGCAGGATTGGAAAGCTGGAAACGGTTAAGATCGGATTGCCGGGTGATCCTTCGGGACCTGAAGCCCCTGAAATGCCGGTTCCTTCGAATCTGAATTACAAGGCATGGCTTGGCTCCACACCTGAGGTGTACTATACAGAAACAAGGGTCCATCCCCAAAACAGCCTCGAAGACCGTCCCGGATGGCTAAGATGTGAACAATTCGGTGCCGGCATGATCACAGGCTGGGGCCAGCATCATTTTGATTCGGCTGCCTGGGGTATGGATACCGAACTCACAGGACCAGTTACAGTTGAAGCCGTTGCACAGTTCCCAAAATCAGGATTATGGGATGTACATGGTGATTTTATGGCAAAAGCAGAATATAAAAATGGCATCACTATGTTGACAAGTGGTGGCTATCCAAATGGAATACGATATGAAGGAACTGAAGGCTGGATATTTGTAACCCGTGGAAGTTACACTGCATCACCGAGCGATCCTGTATCTAAAGATAATAGCAGCAAGGCGCTAGATGCAAGTGATTATAAGATACTTACATCAGGACTAAAAGAAAACGAGATTCATCTTTATGTGAGTGATGAGCAGCATGGAAACTGGCTCGATTGCATTAAATCGCGAAAACAGCCTATTTCACATGTTGAAACCGGGCACAGGGCTTGCAGTGTTTGCCTTGTCACCCATATAGCAATGAAAACGGGAAGAAAACTAACCTGGAATCCTGAGGAAGAAATATTTCTGAATGATGATGAAGCCAATTCAATGCTTTTACGCTCACAGTGAGCTACTGAAGATTATAGGAATCTTAGTCTGAGAGTTCCTGATTTTTAACTTTCTTCCTGTAAATACAATCCTTACGACCGCATAAATCGCATGTATAAGGATTATATGTGACATCTTTACCTATACCTATAATACCACTGACTGATTTCACCGGGTCCATCAGAGCGGAATGAGTTAATTTTATTCCGCAAAAATTATCGGGCAGGAGCTGAAATAATTTATGCTGTTCAGCAACGTACCATCCACAATATCCCGGACTGTATCGGTTGGTAATCTTTTTTCCGGATGCGAGAACTGCTTTCTCAAGTTCGTTCTGCATTAGTTCTGCAGCGCCATCTGCAACTTCACTTCCAACTACATCAAAAATATAGCCCTTCAGCAAATCCCCTTCTTGCATGGCTCTTTTGCTTCTGATTCCTGGTCCGTCCCCGGCTGTGCAAACGAACACTGCTATTGAATCAGATTTTTTCAATTCGCTGAATACTATTTTTTCTATTTGAAAATTCAATGAGTTTATATTCAATGATTTATCTTGCCTGATAAATTCAATTGAATCGTATATCCTATATTCGGCTTTTATCTCAGCAACTTCTGATGCTTCCTTCAAAACCTCCTGGATGACAGATGTGACAAATTCACGATCATCACCATCCCTGTAACCCAGATCTTCTTCAATCCCGGAAACATCAAGATTTAATTTTGAAAAGTTAAATTGAAATGTCTTATGTATCATGGATTTATGATAATCTTACTTTCTATAATTTTGGAGAATCAAGACCCGATTCAGTAACCAGTCTCTGGATTATTGATTCCCATCCCAGGGTCATAATGTGAATTCCATTTATTCCCTGTTTTCCTTTAATCGAATCAATAAGTTCCAGAGCTATCTGAACACCTTCTTCAGGTGCTGATTCACCTGCTTTTTCCATTCTATTGAGAATATTTGCAGGAAGGCTTACACCGGGAACGCTGGTATGAAGATAGTGGGCAACTTTAAAGCTTTTAAGTGGCGCAAGTCCAATAAGAATATATACCTTATTGATAATAGCCCTCTTATCGAGTTGTTCAAGCCATTGATCGAGCTTTTCAGGCTCGAAAACCAGATTGGTCTGGAAAAACTGTGCACCTGCATTTACTTTTTTATGATCCTTTATTGCCTGCAACACAGGATCTGACGCGAACGGAGAGGTGGCTGCTCCCAGAAATAATTTTGGGTGCTCCTTCATTTTTCTGCCATCAAGATAAATGCCATCATCCCTCATTCGCCTCAATATCCAGAGCATCTGAACAGAGTCAAGATCAAGAATATTCATGTTACCTGCCGGGGAAGGTCCTACTTTTGGACTATCGCCTGAAATGCACAGTACATTATAAATACCCAATCCATTTAACCCTATAATATCAGACTGCAACCCGGCACGGGTTGTATCCCTCGCGGTAATTTGCAGAACAGGTTCAGAATCCTGGGCAATAGCTACCAGGCTGCATGCCATGCTTGACATTCTTGGCCGTGCTGATGAAGAATCCGTAAAATTAATTGCGGTCACATATGGTTTTACCAGCTTGATATCGCTGATAAGTTTTATGGTACTGGCTCCGAGAGGAGGTGTAACTTCCGTAGCAACAACAAATTCTCCATCACGGAGCCTCCTCTCCAGGTTTGAAACCGGTTCGTGGTCTGAGGCAGGATGATAAACGTTGTCACCCTGCCACCAGTCAGGCTGACGAATAGTTTTAAAGACGCTGTCCCAGACTGCGGCTTTTTCTTCTTTATTTCTTGAAATTAATGATTTCAGGAATTTCCATGTTCCGACTTTCCTTATCTGTCTGATAACATCACCCCATGTCTCCGTTCCTACTTTATTCCAATCGAGGGGAGGTAAAATTTCAAGCAGGCTTTCCTCTCCTCCGGTTCTCTTTGCCCTGTCATAGATAGCATACCAGACACACTTTCGTGTATCGTCAATATAACAACCTTTTTCAGGAGTTATGCCGCCGCATGGTCCGTTCCTCATACCCTTTGGACATTCCATCGGGCAGATCAATGCTGTCTCCTGCAGGAGACAATTTCCACACATCCGGCAGCCAAAAATGGGTCCTTTTACTAACAGTTCAGTTTTTGCGAGTACCCGTCGTGAGAACTTCTCTTTTTTAAATGGAAAGAAAGCTGGTTGCCATCTTCGTGCGGGTTTAATACCAGACATATTATTGTTGAAAAATCAGGTGAGATTATTAGCCTGAAAATGCTCCACAAACCTTACGGCAAAATCATCTCTGCCAAGAATGAGGTCTGCAGCACGGATTATAGCTGCTATTTTTTCAGGATTTGCAATCGGACATGTCAGTCCGTTGGCAATTGCCAGTGACATGAATGCAGAATTGAGAACTTCCCTGTTTGGCAATCCGAAAGATATATTGCTTGCACCCAGAGTGACATTCAAACCGAGCTTCTGATGAACGAGCTTTATTGTCTCAAGAGTGACGAGGCAAGCATTTGGATCAGCGCTTATTGCCATGGCCAGAGCATCAATAACTACATCCTCTTCCTTAATTCCTGCCTTGATTGCTCTTTCGAGTATCTTCTCAGCAATTGACAGTCTCTTTTCAGGATCATGAGTGATCCCGTCATCGTCCATGGTAAGTGCAATTATTGCGGCTCCATATTCTTTAGCAATAGGAATGAGAGCTTTCATTGACCGCTCCTCTCCATTGACTGAGTTGATAATACATTTGCCTCCTGCTGCTTTCAGCCCTGCTTCAATGGCTTTTGGATTAGGGGAATCGAGACAAAGAGGAATATCAAATTTACTCCGGATAGCCATGATAGTTTCCGGAAGCAGCTTTTCATCATCAACACCCGGGAATCCGACATTTACATCAAGCACATCAGCACCTGCATTAATCTGTGTTTCAGCAAGTTCCAAAACATAATCAAAATTTCCTTCCTGTAATGTCGATACCAGCTTCTTCCTTCTTGTAGGATTAATACATTCACCAATGATAATAACAGGTCCGTTTGTATCAATAACTATTTCTCTGGAGTTTCCTCTAAGTATTGTATTCATCTCTTAAATTATCTTACCCCTTCCTGTCTAATCCTTAAAAGCAGAAATGGATAAATTATTAAAATTTATGATGCGAGTTGTTTCAGATAATTTACAGCTCCCTGGGGATCGGGAGAATAAAAATCAGCTCCGATTTTCTTACAGTACTCCATTGTTACAGGAGCTCCGCCAATAAGAATTTTAGCACCGGCATGTTTTTCCTTTATTGCTGAAACAGTTTTTTTCATGTTTTCCATTGTTGTGGTAAGAAGTGCCGATAGTCCAACCACAGCTCCAGGATTTTCATCGAGGGCTTTCATGAATTTTTCAGTTCCGACATCCACACCCAGGTCGATAACTTCCCAACCTCCGCCTTCTATCATCATTGCCACAAGGTTCTTTCCTATGTCATGAAGGTCGCCGGACACAGTTCCAACGATGAATTTACCTTTCCTTTTTGTTTCACCTGACTGAAAGAAAGGTTTAAGGTGTGCCATAGCGCTATTCATAGCTTTTGCTGCCATAAGCATCTGCGGAACATAAATCTCTTTTCTGGTGAACTTCTCTCCTACCTTTGCCATAGCAGGTACAAGAGCATCTTCAAGTATTTCATCCGGTCTGACACCTTCGGCGAGAGCTCTTTTTGCCAGTTCATCAGCACCATCCTGATCTTTCATGTTAGGAGGATAGGGAGATACTTTATTGATCTTCCCAAATTCAACACATTGTGCAAGTTTTCCAAGAATATCGTTCATAATTTTATCTGTTTAAATCCGGACTGTTATTTCTGAAATTGAATAATTTATGCAAAACTTTTTCTATTATCAAAATAAATCAAATTATTCCGGTTTATAATCAGAATTGAAAAAATATTTGAGCACCGTATCGGGCAAACCGACCGGGAAGGTTTAATCAGAATCTGTCTGCCGGAAAAATTAAATTTTCTACAAAATCTTTTCAAGGTACTGATATGCTTTCTTAGCTTCCGAATTAATAAATGCCAGATCTCCTTTAGCCAGGCATTCCACAATCAGCGGACCTTTTTTGAATCCTCCTTTTTGCAGTCTGGACATAACTCCGGGAAAGTTTACGAGACCTGTTCCCGGCGTGACATCTACATCCTTAGGCATCCGGAAATCCTTAACACTCATTCCAACAACTAGTCCATCCACTTCTGCTGCATCGTCGACAGGGCTTATTTTTCCATCTGAGTAGTAGTAAATATTTCCCGGATCGTACCAAAGACGAAAATTTTTATGATTTACTTTTTCAATAAGACTCCGGCATTCCCGCCCTGTGGAGTTAAAGGGACCATGAGGTTTTATTGTCAGGTAAACATCTTTGTCTGCAGCATAATCGCATGATTCAGAAACTGCCTTATAATAATTTTCCACCTGGCTTTGTTCATAGGTTCCTCCAAGTACAATAAAGTGACATCCACAGGCTACTGAGTTATCTATCAGTCGCTTCAGACCTGCAACTCCGTCATTAACTGATTTCTCGGAATCAAATTCTCCACCCCAGAAGGATGCAATCTGAAGACCTCTTGATTTAGCCTCTTCGCCAACTCTGGCTGCTTGTTCCGGCGTAGTGTCTTTAGTAATGGCCGGTCCGTTTTTTGATCCCATCATCCCGACAAATTTAAAACCGGCTCCGGCGATTCCGTCAAAAGCAACCAGGTAATCATGCTCTGCCCATGGTCTTGTGAAGCATCCAAGCTGCCATTTTGAGGTTTTGGCTGAAGAGAGAAGAGCCAATGCAGCTGAGGATAGAACTATCTTTCCAAGAAAGTCGCGGCGGGTAAGTGTACTGATCATAAATAATGATTATAAATATGTTAATAACTATCTCAGCTTTTCTGAATATTTGAAAGCCTGTCACACAGATCTTTCAGGCCGTCAGGTGTTCCGCCGCCGGGCTGTTCGATGGTAGTCCAGCCATTGTACCCGGTATTATCAAGCGCCTTCATTACCAGGGGCCAGTTTATATCACCTTCCATAAGCTTTACATCAAAGCCGGCTCCTTTTCCTTTTGTATCTGCAATCTTTTTGCTGTACTCCTTAATATGGACCTTGGCTATTCTCTTACCGAGAATTTTAATCCATTGTTCCGGCCAGCCGTAAGCAAGAATATTTCCACAGTCGAAGTAAAATCCAACATATGGAGATTTAAACATATCAACATACGACACTGCCTCCATCGGACTAAGAAGAAAATTATTCCAGACATTTTCCAGTGCAATTTTCACCTTTAGCTTTGTGGCAAGAGGGATAGCTTTTTTTATCTCTTCCGCAGCCCTGTTCCAGCATTCATCGTAGCTCACCGTATCACTGACACGACCAGGCACAAGCAGCACTGTATCAGCACCATATATTGAGGCATCTTCAATTGAAACCTTCAATGCTTCAAGACCTTTTTTCCGGATCTCAGGATCGGGGTCGGAAAGCAGGTATTTCCAGTGTAATTCCCCGCAAACACTGGGAACTGGCAATCCTGTTGCTGCTTTTGCTTCAAGGACTTCATCCCTGTTCATGTGGCTCATAGCTTCAACACCGTCAAAACCGGCATCTTTGGCTGCCTGGAACTTTTCCATTATTGTTTTACCTGTACCAATACTTCCCCACATTATACCTTTTTTCAGGCTTCTGTCCGCAGGAAAAAATGAATTTGAGAGTCCGGCTAATGGAGTGGCCGAAATTAAGCATGACGCCATCATAGTATTTTTTGCAAACTGTCTTCTGTTCATTTGGCAGTAATTTATTGTAAGTATCAGGTTAGCTGAATATTTGGTTCGGCTCCAATTACAGGAATTTTTTCCTGGACTTCAGGCACCGGTCCAAAAGCATGAGTTTTCGGCCCAAGGTACATATCGGAATTCATTACTTCCTCCCATGTTACATCCTTTCCGGTATAGGCAGACATTCTTCCCATAATGGTAATAAGTGTTGAATTTACCTGGGCTTCAGCATCATTGATGATATTGCCTGTACGGATAGCAGTAACAAGATTGATATGTTCCTGAACAAAAGGATCTTTCACTTTCCATGTCTGATCTTCATCTCCTTCTGCAGGTGTGGGATATTTCCATATCTCTTCACCTTTAAGATTATAAATAGTTCCTTTTGCGTCTGCAAAACCTTCCGATCCGGTTATCAGCTGTCTGGTAAGATTGCTGCAACCTGTAATCTGACGTGCTGCACAATGTGTCTGCATACCATTATCATATACATACTCTATGCTGAAGAAGTCGTACTGATCGCCTGTAATTCTCCTTTGGCGTCCTCCCCATCCCATTGCTTTTACAGGATTTTTGCCTAAATACCAATTCATTACATCTATTTCGTGAATAAACTGTTCAACGATATGATCGCCGGACAGCCAGCAAAAGTTGGCCCAGTTTCGGAGCATGTATTCCATATCAGACCATCCCGGTTGTCTTTTTATGACCCACAAAGAGCCTCCGTTACGGATGATATGAGCACTGACTATATCGCCGATGGCTCCGTTAGCAACCTGTCTGCGTGTTTCCATGAAATCCTTCTGCACCCTGCGGATTGTACCGCTGACTATACAAAGGTCGTTCTGTTTTGCTCTTTCAGCCGAGACCATTACTGAACGGGCTCCTACCGGATCGACAGCACATGGTTTCTCCATAAAAATATGTTTTCCGGCCTTAACTGCTGCTTCAACATGCTGCGGACGGAAATGCGGAGGAGTGCAAAGGAGAACGATATCGACTCCTGAGTCCATCACTTTCTCGTAAGCGTCGAAACCCAAAAAGCAATTTTCGTCAGGGATCTCAACATTTTTCTGTGTCTTCAGCTCTGCCCGGCATTTATCAAGCCGGTCCTGAAAAACATCTCCCAGAGCCACGATCTGAAGGTTTGGACCGGCATCGAGGAAGTTAAGGGCGGCCCCGGTTCCTCTCCCCCCACAGCCTATTAGTCCGGCCTTAAGAACCTTACCATCAGGAGCTTCATTCAGAAGTGCCGGGAGTTGAACTTCATCCTTTTTTGGGGTTTTTCCCGAGCATGAAGAAATAATCTGTGCAGCCCCGATAGTTCCGATTGTGGCGAGTGCTGTATTGGTAAGAAACTTCCTGCGGCTAAGTTCGTTATTGTTACTCATTGGTTTATGGTTTTGAATAATGAAGTATATACTATATCTGATATGGATTAAAATGATGATTTGATTAAAGAATATGCAATTTATAAAAAAACATTCAGTAAAATGTGTTTTAAGATTTTTTAACCCATCTTTAATAATCAGCTACTGTTTCTACTGCCGGCACATTAGTCATCTGGGTTAATCCATGATAAAATACTCCTTTTTGAGCCACGAATGAAATAGGGGATCCTGGAAGTAAAGCTTACCTGTGTTCTCCGTGTTATCCGTGGTTAAATTCTAATGGTTGTGGAGGGGTTGCTTCGTCGCAGGCTTTCCGCCAATGTCAGGTGTAAGTAATTAATTTCTTGAAGGTTAAAGGGGTTGCTTCGTCGCAGGCTCCTCGCAATGACAGTATAGTAAGTGGCTTACTAGCAGGATCTTTGCAAAGACAATAATATTACGGTCATTGCGAGGAGTACTGTGCAGCAGTACGACGAAGCAATCCTTCCCTCCCATTGCCTGTATACGATCCCTCTCAGCTGGATTTCGCGTCACTTCGTTACGCTCAACCTCCTTCTCTGTCAATACTATTAAAAAGTAAAAGGGTTCAGCTTTTGGCTGAACCCTTTTTTAAAGTCGGCGACGACCTACTCTCCCACAATACAGCAGTACCATCGGCGCTGGCGGGCTTA
>JBBQJD010000090.1:0-15970 GCA_038325595.1 Bacteroidales bacterium | reverse complement strand
CCACAAAAACCCTGTCTCTCCCTTTGTTTTTTAACGGGACAAAAATAGCTGATTAAAAGGATTAAGAGTGTTAAAAAAAGGTTAATTATTAGAAATCATTTCAAAAAAGAGTAGCAATTTTACTGTTAATAAATAAACAGTCATTCCCCGATAAGAGAATGCAAATTACAGCAGAAATTGTAAGGTTTATTAAAAAGATACATTAATAGAAATGAAACACAACGAGGATAATAATCTGATAGAAACCGAAAGGCTTTTAATAAAACCTTTAACACTCCGACAATTGGAAAAATATGTCAGACTCGACAATTCACTCTAAGAAGAGCTAAATCGGGGTATGACATCAAGGACAATTTCTCAGGATCTCAAAGAAGCTCTTGAACAAACTGTTTTGCCTTACCAGAAAAATCACACCAGAGAAATGGATTGAAGTATGTGAGGGTAAGTCTAAAACAGACTGACAAAATCCCTTTAAAGTATGATTTTTATGCAAAATCAAAAAAAAATATGAATTTATTTAATCGTTTAAGCAAATAATTAGTATATTGACTCAGAAATTAATTTGTTATTTATATTTAATCTTAATCTTTCAGCTATGAAGAAAAAATTCATGATCAGTTGCATGATAATGGCCTTGGCTCTCCCTCTCCTTATTACATGCAAAAAAGAAGATCCCGAACCTCCGACATTTGAAGAGCTTCTTACAGGAGGTGCTTCTGAAACAAATGGGAAAACATGGGTTCTCAGCAAGGGAACATATCCTTCCAAAGACGGCGGCGGTGCTGTTTCTGACGGACTTCAGACACTTATACCCATTCCCGCTGACATTCAGACTATACTCGGAAACATTTACGATACTGAATTTACCTTTTTCAGTGATGGGAAATATACGATTACGCCTGTTGACGGAAAAGTGCTTGCTGCCACTTTATACAGTACACTGAACGGATTTGTTATAGATGGGACTCAAAATGCCCTTGGTCTTTGTCATGCCAATTTTGCAGGAATAACTAATGGAACCTGGACACTTCATGAGGAAAATTTTACGGTAAATGCAATTCTCAATCCTCTTGATGCAACAACTCCTCCCGGCCAGGGGAATGTTGTTTTTACAGGAAAAAAATGGCTTTCATTTTCAACCGGAGCTTATTTTCCAATCCTGGATGCGAATGCTATGTCGCACGTAATAATAAAGGAAGTGACCGAAGACAAAATGTATGTGGCATTCATGGTTGGAATGTACCAGGGTGTAATGAATCCTGGCGGACTGGCTTTTGCAGGTCTTCCCACGCATATCTTCCAGCTTACATTTGAAGCTTTGTAATCTGTAACATTTATTCTCGTATAATGAATATACCTGATTCCACGGATTCAGGTATATTTATTTATAATTTAATCAGTAACTGTTCCAACTATGAAAACCTTATTTGCAATACTATCAATAATCCTTTGCATATCATGCTCTTCCGGGCAGGATAGCAGCAGCACAGGGAAGAAAAAAACAAATAAAACCGAGGTAATGGTTCCGGTTGGTGACAGCATTAAACTGGCCACTGATATTTTTGTTCCTAAGAGAGCAGGCAAGTTTCCCGCCGTCCTTGTCCGTACTCCTTATAATAAAGATGCTGAGCAATGGATGGGTAAAGCTTTCAATATTTTTGGGATAGCCGTGGTACTTCAGGATGTCAGGGGAAAATACAAATCGAACGGTGAATTTTATCCCTTCATCAATGAGCGTGCCGACGGATTGAAAACATTACAATGGATAAGGGAACAGCCATGGTCCGATGGTAAAATTGCAGGATGGGGAGGCAGCTACGTGGGTTATACACAATGGGCTATATCAGATTCTCTTGATTTTCTTTCACTACTTCTGACCGGAGCCAATCTGTATGATTTCACTTATCCCGATTCGCTCTTTTCACTTCAGACTGCTTTGGTCTGGGGAGTTCAGAATGCATCACCCGGATTAAATGTACTTAAGGAGGATGAAATAAAAGCCAGGGCTATGATTTTACCAGTTTCTTCAGCTGATGATTCAACTTTGAAGGATGTAAATTTCATAAACGACTGGATCAGCCATGAGAAATATGATGATTACTGGAGAAAACTCAATTTCAGAGGAAAGACAACTGCTCCCGTGATCTCTATCGCCGGCTGGTATGACATCTTCCTGAAAGCTCAGATAGCTGATTTTCAAGCTATTGATAAAATAAATGAAAATACAAACAGGCTGATCATTGGTCCTTTTGCCCATGGTTCACTTGGTGAGCCAAATGAATTCGGTGGATTGAAGAAAACCGGGAAGCCACAAAAGATATTTCTGTATGTAAAGAACCACCTGAAGGGAAACAGGAATAAACTTAAATCTCCATTCACTGATAAAAAATACAACCTGTTCATAATGGAGCTCAACGAGTATGTCGGATCGGATGTATGGCCGCCGGCTGAGACCAGTACTATACCTTATTATATAGGTCCTTCAGGGTACCTAAGTACCTCGATGCATAATGAAGATGGCTTTCTGCAGTATGAGTATTCTCCTGCCGATCCATATCCCGGCCATGGTGGTACTACTCTGGGAACAGGAGTAGGCCCGGCCAGACAGAATGAAAATATAAGCCGGAAAGATCAGCTTTCTTTTGAGTTGAAAATTGACCATAATCCGTTGGTGTTACTTGGCCCTGTTTCTGCAACATTATGGCTGTCGAGCAGTGTATCAAACACTAATTTTTTTGTGGAGTTGCAGGATCAGTTTCCTGATGGAAAAATAATCAACATACAGGAAGGTGGAGCCAAAGTCAGCTTTAATAATGCTGATCCGAAAAAATATGAAGTATCTGTCTGGGCAACAGGCTATCAGCTGAATCCGGGCCACAAGCTGAGAGTCATTATCACTTCAAGCTGGTTTCCCAGGTTCAACAGGAGCCTGAATTATGATGAGCCTGCAACAACTGCTGTTAAAATGCAGAATGCCATGCAAAAGGTTTACTATGGTGAGCAAATGCCATCAGCAGTAAATCTGCCGGTCTACAAGCTTAACAGGAAATAGCAGACCGGGAATTGTTACTTAATTTCTGATCCAGATAAAGTCGATTCCGGTCTTTTTACCCTGGCCGGTTTCTGATTTTAGTGTTATTTCATTAACACCAGTCTTCAGGCTGACCTTTTCTGTGAAATGATTATCCAGAAATTTGTATACTGATGTACCCAGATCAAGAATTTCTGATCCACTTATTTTAACGTTTAAACCATTTACCTGAACTGATATTTTTCCTCCTTCAGGAAAATGCATAAGTGTTAGTCCTAAATTTCTATCCGCTTGTGATTCTTTTATGGAAAATCTGAATGTGATTTCTTCCCCTGCTTTCGACTGCGACCACATTACCATTTGTCCTTCAGCACAAAAGTTATCCTTAATAGTCTCAATATTTTTTCCCCTTACAAACATTTTTTCAGCCTGGGTAAAATTGAATCCGGCCGATCCGAGATAAGCAACCGGGGACCATTCCTGATAATTGATGTCGCTGATCGCATCTTTTGAAATTGTGCTGAAATCATCAATTGTTCCCGGCAAAGCATAGTAATATACCGTTCGCCCGTACGCAAATCCCGGTACCTCACCATGATGACCAAGTTCCATATAAAAAGCTATGTTATTGTTAAAAGGAATATCATCAGCAATATGCCATCTGTAATTTGATACATAGCCCCTGTTTCCCGGGCCGTCATTTCTTGGCTGACCGCAGTATGGAAAGTTTAAAATCTTTGCAGAAGACCAGGAGTAATTGAAATAATCTTCCGATCCCGTACCAAAAAACGATGGAAAGCTGTCATCATCAATAAATATCTTTTCGTCGCCTTCACCCCACCAGTTTCCCCAGGAAACGGGCGCATTGCTCGGATTATAAAGACAAGCCGAAACACCGGCTATTCTCCCCTTTCCATTCGCCATGATATAAACTATGTCGGATACATCATTTTCACGGGAATTAATATTAGAAGCTGTCAGGTTGTGGTCATTTTTCCACCTGCATCTGAAATGCATGGTTTTCCCGTCTATCCACTTATTCTCCCTGATATGTGCAGATGAAGTTATTTCTACCGTCTCTTCCGAGTTATTTTCAATAAGTATTCTTGCATTTGATCTGAAGGGCATTACGAATCTGCAGATCATTGACCCATCGTCATTAACAGTAAATGGAAGCGATACATATGGATTAATTCCCGGGGCTGCTCCAAAAAAATCACCCAATGGAACATTAACCTGTGGTATTGAAGAATTATCAAAATAGATAGTGAGAATACATTTTCTCAATACATTCTCCACATCTGATGTATTTACTTTAACTGAGAACTTATCAATAGCCCTTTCTCCTTCAATATTGAAAACCGACATAGATTCGCCGGTATTAACTGTTGATACGTTATTAAATTCATCACCCTCAGTTACCATTATTGAATGATCAGGATCCGCAAGGACTATTGCAGTCTCATCCATCTTGTCTTTTATCAGTTTCAGATTCAGATCCCTGAAAGACTCAACATTCGTTCCTTTCTTGTATATACGCAATCCAATATGATAAAAGTGAAGTTCCTTTATATTTCCAATCCATTCGATACGGCAACTTTTTGAAAAAGCTACCGGAAAATAGGATGCATCAAACTGCCTGACAGTGCCTGTATAATCAGTTTCAATTTCACCTGATGTCAGAGTATATATAGTATTGTGAAACAATGGCTTAGCATCTCCTTCATATAAAGGTGAGGAAGGATTATCCAGAAAAAGCCTGATCTTTCCGGTGATACCTGCAGACCAGAGACGCTGAATAACCCCAGGTTCATTGATGTCGCAGATAAGATACTCACCGATGCCGGTGGAATCGGGTTCTTTCAGCACCTCCTCAAATCCAGGAAGAGGCTCACCCCCGAAGCCATCTTCATTTGCAAACCATCCGCTGTCGGAAGGAGATTTACTTCTGCGGTCATACGAGGAATACTGTACTGATCTGTAGGAAACCTCGCTTAAAACAGTCAGCCTTCCCAGATCGGTCATCTCCTGTAAGAGTTTCTCTGTTTTTATTATTTGTGGCCGTTCAGTATTACATGAATTGATAAATACTGATAAAGCAACCACACAAAAAAAACTAATCTTCATTTCCTTATAATATTTTAATGTAAAAAAATTTGTCTTCAGCTATTCATTTACCAAAGCAACTGTTTCCTCGGCAATATTCCACAGTTCCGCAGCATTGAAGCCATGGCCGCAATTCTCAATCAACCTTAAGGTATTCCTGCTATTCAACTCTCTTATCTTTTCAAAAAGTTTCTCTGACTGCTGATACGGAACTACTTCGTCAGATCTTCCATGATAGAGAATGGTTGTAATATCGCTGGGATGAGCAACAGGACTGGCATCTATACGATTTCCCGGATCATTTCCTGTAACTGTATTGACGAGTTCAGTAACTCCGGTGATATTTAAAAAGACAGTATCAGTCAGATCAGTCGGGCCTGCCAGTGATACAACCTTATCAATATTTTTTTCCTGATTATTTCTATAAGCATAAAGTAAAGAAAGATGACCGCCGGCACTGTGACCCAGAAGACAAATATTCTCAGGATTAAAAGTAAATTTCAGAGAACTGTCTCTTATACAGGATATTGCCATATCTATATCTTCAAGAATTTCATTATATCCAATATGGTTTTGTACACTGGCATACCGGTAATTTATTGCAAAAGATGCAATACCTGATTCGGCGAACATTGAAGCAAACAGATCAAAATCATTTTTATCTCCCGCCTGCCAGCCACCACCGTGAATGAGAATTATCGACCTTGTGTTCTCATTACGGCCTGAAGGAAGGAATGCATTTAATTTTTGCCTTGAAGCTTTCCCATAAGGAATATCTTTAATGACAATCTTCTCTTCTGAATTATAAATAAAATCCGTATCAGGCTCTTTTGCACATCCCTGCAGAAATATTAATACTATAAAAAGCAAAGTTACTTTCAACATTTGTCCCTGATGGAGAATTTTAAAAATTACTTTTTTGCAAAATCTTCCTTCGTAACAGATACAGGCTTCCTTACGCTTTCAATATCAGCACTTACAGTGTTGGTAAATGGCTGAAAAACATAGTAATAGGCTGTAAGGGCATAATTCATCTCTATATTTGCCCAGTGCCAGAGTTCAATATTCGATTCGATTGAACTGGTAAAAGGTATAGCATCGAGTGAACGATGACGCATATTTACCGTCGGACCCCAGCTCATATTTCCGGTTCCGATTGGCTGTGACAGAAAAGGATGCGAAAAGGGTTCCTGCCTTGCAAAGGAGTAGCCATAATAATCTTCCGTTCCGGTACCGAAACTTGAAGGGAATGATTCTCCATCCACAAATATTTTTTCATCTCCCTCCCCCCACCAATGATAAGTGTTATTGAAAAGGGTAACCTGGTCACCAACATAAAGACCCTTTCCTTTTATTCCGGCGAATGAGAGATCAAATGGTGAACCATTCGCATCTCTGGATTGTATCCGGTAATGTTCATGCCAGGACGTGCCAAAATACATGCTTCTGTCGTTCCATTTGTAATCTGACAATCCCGCAGAGCCTTTGATAGTGACAGTATCGTTGCCATAATTGATGAAAGTAATTGAAAAGTTCTCTCTGAATGGCATCATCCAGAAGCATTCCATGTTACCGCTATTATCGCTTTTGTTCATCCATGTCCGGTGTTCATTAAGAGTATAGCCCGATCCGAAAAAATCACCGACCGGAGCCCAAATTGTCTGTTTCCCATCGAATGAAGCTTTAATTACAGTTGACCTCAGAGCCTGTTCTTTTCTGACTGATTTCAGCTCAACCAGCAGTCTGACAATTGCATTATTTTGATATTCTCCGGTAAATACCAGTGAATCACCCGGAACAATTTGCTTCTTAAAGGTCTTCTCCACAGCCGCAACCGGCTCATTCATAACAAGGCTGGTTCCTGCTATTTCAAGAAGAGATTTTAATTTTTTAAGATTTCCCAGTGAAAAAGATTCTACCGGAGTTCCTTCAGAATATAAGCGATAGCAGATATTATAAAAGACATCGGGCCAGTAATAACCTCCGGGCACAGGTGTACCTTCATAGTCATAGAGAATCCTTAGGGAATCGCACTCATAAGTCACTTTGCAATGAGATGAAAATGGGATCGGAAAATATAAATTATGATCATAATCACGTCCCTCCTCGCCTATGGGAGCGCCCTCCTGCAAAGAAACTGCAAATGGGGTTCCTTCAAGTAAAATTCCGCTAAGGAGATCATCAGCAGATCCTTCGATGACGGGTGTACTGCTTTTATCCAGATAAATCCTGATTGTTCCGTTCTGAGCTTTATAGAAAGTCATCCACCATCTTACAATGGCGCCAGGTCCGCTTACATCCATCATCACAAATTCCCGCCGGCCCTCAGTATCTTCAACCCTGATAAAATGCGACATATCGGCATTTGCAAACCAACCATCCTTTTCAGGCGATACAGAAGCCCGGTTATAGCTGGAACTCTGTATCAGTTTATAACTTTTGGCAGGGAAATATGTGATGTTCTCCCTGCTTGTCATTTCCTTTAAAAGCGATTCAGTCGTTATTTTATCAGAGCTGCAGCAACATAGCAATAAACCCAGAAGGATCGGCGCACCATTATAAATCCATTTCATTAATTCAATTTATATTTAAATGATTAGATGATTTTTACCAGCCGGGATTCTGTACCAGTTTTTCGCCATTAAGTGTGATTTCATCGCTGGGGATGGGGGACAAATAATCGCGTTGCGGATTGAACCCGAACCCTGAAGGAAGAGCGGTCTTGTATGGATCAATGAATCCATGGTCATCAACAAGAAGATTCTGACCCAGTACGATTGTAGGATTTCCCAGGTAGTCTGCATATGTCCCTTCCAGAACCGATCCAATGTATTTTATTCCTTTTGGCCGTTGACCTGTTATGAGGTGATGAGCTCGCCACCGGGCAATATCATCCCATCGATGCGATTCGAAAGCCAGCTCAATACGTCGTTCTCTTCTGATTTCATTGATTATGGGAGAGAGAGCCGGGTAATCCCATTTTGGATCAAAAGCTATTGTGCCCAGTGTCAGTGGTACCATTCCTACACGATTTCTGAGAAGATTGATTGTAATATCAACATCTGTCTGCGTTATAGTTCCAAGTTCAGCTTTTGCCTCGGCATAAATCAGAAGAGCCTCTGCATATCGCATTACTATTGAACCTATCCATCCTCCCGAGGATGAATGCTGTGAATATTCCGGGTTAACACCTTTATATATACAATAACCTGTTGTTGCCCTGAATTGTCCTGAGAGATCTATGGTTGGCTTCTCAAATTTTGTATCAGCTCCTCCTCCGGGAGAGTTTATTGTCTGATCATATCCTTTCATGAAAATTGTTTGAGCAAGCCTTGGATCACGATTTTTGATCTCTCCGGCCAGGGAATCATAACCTTGAAAGAGCGGGCTTGTAGAAACAGGATTTCCATCAATACATAAATAACTGTCTATCAGAGTCTTATTTATACCAATATCACCAGCGCCACTTACGAGATAAGAACTGACCTGGTGAAATATACCCAAAGGTACATCGTACTTTTTCCAGAAAATAACCTCGGGATTATCACTATAATCAATTTTATTGAACAGAGCCCAATACTCCTGTCCCTCAGGTCCGCTATAGATGCTTCTTGTCCCCAGCTTAATCAGCTGATCAGCTGCTGCAGCTGCCATGGCAATGAAGCCTGATCCGTCAAGGCCTGCAACACCAAAAGGGGTACCTGCATGATACTTTTCCCATGTTCCCTCATAAAGGCACACTCTTGCCTTCAGGAGAAGTGCCGCCTCCATATTGATTCTCTGCGGTTCTGTGTGGCTCAAAGGTTTAAGATTTGCTATTGCATAGTCAAGACAGGCAATAATTGAGTCGACCACAACTTTCCGGCTGTCTCTGGCAGAAAACAGTTCAGGAGATTCTGTATCCAGCGCCCTATTGAGCCATGGAACATCACCGAATGTTTTTACTTTGTCAAAATAGAGCATGGCTTTAAAGAACTTCACCTCTGCTATATATAACCTTGCAGCAGCAGGATCATCAGCAATTTCACCAAGATGATCGAAGAAATAATTTGTCTGACGGATGTCATTCCATTCCCAGCCACCTTTGTCAGAAGGTATGGTTCTGTTCCCTGAGAGGCGTATATCAAATGCACCCGGAACAAGATTATCGCTGTTCCTTTCACCCCAGAATGTACCACCTCCATAACCGCCATGGGAAGGTATGAGAGTGTAGAACCTGTTGGCATAAAGCTTCAGGTCGTTTGAAGTTTTAAAAAAGGCCTCCGGTGATAATTCATCCAGAGGTTCCCTGTTCAGGAAATCTTCAGAGCATGAATACTGTAACAATAATGCAATTGCTGACAGTGTTATGATAAATCTTCTCATTATATGAATTTTAAGAAATTAAAATGTTACGCTTATACCAGTCGAGACAAGTTTCTGTAAGGGGTAGATTTGTCCGCTTCCGGATTGTCCCCCCGTGGCTTCAGGATCGAATACTTTTATCAGTTTTGTAAATGTCAGCAGGTTCTCACCTGAAACATACACCCTGAGGTTCTTCACATGTACTTTCTGAGTTAATGCTGAGGGCAGAGTATAACCAACCTGAACAGATTTAAGACGAAGATAAGCACCACTCTGAAGATAACGTGTCTGTCTCTGATGGTTCTTAACGCCCTTGTCAAGGTATGGTCTTGGCCAGTAAGCATCAGTGTTGTCGGGAGTCCAGTAATCCATATGCTCCTGAAGGCCAATTGAAAACCACTGTCCGTCAGGTACACCGGCCGCACCCCAGAAAAGAGGACCTCCAAGTGAAAGATCTCTCTTTGCAATACCCTGCCACAGCATATTGAAATCTAAGCCTTTCCACGATGCGCCAAAGATGGCACTATAGGAATACCTGGGGGAGGAATTACCAATAACAGAGAGGTCACCGGGATCATCTACAGTGTTGCTCCCGATATCAATCTTCCCGTCATTATTAAGATCAGCATAGTGAACGTCACCTGCACGCCATGGTTCTGCTGAAAGATATGACTGATTGGCTGCCTGAGCTTCCTCATCCGATTTAAAAAGTTCTACCGTTGTATATCCCCATATATCGCCAAGTTCAGAACCTTCATAAAAAGCTGAACTCAGTAATTTCTGAGGGTTATAGTATTTTTCAATGGTGGTCCTGGCATCTGATACCATAAACTTGATATCATAATTGAAATCACTTATTTCATCTCTCCACCCAAGCACAAGTTCAAATCCTTTAGTCTGAAGCGTTGCATTATTTGAGCGGGGAACTGAGGTTCCAAGAACTGCAGGCAATGATTCAGCCGGACCGAGCATATCGAAGGTATTCCTGATAAAATAATCAAATGAAAGAGTAAGCTTATTGCCGAGCATACCTGCATCGAGGCCGAAGTTGGTTGTGTTTACTTTCTCCCAGGTTAACCCCGGACTCATTAATCCGGCCATGCCAACATAGTTAGGACGGAAATCACCCATGATATATGGCAGATTGGTCATTATCGGCAATCTTTCTATATAGAGGTAATTTGCAACATCCTGGTTTCCAAGGGCCCCATATGATAACCGGAACTTAAGAAGATCGAGGTACCTGCTCACAGGACTCCAGAAATCCTCTTTTGAGATCACGTAAGCCACTGATCCTGAAGGAAATGTTCCCCAACGAAAGTTATCAGGAAACTTCGAGGAACCATCATGTCTGATTGAAGCTTCAAGGAGATATTTCTCCATGTAATTGTAATTAAACCTTCCAAAGAAACTCCTTGTGGAATAATGTCCTATTGCTCCGGCAGCTTCCTGCTTTCCTGTTGCGGTTGATAATGAAGGAACCTCGTCCGAAACAAGGTCATATCGCCGTGCCATTGTGGTATCATACTTAATAAGCTCCTGTTCAAAGCCCGCGAGTAACGAAAAATTATTGTCGCCGAGTTTGAAATTATAGGTTGAATAGACATTAGGGGAGCTATAGTAGCTTTCACTGTTGGCGCTTGCAAAGCTGTTTGTTGGTCTTATAAAAATCTTCGATCCGTCCGCACCGGTAGCAATAACTTTTGCATCGTGATTTGTGATCCCGGCCGTATTCATTTTCCATCTGTAGTTGGCATAAACAATAAGGCCTTTTACCGGTTCGATTTCAAATCCCGGAATTACAGAAAGTTCATTCTGCATTTCGTTATACCGGCCCCCCTGCTCAAGCCAGATCTGGACATTGTCGTAAGATAAGTTACCATCGGGAAAATAAGGCGCGTTTGTCGGCCATTGGCGAGCCAATGAGTTATAATATTGTGATCTGTCATAACTTGGACGGCCTACTATTGACCTGTTAAATTTGGATGTAAGGCTGAACCTGAGCCAGTCGAGAATTTTAGTATTAAGCTTGGTACTCAGGTTATTCCTGTTGAAGCTGTCATCTCCAATCTTCATGAGGCCGGACTGGTCAAACGCTGAACCGGAAACATAAAACTGAGTTCTGTCATCCCCGCCACTTATACTGAAATTATGAGTGCTGTTGGGAGTCCAGTTCTTATAATGCTCTTTATACCAGTCGGTATTAGCCCAGGCACCTGAATATGTAAGCCAGAAAACAGGAGCCCACGGAACAGGAATGGTCCAGTAATCAATATCACCTGAATTATACCTTTTAATATTGTCAATAATAATCTGCTGGAAGAGAGGCGGTTTTCCATCATTGACAGAACCTACATTGAAATACTCAGCGAAGTCCATAGAATTCATCGAATGAGGGACTACTGTAGGGGCTGCAAAAGAGAAATTGTTATTGTAATTGACTGTTATTCCGCCACTTTTGCCCTTTTTTGTAGTTACCAGTATTACACCAAAAGCTGCACGGGCGCCATAAATTGCTGAAGCGGCAGCATCTTTCAGAACCGAAACCGATTCAATATCATCGGGATTCAGGTTTGAGATGTCCTGTTCTATACCATCAACAAGGGTATAAACACTCCCTCCGCTTATTGATCCTTGTCCGCGGATATTCAGATTAAGCTTGGCCCCCATTTCACCGCCGGAATTTCCCACCGAGATATTTACATTCGGAGCAGCTCCCTGCAGAGCCTGTACAACATTTGCCACCGGACGATTCTCTATTGATTTTGAAGTAACAACATCAACTGCTCCGGATAAATTGACTTTTTTCTGTGTACCATAACCAATAACGACAACTTCGTCCAAACCTTTCAAATCAGAGATCAATGCCACATTCAGGGTTGTTCTTCCTGAAAGCGCCACTTCCTGAGAGACATAACCGATAAAGGAGAAAACAAGAACTGCATCAGGTTCTGTAACTGAAATGGTGTACTTTCCATTCATATCAGTGATTACTCCCAAAGAGGAATTCTTGATCATGATATTTACACCGGGCATCGGTTCGCCTCCCGATGCGTCGGTTACAGTCCCCGTTACACGGTTCTGCTGTATGCTGCCGCTTCCGGCCAGTGGTATGCTTAACAAAATCAGCAGGATTATCGGAATAAATTTCAGAAGATAATCCTTAAAGAAACTCAGGTTCAGGTTAATTTTCATGTAGGTAAATATTTATGAGTTTTCAGGTTATTTCAGGTTGAATGATTCTCTTTTCTCCAAATTTTTCAATATTTCAGATCTGGTGAGCAATGCCGGCCGTAATTTTTTCTCAGACATCATTTTTAGCTGATCTCCGAAATGCTTATTTCCCGGTTGAGTCGAGTTACCATAGCCAAGAAGAACATCTGCCCTCACTTCCTTTCCAAATTCAATTACAGCTATATATGTATCCCCGGCAATTGCATTTTTGGTATTATTTTCACCATCGGAGTAGTACATTGTTCTAAAGATCCCGTAATGGTCACCAGGCCCGCCATTGGCAGGGTAGTCCAAACCATTAAGCCGGAAGCGGTGAACATCACCCCATGCTATATCAAGGGAGCCGTATTTTGCTATAACTTCAGCCGATACTTTTGAAAGAAGTTTTACAGCAGCCTCCTTATCACTAATACCATCAGGTGTTGAGACCGGGTAAAGAGGGTCCCATTTTTTCTCAAAGAGTGTGTTTCTCACACCATCCCACCATGCAGCGAACAGAATAGCCCCCCTGCTGGTGGTTTCTGTTTTCCTGTCCCAGCCCTTAAGAACCGCGGCTGCCTTAAGAGCCATACTATCAGGGAATTGTTCTGTTGCCAGAAGAAGATCATCGAGAAAACGATCTGCTGCCTCCATGCCTGTATTAAGCTTATAATCAATAAGCTGATCGAAAGTGACAGCAGGATTATCTTTAATCATATTAACGGCACGCTGGGGACGAAGTGACATCCAACCGGTAGCAAAATATGCCGGATAATCGTCAGGGTTAAGAACGGTGGGATAAGTACAGGTCCATGGTGGATCATTGCAATTCTGAATAAAACCCGACTCAGGATTCAGCAGCCTTGGCAGATCTGCATAGGGATGAATTTTATTCCAGATGAATTTTGATTCAGATCCATTTATGGTTCCTCTCCAGAAAGAAAAATCACCTTCGGGTCTTACAGGCACATTACCATTATATATATAGAGGATATTACCCTCTTTGTCAGCATAAATGATATTGAACATAGGATTCTGCAACATAGCAACAGCAGATTCAAATTCGCTGATGTTTTTTGAAAGAGCCATTTTGTGATACTGCTCGAATATGCCTGCATTTTCAAGTCCGGCAATCCTTACCGCATAAGCCTTTTTACCCATTTCCCCTGTCACGGGTCCATGCTCAGATATTTTCAATTCAAATGTTCTCTCTTCCAAAGAACCATCGTCCTTCTTAACCTTGAAAGTAATAAGTCTTTTCTCAAATGGAACAACCTTGTTATCAAGAACATAGCCATCATCCTTAAGAGTAAGCTCATACCTGTCGCTGGCATCAATGGGATTTACGGTATGAGCCCAGCCCAGATTGCTGTTGAATGCCATTGAAAGCGAGGGCATTCCAACCAGGGAGACGCCGTATGCATTAAAATCTCCAGTGTTAAGATGCGCTTCATACCATATGAAAAAGTCGTACCATGGAAGATGGGGATTAGTAAGAAGCATCGCACTACCTGATGCAGATTTTGAAGGAGCGATCGCAATTGCGTTGGAACCCGGGTCTGTTAATCTTTTAACAGCTTCCAGGTCATCATTGGCCAGGAACTCAAGGCATGTCACCCGTGTTGTGTGGGCTATTATATCAATTACGGTGACGGGGAGGATCTGTCGGAACTCCTCTCCTATCTGGTCAGGATGCTTTAAAGAATAATCGTTCATTCCCCTGACAAATGCATCGAGATTAAGCCTGCTTTCGGCACTCTGCTTCTGATATCCCTGCTCAGCCAGGTGGGGCAGGTTAAAACTAAGCACCTTTTTATCAGAGTTTATATATGAGCTCCCAAAATACTCTGAAGCTCTTCCCCTTGCCTGGGAGTAAAGCCTGAGGATCAGGTTTGCATGACTGCTCATCTGTGCCCATCCGAAGGAGTAATACATATCCTCAGCATTTTTGCCATAGATATGAGGAACACCATAGTTGTCCCACAATATTTCAGTTGCTCCAATATCCTTATTATTGCATGATGTAGAACCGAGGTGAAGCAAGACTGATGTGACAAGTATATATCTAAGGAATTTGTATCTGATAAGTCTTTTCATATTGCAATTATATATAGCATAAACGATTAAGCAGATTTAGCAAAAAGAACTACCTTATAATAAGTTCAGAATCATGCATGATACGAATAATTTTATTAGATCCTTTCATTGATTCCATAAGCACCCTTACAGCCTCTTTCCCCATTTCTTCCAATGGCTGTTTTACGTATGACAGTGGAATACAATAAAGATCAAAAACCTCCCCTCCGTCAAATCCTATGAATGCCATATCTTCTGGTATATTAATCGAATGCTTCTGCAAATAGAATAATCCTTCCAGTGAAAGCCCGTTGTTTGCAAAAATCATGGCTTCAGTATTTTTATTTCTCTTAAAATGATCATTCAGGGCAATTTCCACTTCCTTCCGGGAATGTTCGAATTTTACTTCAACCAGAAATTTGTTATAATCAAGACCATGTTCCTTCATAGCTTCAGCAAAACCTCTTATTCTCTCAGTCATATGGATGAGAGATGTTTTGTAGGCAACCAGTGCAATTTTCTTTAGTCCCTTATCTAGAAGTGAGGAGGTTGCGTCGAAAGTAGCCTGAAAGTTGTTGAGTACAATATGGCTGCAGTTTATTTCAGGGAAATACCGGTCGATCAGCACGACAGGCAATTTTCTTCTCAAAAGGCTGGTCACTTGTTTAACTGTACCTTCAGAAGGGACGATTATATATCCGTCCACCTGTCTGTTAAGAAAAGTATTAAGCACTTTCCCTGATTTTATTTCATCCTCGTCGGAACTGCCGAAGATAACTGTATAGCCCATTGTAAGGGCTTCATCTTCTACTATTCTTGCGAGTTGGCCGAAAAACGGGTTTGAGATATCCGCTACAACAAGCCCGATAGTTCTGGTAGATCCCATCCTGAGGCTTCTGGCTATCTGATTAGGCTCATAATTCATATCTGCTGCAGTCTGCTTTATTTTCCTGACTACCTCAGTGCCTATTCTCATCTGTTTGTCCTTGCCATTTAATACATATGAAACAAGAGCTGCAGAAACTCCAACTTTCCTGGCAATATCCTTCAAAGAAACCCTTTTTTCCATTCACTAACATTTAATGCTCTTATTATCATGTTGTTATAATATTGTAATCAAAAATAAGAGCTATAGAACAGCAAATATAGCTTAATCGTTTAAATAAACAAATGTATATAAATGAAAATTGGTGTGGAGCT
>JBBQJD010000089.1:0-16095 GCA_038325595.1 Bacteroidales bacterium | reverse complement strand
TATATCCAGAGCTGATAGCTTTCCATTAAGTGAAAAGGCATTATTCCTGTCAAATAATTTTCCTTTCAATTGAATGGATAGTTTTGCTTTACCCATTAAAAAGGCATCAGCATTAAGTTCTAAAAAAGCATTCTTTGTTTTATAAATTGTATCATTAATAAGATTGTAAAGTTTAGCATTGATCTCGTTAAATATGATAATTCCAGGTTCCTTTGCCTCTTCTTCATGTATCTTAAGGGTTATTTTACCTTTCATCAGATTTATTGAATCTATCCTGATAGTTGCGGGAATGTCATTCAGCAAATCCTGAAAAGTTGGTCTTTTCAGATGCTGTAATTCTTTTCTCTTGTCACGGAAAACTTTCATAGTCATTTCCCCGATCTCGGTATATCTGCTTTCAATTATCATTGGACTGAAGTAACTATCGAGGTAAAGATCCTGAACATAAATGTCAGAGATGGCCGCCTCGATATGATTCTTCTGGAATTTAAACCTTGATGTGAAATCATATTCTTCATACTCAGGCTTAATAAGAAAGCTGTCAATTGCCAGCGTGTTCCAGGTACCGGAATAGTTGATTCCCCTTATTAGCCAGGAATACATTTTGTGAGATGAGACCAGTTTCAGCTCTTCAGCTTCGAAATCGAACAGAGTAATGAGACCGGGATCTAAAGTATCCAGCTTTGAAACCTGCAAACCATATACTTCAAGCCTTCCATCTTTTACTGAATAATCCTGACTTGTAGAATCATTTTTCATTGTAAGATCAAACTGGTCAAAAAGTAATCTGCCTATGCCGATCTTAAGAGGCGACACTATTGGCGTTACCGGCCTGTCTGAAGAATTAGTTTTACCATTTAAGCTACTTCTGGAAATGATTACTTCATCAATATAGATTTCATGTTTAAATACAGTTTTCAACAGATTGATACCGGTTAATTTTATTGAATCGATTTTACCACTTAAATCAAGAGAACCCTGCTGTCTCATGGTTGGATGAAAAGTTATCCCATCCAGTTCCATCAATGATCTGAATATATCAATGTTGACATTTTCAATTCCGACAATGTAATTTGTATATCCGCTATTTAATTCTGCCTTTATTTTCTTTTCAAGCTTTGGTTCAATATAAGCTTTGATTATGATAATAATAAAGATCATAAGGACAAGCAACACAACTGATATTTTCAATAATACCTTCATCTCTATAATCTTATTTGAAGTTGAGTAAGGTACAAAACCTTGTTTCCTAAATCATTACACAATTCAGAAAATGCATTACATGATTAACGCCACGCCTATTGGTCAGATCAAAACTATATAAAAGAGTGACCTTGTATGTAAAGGGGCCAGATATGCCTGGACAGATTATTTACTGAACCTTTCAATCACCTCAAGGCACATTCTCCCATTGTGATATGGACATGTCCGGAATCCGGCGGGTTATGATTTCCGGATGTTTATAAATACCTTTCCGGATGGAATTTCAACTGATGGAGAGGTAAAATATTATTCTTTAATAAAGTTCTTGTATAATTACTTACAAATAACTAATATTGCAGTCCGTTTTTTACTGAGCAAAATTGGGCCCATAGCTCAGCTGGTTAGTAGCACCTGACTCATAATCAGGGGGTCGCTGGTTCGAGCCCAGCTGGGCCCACCTTCGCCCTCCGAAGCTTTAGCGTAGGAGGGCTTTTTCTTTTTATACAAATTCCTTTTCGCTAAGCTTCTTCGGGCTTCGGTGGCCGCAGCCCACTTCTCAATTTACCAATGTTCTTTGCTCCGAAGCTTTAGCGTAGGAGGGCTTTTTCATAAGATACATCATGAAATTCTCTTGTGTAAGCTTAATAATTTGCATAGGCACGGATTTGAGCAATAAGCCAGACATCTCCGGTACGAACCAAAATATCGGTGAACATATGATGTGCCAATGGGGACAAATCTGCGAATTCCACACCCTCAATAAGCGCCTCGCCATCGACAACTGCCACATCGTCCGTCACAAAATTTACTCGGATTATACGGCCTGTGTGTGTCGAGCCTTTGGCGGAACCATCCAAAAACTCACCGAGTAGGTTACGAATCTCTTGGTGACCACAAGCTATTTCACCTCGAGGGCTTATCAGTACCGCGTCTTTTGTGAGGCAAGTGACTATTCCCTCAACATCTCCCACCTGCCAAGCTTGGTCATATGCAGTCTCTACCTTGAGAACTAATTCCTCGTTACGCTGTTTATTTGCTTTTTTCATTTCTGTCGTTTGATTGTTTTGTCTTGTTAGTATTGTTTTAAATGCGAAACCTGTCAGGAATGATATCGCAACTATCAGTGATATAAGTCAACCTTTTCATCATTTTGTATTTATGTTTGTTGTATGATGTATCGTTCACTACGCTTACCGCTAAAGGACTTCATTTTAGTTATTAGACAGTCTGACGGCCCGGCAATAAAGAGGGCTGAGCGTTAAGAAGCTGCCCGAAAAAATTGACCCTGACGAGATCAAAATTGAGTACCTGGTAACTTTGGCACGTGATCCAAAATCGCTCTCCCGAAGCAGTTTCCGTGATCTCTTATTTCTTACAAACGGACACCTATTATGGTAATATCATCAGTCTGATCATTATCTCCCATCCATTCAATGAGCTTTCTTTCAAGGAATTCTCTCTGGGTTGGCATAGGTAATTTATGAATTTCCAATAAAGTCGTATAAAAATGCTGACGTAAAAATTTTTTATCAAGATCTCCGCCAAACTGATCCTGATATCCATCAGTAAACAGGTAAAATACATCTCCTTTTTTGTAACTAATTACTTCCTCTGTAAAAGTACATTTGTCGCTGAATAAAGCACAGACAGAAAAACGGTCAGCGGTTATAACATTCAGCTGGCCATTGCGGATATATACAAGATCGCTCATTCCTCCGGTATATTGAATTTTATTTTGGGACCGGTCCAGCACGCATAGAACTATGTCCATTCCATCGTAGGTGGGAATATCAATCCTGCTTTGCTGAAGAGATTGGATAACTCTTTCACGCAGGTTTGTGACAATTTCATCCGATTCTGTGATTCCATTAATATTTACTATTTCATTTAATAAGGTAATACCCAGGAGGCTCATAAATGCTCCCGGGACACCATGGCCTGTACAATCAGCTAAAGCAAAAACAATTTTGTTATCCTTTTCTGCTATCCAGTAAAAGTCTCCACTTACAATGTCTTTTGGGTTATTTAATATAAAATTGTCGGGTAATAATTTATCTAAGAGTTCCAGAGGAGGTAAAACTGCCT
This sequence comes from Bacteroidales bacterium, assembly GCA_038325595.1. Taxonomy (GTDB): domain Bacteria; phylum Bacteroidota; class Bacteroidia; order Bacteroidales; family VadinHA17; genus LD21. The sequence continues at coordinate 12,807 of JBBQJD010000089.1, read as the reverse complement.
TTTGTATGTTACTGGCATAATTTATACTTGAGGTGATACTGGTATTCTTTTCATGGATCAATTCCATTTGCATCTCAATTTCCTTTTTCTGGCATTGAATTTCATAGGTTCGTACCCTTACTTTTTCCTCAAGTATTTTTTTCTCAGCCAGAAATTTATATTCATGTCTTTTTATATAAATGAAAGTCATAATGACCAGGAGAAGACCGGTTGCAGGGAAAAACCACCATTTCTTCCAGACAGGCTTTTTGATGATTATATTTATCAACTGCTTTTCCGATACTGCACCCTCCCCGCTTGAGGCTCTTAAGATAAATGTATATTCCCCTTCCGTTAACCGGGGAAATGTGATACTCGTGTTATTTGTAATTTCAGACCACTGATCATAACCTTCCAGTTTGTACTGATAGGCAACAAGTTCCGGTTCCCTTAAACTGATACCCAAAAAATCAATTTTTATTTTGTGATTGCCGGGAGATACTATTATTCTATCAGAAATATCTTTTTTTATATCATCAACCCAAATTGAGGTAATTGCCAGAACAGGCGGTTGTATCTTGGAATACTCCATTGAGGGGTCATACGAAACCATGCCCTGATCCGATCCAAACCAGATTTTTCCCTGAGAGTCTTTAATTATTGCATTTGGATTAAATTGATACCTATCTGTTATTCCCTCAATATGCTGTAACGGTTTCACTGAAAAATTTGATGTTCTGATTCTGCTTAATCCAACTTTATGACCAACCCAAATGTTTTTTTGATCATCACAAATAAGCGAATAGCAATAATTGGATAAGAGACCTTCTTTCTCCAGAAAATTATAGATAGAATCGGACTGTATCGTAAATACTCCGTTCCCGTTTGACCCCACCCAGATGCGTGAGTTAGCATCTTCGGTGATTGTCATAATTTCCTTACCCGGATTAAAGGGTGTCTTAAAAACCTTTTCATCCTGAATGTATGCCAGTATATTACTACGTGTGGCTACCCATAGTCTGTCGGTTGTGTCTAAGTATAAGTAATTAATATAATTATGAGGTAAGCCGCCCTGATTAATAGAATACTCTTTTTTCGTACCGGTGCCTTTATTTATATTCCATAATCCTTTTTTTGTGCCGATCCAGACCTGTTCTTTTTTCCCGGTTATAATGGTTACAGAGTTTTCAAGTGCTCCGTCTCCTATAGGGTATTTGTGTATTTTTTCACTCCCTGCTTCCATCCGGAATACACCATTCTTTTCAGTTCCAATCCAAAGCTCATTTCCATCGGTGGAATAAATTGCTGAAACAGTATCTTTAGGTAATCCACTGTTTTTGCTGTAAAACTTAACAACTTTGTTTGTCAGCAGATCCATTTTTACCAGGCCGTTTTCAGTACCTATCCATCGGAAGTGCTGTGTGAACCAGAAAGAGAAAATATTATTTCCGTAAAAGGGATTATCAAATTTAATGACAGAAAATGTCTTAGAGGTGATTTGTGTTAAACCCTGACCAAAATTGCCGCTCCAGATATTTCCTTCGCGATCTTCATATACGGTTTTTACATTATCAGTTATAAAGCCGCTTGCAATATTAAAATATATAATCTTTATGAACTCCCCTGAAGCTGAATATATCATTTTGATAAGCCCATTCCCAAAAGTACCTAACCACAAATTTGACTGGCTGTCTTCATAAATATCCTGAATCCCGTTGAAGTCAAAATCAGGACCTGCAATAATTTTTGATACCGTCAACAGGTTGTCTTCATTAATGAGACGAAATATGCCATTATCCTCCGTTGCAATATAAAAACCCGGTTTGTTCCTCATTTTTTGGATGCATGTTACTTTTGATTCCGGAATTTCTGAAAAGGGCCGGAGTATTTCAATTTCACCTGGTTCCTTTAATCTGCAGTAGAATAAGCCTGTGTTTGTGCCAACCAACAATTCACTGTCATCAATGAAACCGAATGTAATTACAGATACCTGATCCTTAAATAAATAATGCTTTAACACGCCTGAATCTTTAGACATTTTAAGTATACCGTCAGAATAAGTACTGACCCAGATATGTTCGTCAGGACTCTTTGCAAAATGTGTTATCTGGCTTCCACTGGACTCAGGTATACTGAAGGCCTGAAACTTTTTCCCGTTAAAGTAGGATAAGTGGCCATTTTTATGGCCAAACCACAAATCTTTCCCTTGGTTAATGGCGGAAGTAACAGAATTGCCTGCCAGGGTGTCACTGGCTGTAAAGTTTTCAAATATAAATCCATTATATCTGTATAATTCGTCACCTGTAGCAACCCACAAATATCCATGCACATCCTGGATGATGGAATAAATATATGGCTGGACTAACCCATCTTCTGATTTAAAATTGCGAAAATTATAGCCCTGGGGAAATACATGGCTGGTCAGAACCGAAAAGAAAAAAATCAATATTCCTTTCCAAATTGTCATTTCATTCTTATTTGCGGAGAATATACAGGAATTCCTCCAATCGGAAGTACATAAAATGGCAATGCATCGCCATACTGGTTCCTTACAGCGACCACCACATTGTTGTTTCTCACCAGCATGGTTTGATTTTTAATAAATTGTATCTCAATGGACGAATTTTTTTCTTCAGCTACTATTGGGAATTTTCTTATTATCCAGTTGTCTTCTCCCGAAACATCGCATAAGATTCCATTTTTGGCAACTGAAAATATCCGGATTATTCCATCGTTGTCCCAGTCAAAATTTGAGACCTCGATAGAAATAGTCCGGTCATCCACAAAAGGATAAATCTGGCTTACATGTTTTTGATCATCCGATAATCTGAAATGATATTTATATGTAAAAAAATTACCCCCCTCAACTGCCACATTTTCAACCGGGCTGGTACTTAAAAAGTATTTATAAATATTCCCATCATCGCCCGAAATCCCTTGAGCAATGATTTTGAATACCCGGCCCCCAAGTTTCTCATCATACTCTCCATCGAAAGGATTAAAAGGCCCGAAACTATACCACTTTTTATCATATTTAGGATCAAGACCAAACGATTTTGAGGACATTAAATATCCGCTTTTATAATTTCCTGTCGGATGAATACTCCGTGAAGCTGTATCTGACCAGCAACCAGTTCCTGAATAAATTGAAAAGTTTATAACAGTATTAAAATTGCCTTTGAGTTCATCCATATCTCCTCCGGTATCCGGATCATAAACACGGATATATACAGGATCAGTTTGTGATGAAGGTATGACACAAAAGAAGATCTGCAAAAAATCATCGTCGCCCCATGATGGAAGCGAGTTTCCTCCAAAAGTTATCAGGTAAGGGATATTTTCATCAATCGACGGAGCCGATTGAGAAAAGAGTGGGATGCCCGTTATCAGAAGAAAAAATATGATACAGATATATTTTTTCAATTCAATTGATTTTTATTTTTTTCATGACACATATTTTAGAAATAAGGCCAAGGCTGTCCTTTTCTGTAAGTAATCCAAGCTTAACAATATATTCACCCTTCTTTTGAAAGGTATTGCTAAAAACCTGACTGCCAGGTTTAAACCCGTCTCCGAAGTTCCAAAAATAGTCGGTGACCTTAATGACTTTAAGGTCGGTTGTTACCCCCTCGAAAGATATTGGTTCATCCTTTATTCCAGCATTATCAGATTTAATATAGGCCTGTTCAATATTCTGCAACTCCACTTTATAGTCAACCCGGTTTGAAATAGTATCGCCCGTGAGTTCATCTAATATACTAAGCCTGACCGAGTACTTGCCCGGGCCGGGAAAGCAATGCCTCACTTCTTTCCCAATACGTATTATACCATTTCCAAAATCCCATTTATAAATTACAGGTAAGGTATCAATGAGATATTGTTTTTCATCATAGAATGTAAAACAATAATTATTCTTCTTAATACTGTCGCAACCCGCAAATTCTACAGGTGTTGAACTGAAACTGAAAATATCATCTGTCATTCGCCTGTTTGTTGAAAAAAATCCATTTTCAGATGTTGAATCTATTACAATTCCAAAATCATCAGATGTTGAGTTTATTGTTGAATCCAGGTGCACCGGCACTATCCATTCTCCATTTATCTGACGGGTATAAAACAGGTCTTTCCCACCCAACCCGTTATGTCTGTCTGATGCAAAATAGAGTTTCCCAATTTCAGATGCAAAAGGGAAGGATTCATTTTCATACGTATTTATTACCGGACCCAGATTTACAGGTTTAATCCATTCATTATTGAGCCTGTCGCAATAATAAAGATCCATTCCACCTATGCCGCCTGGCATATCAGATGAAAAATAAATCCTTTCTCCATCTGGAGTAAGTGCCGGGGTACAAAAAGAATACAGAAGATTATTATAGGTAAAAGGCCGGATGTTGGTCCATATTCCACCTATTAATTCTGCAGAATATATACCCAGCTTATTAGAGGTATCAGAAATGTTTCTTAGCGAATTTTCAATAGAATTATTCCTGGAATAGTACATGATATTACCATTTTCATTGAAAGTAACCGGCCCGTCATTAAAAGCGGTAGTAATCTCTTTTGCCAGCAGCATTGGATGACCCCATCCCGAACTGCCTTTTCTGGTCACATAGAATATTTTGAAAAGCCTGTTTTGATCATCCGTATAACTTACCAGGGAATTGTCATTACGGTCAGAACAAAATACAATTCCTCCCTTATAGTATACGGGAGAAAATTCATCATATATTCTTGAACTGAATAGTGTCGGTGTTACAATATAACCATCAGACTGGGCATACAATTCAGTCTTAATAAACAATGAAGCAAGAATTATTATACAGAAGTATTTACTCATAAAATTTGTCCGCTAAAACTGTCTTGGTCCAATTACCTTTCGTGAATATTTAAATACATAGTTTAAAACGATCTCATGAGAACCATTTGTGTATTTTCCAATACTGCCAAATTGCAAATCATAAGTATATGCCATTCTGATTTGATAATTAAGCTGACACTGAAATATTCCGGCCAGCATATTTCTGTTCCGGTAACCTATCCCCAGCCAAATCTTGTCATTTAGACTGACCTGGGCATTATAATCGATCTGGATAACATTACCAGGATGATACTTCAGCAAAAAAGAAGGAAGGAATTTTATTTGAGGATTTATGCCGATCTCGTAACCTCCGTTAAGAAAATAATTGGTCCCTGAGAAATTGTTCCCAAGTTTATATTTGCCGGTGCTATTATCCACCTCATAACTTAAGAACAGGGGTATTGAAATGCCAATAAAGTACTTTTTTGTATAATAATATGTGCCCAGACTAAAATTCGGCAAAACTGATGATGCGGGAGTATTTGCCAGTTGTATATCATTTGCATCAGTTGCAACAAGCTCATTCCAAGCAATATTGTATACACTAAGGCCAAAACCTAAACCCATTGCTAATTTGCCATCCTGCAATTCCATCCTGTATGCATAATTACCAATAAAGCTGGCTTCTTTATAAATTCCAATACTGTTTTTCTCTACCACTAATCCCAGACCTATCCTGTCATTATCAAAAGGTGTATGAATTGATAGCATCTGGCTTTTTGGAGAATCCTTAAATCCAACCCATTGATTACGGTACGAAATGGTTGCACTCAATGCATCTTTGCTACCGGCAAAAGCTGGATTAATGTCAAGGGCATCATTCAGATAATGATTGGATAGCGGGAACATCTGTCCCAACAACTGCAATGGGAATAACAATACCAATATGCTCAGAATAAGCCGGTTCATTTTACCTTTTAATTAAAACAGATCCTTTTAATATATTACCATTTTCAAATTTCAATATATAGAAATAGGTTTCATTTGGAAGTTCTGCACCTTTATTATTTCGTCCATCCCAGTCATTTAAATAATTTCCATTCGTATATTCTATATTTCCCCAACGGTTAATGATTGTAAGCTCAACCTGATCAATAATTTCACCGATTACAAAGCAATCATTTTTACCATCACCATTGGGTGTAATTACTGAGGGTATGAGTAATTCAATTACTTCTACTGTTGTAGTGGCTGAATTTGAACATCCTCTGGCATCGGTAACGGTAAATGTATATTCTCCTGCCATAGCTGCCAAAGCACTCGCAGATACTGACGGACTCTGTGAGTTGCTGGTGAACCCGCCCGGGCCTGTCCATAGATAGGTCGTCATGGCTTCAGGTACTCCTGTCAGATTGAGGGGCTTGAGTGAAAATACCGGACCATTATTACCTGCTGTCGCTTCAGGTGAGCCATTTACTGTTACTTCAGTCATTGCTGTTACTGTGCTCTGACATCCGTTAACATTGATCACCCTGACAGTATAACTTCCTGATGTAGTGATATATATGATTGATGAAGTAGCTCCATTCGACCATAAATAACTTGTACCTGCACTTGAGGTTAACATAACACTGCCACCGGCACAGAAGGTTGTTGGTCCGCCGGCTGTAATTGTTGGGGTTGCCGGCAAAGTGTTAACCGTAACAACTATAGGAGATGATGACGCACTCTGGCATCCATTGGCATCCGTCACCTGAACAGTATAATTTCCTGCTAAAGAAATGTTTATACTTGATGTTGTTACCGCATTCGACCATAAAAAGCTTGTTCCTGCGCTTGAAGATAAGTTTACATTGCCACCCGCACAGAAGGTTGTTGTACCACCGGGGGTAATGGTTGGCGTTGCCGGTAAGGCGTTGACAGTTAAGATAGTGGCTATTGATAGTGGACTCGGACATCCGCTTGCATTGGTTACCTGTACAGTATAGCTTCCTTCTGCCGTAACATTAATACTTTGTGTTATTGCCCCGGTTGACCATAAGTATGTTGTTGCTGTACTTGAGGTTAACGTTACATTATCTCCCACACAGAAATTTGTTGGACCTCCAGAGGTTATTGTCGGTGTAGACGGTAAAGCATTAACGGTTACTGAAACCTGAGAATTAACAGTAGTGAATCCATCAAAAACAGATACCCAATAAGTTGTATTAACAGTTGGATTATCTGTTGGATCAGCAATAGATGATGTAAATCCGGCAGGAACTGAAGTCCATGTGTAGGTATAAGAACCTGATCCACCACCTGCCAAAGCATTAAGTTGGATGGTTTTGCCGGCGCATATTGTTCCGGTACCAGCAGTTGGAGCAGATGCCAAAGGACCTCCGCTTACTGATATTGTTACTGTTTCCGTGTTAGAACAGGATGTTGTTGCAGAAGTAGCTGTTAATGTAAAAATTGTCGTTGCGGACAAGTTTTCCGTTGTTGGGTCTTCTATAAAAGCATTTACGAGTTGTGAAGCAGGTGTCCAGCTATATGTGAATGGTCCGGTTCCGGAAACTGTCGCATTAAGTGTTGTACTTGTCCCGTTTGGAAAAGTCGCATCTATTCCGGCATTTACTACAGGCAGTGTATTTACTGAGACAACCGTGGCTGATGAGGATGCACTCTGACACCCGCTTGCATTGGTTATCCTGACATTATAACTTACTGATTGTGAAACAATTATACTTGCTGTGGTTGCACCACTCGACCATAAATAAGTTGAACCTGCACTTGAAGTTAAAGCTACACTGCCACCGGCACAGAAGGTTGTTGGTCCACCAGCTGTAATAGTTGGTGTTGCCGGTAAAGCATTAACAGTTACTATTATGCCAGAGGATGCTGCGCTCTGACATCCGTTTGCATTTGTTACCCTGACAGTATAACTTCCTGATGTGGTGACATTTATACTTGCTGTAGTTGCACCATTCGACCATAAATAACTTGTCCCTGCACTTGAGGTCAGAGTAACACTTCCACCGGCACAGAAAGTTGTCGGACCTCCGGCTGTAATGGTCGGTGATGCCGGTAAAGCATTGACTGTTAATATAATGGCAACTGATGCTGCACTCTGACATCCGCTTGCATTGGTTACCCTTACAGTATTACTGCCTGATGAGCTCACATTAATGGTGGAAGTAGTTGCACCGGTGGACCACGAGTAGGTTGTTCCTGCACTTGAGATCAGAGTAACACTGTCACCGGCACAAAAGGTTGTCGGACCTCCGGCACTGATAGTTGGCGTTGATATGGTACAGGTAGTTTGAAAAAAGGGATACAGGGGATCATTTGCAAAATCGATCATATTCCCGTAGGGGCAGCCGGAATTCGGAAAGGGAGTTGTTGGAGGTGATGAGCATTTAAAAATAGGGTAATTCGAACTGTTTTTTATTTCCGTGTCAATATCTCCTCCAACAAATACTTTTACAGGATTGTCATTGCTCGTAAATGGACGTTTGGCACCACTACCGATCCTGTCAACATTACCGGTTATTATGAGATATCCATTTACAGTAATGGTGGCTTCGTTATCGAATGCAAAATTTCCCCTGATAATAAGAATCGAATTATCCTTAATAGTTAAATTATCTTTATGGCCAATTGTCAGATCTCCTTTTATAACAAGCGTATCGTGAACTATCAAATCAGCTGAACCTCCTGTAAATGAAAGTGAACCGTTTCTGGTTATATAACCGTAAATTGTAATATCGTAACCGCTAATATTAGTTTGAGGCAGTGGCCATGTCGGGTTCCAGCTAGCAGGTGTTTCCCAGGCTCCTGAATATTTGTCTCTGGATGTATGAGATTGTGAGAATAACAGACAGCCTGGAAGAAAGGCTATCCATACCATAAACATAAGCAATGATTTTTTTACAGTCATTATGAACAAACTAATGCATTTATCCTAATTTTTCTCACAAACCCTGATATGCAGGTTACGGTTCTTTCACATCTGTTAATCATTCACTAAGATAGTAAATTAAACCACACGCTATTACATCTAAGGAATCAAATGGTTTTGGACATACTTTGTTCCTGAGTATCTGGTTGATTCTTCCTGTCAGAAGACTTCACTGCTTTTACTGCTTCATCATCAATTAATGGATCTACACCCCTGATTACTTTTACGTTTGTGACAGATCCGTGTTTACCAGGTCCAATATAACCTGCCAAAAATTATTCCGAAAGTATGCGATACAAATCAAGGTTTAGGTAATAGTGATGACCTTCTATTTCTTTCTTTTCCAGCACTTGCATATCACCACAAGTAGCTCTTTTGCTCAAACCATAACCAAATCTCCGATGATGAAAGATTGATGCATGATGAAAGACGGTAAAATGATGGTTATGAAGAACGGTAAGAAATGCCAATGGAGAAGGTGATATGATGTGCTTTTACAATCTATCTAGTAATCTCGGGTGGTCAATGCATGCTAACGTTTGGGTTTGTGCAGTGGCGGGTATTTGAAAACGGATCTATCCACCGTGACCAGCGTCAATCATTTTTCTTGGGCAGTATTTTTAGAGCTTTGATAAATTCTTCGGAGCTTGAAACCCAACCAAATAACCTCTTTATAGTCAGAAGAGAAGCTTCGTGATTACTTCTCGGTAAGTCATATCCGATTGGTTCTGCTACGCAATCTTCTAGCACCACAGATGAATAATCCCTAAACATTGCATCTCTTACCGTTGACTCTACGCACACACTTGTTGTGCATCCTGTGAAGATGAGATATTTCTTACCCATTTTTTTAAGCAGGGAATCCAATTCGGTTTTATAAAAGCCACTAAACCGTGTCTTATACAAAACAATGTCGCCAGCTTGTGGCTTAAGCTCATGAACTATCTCTGTGCTCCAGGTTTCACGAATCAACATACGACTTTTAGAACCGTCAGGGTTAACAAAAGTATCGCCAACATGCATAATCCTCAGGTGTAACATCCGGTTTGGAGATTCTTCTGTTCCAATATCTGAAAGGTTTTCGTGGTAAGCCATTTTAAGATAAATAATTTTAACATCTGCCTGGCGAGCTGCTGCTAAAACTTTTGCGGTAGGAGCTACAACTTTCTGAATCATGGAAATATCAATTCCTGCTCGGTCAAACATACCACCCTTCGCACCAAACCCGTTCTCCATGTCCACAACAATTACGGCCATACTTGAAGCGTCCATTGCAATCGAGTCTGGCTCCGCATTTACATTAATATTCTTATGAATTTCGCTTACTTCTTTTTCAGATTTAATATTGTCAACAGAACTTGTGCTATCAATATTTTTGTTGCTATTCTTTTCCTTACATCCTGCAAGGAGTAAAATAGGAATTACAAATTTGAGAAGATACTTCATAGCTGGTTGATTGGATAAAGTAATTCTGTCGGGGCTCAATTAATATTTAATGTCTGCATATATTCTAATTTCAAAATTACGATTTTTTAGCCCCCCAAACATTAAATATGTAGATTATTAAGGTTGGCACATTCAACAAAATATCAAACCAAGAATTTCAATGTAAGGTCATTCCAGATAATAATAGGAAAGTCCCGAAATGAAATTGCTACATGATGAGTAATTTCATAGGAACAGTTACCAAATACAATATGCAAGTGTGAGCAATGAAAAGATAATTGATTTCAATCCTGTCAGGGTTTGAAAAATAAGCCAGTTTTTGAGCCTGGTATTATGAAAACCAGTGAAAACCTATGGACGACTAAACAACCAAATCACTTGATTATGAAAGTCAATACAAATGTGTACAAACCAGTGGAAACCTGATATATACACTCATAATCAGGGGGTCGCTGGTTCGAGCCCAGCTGGGCCCACCTTCGCCCTCCGAAGCTTTAGCGTAGGAGGGCTTTTTCTTTTTATACAAATTCCTTTTCGCTAAGCTCCTTCGGGCTTCGGTGGCCTCCGCCCGCGGGAGCATAATATATTTCATTGGGTATTCAGGTAGGATACCAATGTTCTAGTCTTTGAATAATGTCTGGGAGATCTAATGCCATCTATAATCAGTGTCTTTCAAAGGATCAATCTTCATTTTATCCTTAAATACGTGAACTGAATGCCACCAGTCATAATATGCTTTTGCCGCTTCATTCTGAGATCTATCGTCATAAACTAACTTAAGTTCTGTAGATGCTCTTAAAGCAAGAACAGGATTCTGAGATGGAAATCGGCCAATTAAATATTTGCTTTGTATCTCTACTGCCCTTATTGATTCAATAGTCCATAGTACATACATCCCAAGTTTACATTCCGGTCTCCAAAGTGATGAGATCCCATTACGTGGGAAATTAGAAATTATCATGGTCTCATTTCTGTAATTTAACAATGCATGAATGTCAGAAGGCTCAAACGCTGGTAATTCAAAAGCTTCATAGGAACTTGTTTTTAAGAGATTGATGTATGTCTCTACTTCAAAATTGTCTCCCTGCTTTTCACAACCAATTAATCCAAATATTGAGGTCAATAGGATGAGTTTATTAGTTAGTCTCATTGTATTAAGGTTTGATTGTTAATTAATTAACAGCAAAAATTGTTCCAAAATGTATTCTAATTTCATCGATGTTATAATAAAACATAAGCAACCGCGAGAGACCCCCTGGAGCGATTTGAAAGGCTCACCGGTATTAACCCATGCAAATGCCCTGTATGAAAATCAGGGACGGCGAGTTTTTCCGAAATACCGGTAAGTCCACTATTCTGAAAGCCCATATAGGAGTAAATTTGATACTGTCATGGTTGCAGAAATTTGTCTTAAAATGGGTTTTCTTCGTTTGTATGAAGTCTCAATTACTAAGCAGTGTGTTCTTTTAATCTTTTAATGTGTTTGAATTCAGGTGCTTTTAATTTATTCTCCTCTTCAAGATCATAGTCGTTCTGAAGTCCGAGCCAGAATTTAGCAGAATTGCCAAAATAATAACTTAGTCTTATTGCAGTGTCAGCAGTAATACTTCTGTGTCCTTTTATAATCTCAGACGTTCTGGTCTGGGGTATTCCAAGGTCCTTTGAAAGTCTGTAAGCAGATATATTTAAAGGTTTAAGAAATTCTTCAAGAAGAATCTCTCCCGGGTGAATATTTGACAGTTTTTCCATTTTAATTTATTTATGATAATCCATTATTGTAACATCACTTGAATTCCCATCGTCCCATTTAAATACGATTCTCCATTGGTCATTTATCCTGATGCTGTAAAAGTCACTCATCTTGCCTGAAAGTTTCTCAAGTTTATTTGATGGAGGCACCTTTAAGTCTGTCAAATTCTGTGAGTTATTAAGCATCCTTAATTTTCTCCTTCCAATTTGTTGTATTTCATGGGGTAAATTTTTAACTCTATCCCCATTCCATATTTTTTCAGTCTCTTTGGACCCAAACGAAGTAATCATTTTCCGTGTTGCGTTACTAACGTCAAAGGTAAGTATTTATTTAAATATGCAAATTTTGTCCAATTCAAACAAAATGAAAATGTTGCCTGTCGGCATGAAACCGTTGCTGTTTTCTTCGATGGTAAATTTAAAGATAATGTTCGGTATAAACTTAAGGATACACCATGTGGTAGAGTTGTAGGAAAAACCGTATGTAGCTTCCCTGAAAGAGTACGGGATCTCTTCCCTGATGATGTGGTTTTACAGGAAATGAATGCTGAAAGTTATGTTGGTATAACTCTTTGGAACCCTCATGGAGAAGCTATTGGGCTGATCGCGGTAATAGGACGAAATGCTCTTGTTGATACACGGATAACTGAAATGGTGCTGAAGCAGGTTGCAATTCGTGCTGCAGCTGAACTGGACAATAGAAATGCGGAAGATGCATCGCTTAAAAAAACGCTCTACACTCACCACTCACCACTCGTTTCTTGTAAGTATAACTTAAACATTGCTTATATTTGCAATAAGTTGTAAATATAATTTAGACATGGCAGATTTCGAAATACCATCAGAACTTATTGAAAGGGAAGTGTATACCGGGCGGGTTGAACCCTTTATC
>JBBQJD010000088.1:0-16193 GCA_038325595.1 Bacteroidales bacterium | reverse complement strand
AGTATCGACCCACGATTTCATCATGGGCAATGGTGTTCTGGTTGTTGCTCCACGCTGCCACTGCACATATTCCTTATCGAATGAACCCGGATTTTCCTTGCTTGAACGGTTCAGCTCCTCCAGGAATGCCTCAGGCATCCTGTTTCTGAGGGCAGGATATACTTTATACGCATATTCCATTACCCGCTCATTTTCAGTACCATATGGACATTCTGCAGAGAAGGTATATTTTGGTCCAAGCTTGTTAAGTATCTCTTCCTTACTCTTTTCCAGCTCATAAAGCATATTAGGTTCATCGAGGGCAGCCATATACGGATGGGTAACCATATGACTTGCAAACTCATGACCCTCCTCTGCGAAGGCCTTAATTTCCTCCCAGGTAATCCCTTCTTCACTATCAGCCTCCCCTGTTCTTCTTTTCTCAGGCGTGAACCCTCCCTTCCTTACCTTATTATACAGCTCATCAATAATCTTATAAGCCTCTTCGTCCCTGCCTGCATCGAAGGCTGAACCAGCCTTTGTAAATTCTTCGGATGTGCCCCTGAGACCAAGAAACCTTGCAGCGGAAGCCCGTTCAAAGAAGTTGTCCTTATTTGTCGGAGTTTTTGCAGTCTCTGCTATGATCTGCTTAACCGGACGTCCGATGAACTGACCCTTGTACTGAGAGCCGGGGATAGAACCTGTATTTATAAAGAATGTTCCGGGCATTCCGAGTGAGTTCATAATCGGAAGAGCTTTCCGGAACTGGTTTATTGAACCGTCGTCGTATGTAATTGATACTGCTGCTCTCTTTCCATCCTGCCATTTAGTGATTTCTGTCTGTCCGGTGTTTTTTTGTGAACAGGAGGTTAACAGGAGGATAGCTGCGAGTGAACAGAGAATTCTTTTCATAATAGAGATATTTTATGCTAAGATAAAATAAAAACTTACACAGAGAACCTCAGAGAACCTCAGAGGTACACAGAGATCCCAGCAGAGAAAACTCTGTGAAACAATTTAAAATAAAAACTTACACAGAGAACCTCAGAGGTACACAGAGATCCCACCAGAGAAACTTCGCTTTTGAGCAGCTTAACAGCGAATAAAGAGAGGTAGAATGGTAAAAAAGTGTGATTAAAAAATTATCGTACTTTTGGGCTGTATTTTGCAATTATGGACTACCAGTCTCAATTACTGAATCTGAAACCTCAACATGATTATTTCATCGGGATTGACTCCGATGGCTGCGTGTTTGATTCAATGGAGGTAAAACAAAAAGAGTTCTTCATTCCCAATGCATTGAAATACTTTAATTTATATGCCGTATCAAGGGTTCTCCGGGAGACGTGGGAGTTTGTAAATCTTTATTCAATATACAGGGGTGGTAACAGGTTCACTTCATTAATTAAGGTATTTGAGCTTTTGGGTGAAAGAAATGAGATAAAGGAATCAGGTGTCAGGTTACCCGATATGAGGCCGCTTATGGAATGGGTGAAGAGTGAAACAAAACTGGGTAATGCCACACTCCGGAAATATTTTGAGTCGAATTATGATCCTGATCTTGAAAAAGTTGTCACATGGACTGAAGCTCTTAATGAGGATATTGCTAAATGGCTTCGCGACATACCTCCTTTTCCCAATGCATTTCCTGCTATCCGGAAGATATCGGAATCGGCTGACCTTATAATAGTGTCGCAGACTCCGCTCGAAGCCCTTGACCGTGAATGGAAAGAAGCAGGTATGATGAAGTATCTGAAAGTCATTGCAGGACAGGAACATGGGACAAAAACAGAGCACATTGCACTTGCTGCCAAAGGGAAATATGATACCAACAAAATTCTTATGATAGGCGATGCCAAAGGCGATCTCGATGCCGCTAAGAACAACGAAGTGCTTTTCTATCCAATCATTCCCGGAAATGAAGATAATTCCTGGAAAAAGTTCTCAGAGGAAGGATATGAAAAGTTTAAATCGGGGAAGTTCAGGGGGAAATTTGAAGATGAAGCTATTAAGGAATTTCTTGAATCTCTTCCGTCAGAAATGATCTAAAATCTCACTTCCCTGCGCTTCATCACTTGTATTAATAATCTTGAATTTTGAATCTTGAAATCTTGAATCTTGAATTTTTAACAGAAACCTGTAATCAATTCACCGGCACCCACACCTCAACAAGCGTTTAAAAACTTATTATCAACGTAATCAAATGCGTCTTTCTTTATAGCTTTTATGGCATACTGGTCATACGCGGTAACAAATACTATTTTCGGCTCAGACTTCTTGGTATCCAGATCATTAACAAATGCAAATCCGTCCTTGCCCGGCATTCTGACATCCAGAAAAATAATATCAGGCATAAAATGGATCAGCTCCTCATTTGCAGCCGCAGATGACCTTGCAACTCTTATTTCATTAAAACTATGCAAATCCTCAAGAAGCTTTGTCAGCAGATTTCTTGCTTTCTCCTCATCGTCAACGATCAGGGCTTTCAATTTTTGTTCCATATTCTCAGACAAATTTTGTACTTGCTGAAGGCTAATATAATTAAAAGAGAATGATAAGATTTCAGTCTGTCAGATTTTATTGACCAATGACGGAATTTTAAGGATAATTAACTTTTGTTATTGTCTTTTTTCATTCAATGATTAATCTTATTTTTGTCATGAATTTAAAAAATCCTGTATGAATATCGACATTAATCTCAGAGCTGCGGACAACATCCGGATACTTTCCATGGCAATGGTTGAAAAATCAAAATCGGGCCATCCTGGTGGCGCAATGGGAGGCGCCGATTTTATACATATCCTTTATTCAGAATTTCTGAACTTCGATCCCGACAATCCAAAATGGATCAACCGCGACAGATTTTTTCTTGATCCCGGACATATGTCACCGATGCTCTACTCTGTTCTGACATTAACCGGTAAATATGAAATTGATGATTTAAAACAATTCCGCCAGTGGTCAAGTCCTACTCCGGGGCATCCCGAGCTCGATCTCAAGCGAGGGGTCGAAAATACTTCAGGACCATTGGGGCAGGGACATACAATGGCAGTAGGCGCAGCTATTGCAGAAAGATTCCTGGCTGCAAGATTTGGTGAATTATTCTCTCATAAAATATTCACATATATATCTGATGGAGGCGTACAGGAAGAAATTTCACAGGGAGCAGGCCGCCTTGCAGGATACCTGGGCCTAAGGAATCTCATAATGTTCTATGACTCAAATGATATCCAGCTTTCGACCGAAACCAGTGCAGTAACTATTGAAGATACTGCAATGAAATACACTGCCTGGGGATGGAATGTATTGACAATCAATGGCAATGATCAGACTGAAATAAGGAAAGCCCTTAAGGATGCTGTATCTGAAAAGGAGAAACCTACCATCATTATCGGAAAAACAACGATGGGTAAGGGTCTGCTGGATAATGAAGGTAAAAGTTTTGAAAGAAAAACATCAACACACGGTATGCCGGTAAGCGAAGCCGGCGGATCATTCGAAAAATCACTGGCAAACCTAGGTGCTGATATTGAAAATCCCTTTATGATTTTCGATGAGGTAAAGGAACTGTACAAAAACATACTTTCAAATAAAAGAGAAATAGCTGCTGACTGGAATAACAGGAAGAAGGAATGGACTTCAAAAAATTCCGGTCTGGATAAAAAGCTTAATAACTTCTTCAATGGAACCGTTCCTGATATAGATTATAAAGGCATTCAGCAGAAAGAAGGTTCGTCCACCAGGGCAGCATCTGCCACTGTGCTGGGTCATTATGCCAAAAATGTTGAGAATATGATTGTTGCCTCAGCCGATCTTTCGAACTCCGACAAAACAGATGGCTTTCTGAAAAATACCCATTCATTCACCAGGAATGATTTCTCCGGAGCATTTCTTCAGGCAGGTGTTTCAGAGCTGACTATGGCAGCAATCATGAACGGGATGGCTCTGCATGGCGGAGTAATACCTGCATGCGGAACATTCTTTGTTTTTTCAGATTATATGAAGCCTGCAGTCAGGTTGGCATGTCTCATGGGGTTGCCAGTAAAATATATCTGGACACATGATGCATTCAGGGTTGGTGAAGACGGACCAACTCACCAGCCTGTTGAACAGGAAGCTCAGATCAGGCTGCTTGAGCATCTTAAAAACCATGATGGCGATAATAGCCTTTTGGTACTTCGCCCTGCTGATTCCACCGAAACAACAATTGCATGGAAAATGGCTCTTGAAAATGTAAAAACGCCAACTGCCCTTATATTATCAAGGCAAAACATAAAAGATGTTCCTTCAGATACCAATGACCGTTACAATGATGCCCTCAAATCAGAGAAAGGCGCATATATTGTCCAGGATTGCAAAGGAAAACCCGATGTTATCCTTGTAGCCAGCGGTTCGGAAGTCACTACCCTTGTTGAAGGTGCACAACTGCTCAGAAACGATAATCTCAACATCAGGATTATCTCCGCACCCTCGGAAGGATTATTCAGGAACCAGCCGGAAGCATACCGGGAATCTGTTATCCCGGAAAATGTTCCGGTTTTCGGATTAACTGCAGGGATACCTGTGACTCTCCAGGGATTTGTCGGATCAAAAGGTAAGGTCTGGGGATTAAGCAGTTTCGGATTTTCAGCCCCCTATAAAGTGCTTGATGAAAAGCTTGGTTTTACAGCAGACAACGTTTATAAACAGGTAAAAAAGTACCTCGGAGAATATAAAGGATAATCAATCTGTCTTAAGATCAATATATTCTTCAATCTTCTCAAGGAGGTTTTTCTTGTTGATTGGTTTACTTATGTACCCATCGCATCCTGCAGCAAGAACCCTTTCTTTATCACCCGACATTGAGTACGCTGTTATTCCGATTATAGGAATTTCTTTATTAAGTTGTTTTATCTGCCTGGTTGCTTCAAGTCCATCGATTTCAGGCATTTTGATATCCATAAGAATAATAGCGATATCAGGATTTGTTTTGAAAAGATCAATAGCCTCCCTCCCGTTTGAAGCATGGATAACCTGTGCATTTGTCTCAAATTTCAGCAGGGCATTCAGATAAAAGAAATTTGTCTCGTCATCTTCAGCAATCATAATCAGAGGATTTGCTGCCTGCTTTTTAAGTACCTCAGGCTCCTCCGTCCTGGATAAAAAATTCAGTGAATCGCTCCAGGAAGGAATAATAAAACTGAATGTTGAACCTTTGCCAGTATCAGATTTAACACTGATTTTACCTCCGAGTAGTTCTATCAATCCTTTGGCAATGGTCAGTCCAAGCCCGCTGCCTTGCGACTGCCCTGAGAGAACATGAACACCTTTGAAAAATGGATCAAAAATACTTTTGAGAGAACTCTGGCTGATGCCGAGACCAGTATCCTTTACATAAAATTCAAGATGACCTGAGGTATTTCTTAAACCGAAATGAATACTCCCGTAATCAGTGAATTTAATGGCATTATCAAGAATATGAGAAAAAGCCTTGCTGAATATTTCGCCATCAGAGCTTACAGTCAGCTCTTCATAATGATCCGGAATATCCAGAACAAGTCTTAAAGTCTTTTCCAGGCACAGTTTTTCATAATTATTGAACAGCTCCTTCATTACTGCAACAGGATTGAAATCCTTGATAACTACACTCATGCTTCCCGAGGTCAGCAGGGAAATATCCATATAATTGGTAATAGTATCAAGCAGCCTGTTACTGCTTTCCACAAGCATCATAAAAGATTCTTTCTTATCTCTGTCCGTAAGATCGGGTTGTGATATAATATCAACGAACCCCATTATTCCATTCAGAGGTGTGCGAACCTCGTGTGAGATATTATTCAGAAATGTGGTTTTAAGGTTGTCGCTTGCTTCAGCTTTCTCTTTGGCAAACTTCATCTGTTCCGCGGCTTTGACTCGTTCTGTAATATCTGTGGCCATCATGAGACGAGATCTCCGGCCATTCTTTTCAGGTAAAGAATGTGAAGTAATGTCAGCGGGGAAAATGCTTCTGTCCTTTCGCATGTGCCTGTTCACGGTATTATGGATGGGATCTTTCCAGATATCTTTCAGCATTCCTACAAATGCACTTATGTCCTCAGGAGGCCGGATATCCTTAAGAGTCATGATAGCGAATTCATCGCTTGAATAACCATAATTCAGTAATGCAGCCTCATTAACTTCTATAAATTCAAGAGTATCTTCATAGAAAATAAAGGATGGAATAGGATTCGCAACGAAAATTTCTCTGTAACGTTTCTCACTTGAAATTGTCTTTTCCTCCAGTATTTTCCTGAGCGTGATATCTTCCTTAATACCAAGGAAATGCGTTATTTCATTTTTCTCATTCTTTATTGGTGAAACAAGAGCGCTTTCCCAGAATAATTCACCGTTTTTATTCCTGTTGTGAAATTCACCTTTCCACTCCTTTCCTGATTTGATTGTTTCCCAGAATTCCCTGTACTCTTCTTTTGATTTTTCATAAGAGCTCCAGATGCTGGGATTCTGACCAATCAATTCTTCTATGTAATAACCGGTAGTCTCACAAAGCTTTGGATTGACATATTCTATCGTACCCCCAGGATCCGTAATCACTATAGCTGTGGGATTCTGTTCAACGGCCCTTGATAATTTCCGGAGTTCATTTTCCGCATTACGCCGCTCCGAAATATCATGGTAGAAGGTCTGGTAAGTTCCGTCAGGCATCATCGTAGTATGCATCTCAACCGGAACGCTGGTCCCTTCAGGCCGGAGAATATTCCGTTCCTTTTTAACCAGTTCTCCTATATTAAGTAAGTCATACCGTAGTGGATTTGACTTATGTTCCTCAGGAGAGAAGAGCATTTCACCGTTGAATCCGATCAGTTCTTCGGAAGTTCTTCCGGTAAGTTTGAGCATGCTTGAATTTACACCAGTGATAGTTCCATCATGCGATCCCAGCATAATCCCGTCAGGAGCAAGGTCCATCAGCTGCCTGTACTTTGCTTCGCTCTTTTTCAATGCATCTTCAAACCCTTTCCGGTCAGTTATATCTCTTGTGAGACTGAGAATATGCGGAATTCCATCTATATTAAATAATACTGCCGATAATATGCCATGACGTATTTCTCCGGATTTCATCCTGAATCTGGTCTCAAGATTTGACAGTTTTCCTGATTCTTTTAACCCTTTTACAAGCTTTTCGCGATCTTCCGGATCTGCCCAGATGTTTAATTCGAGAGATGATCTGCCAATAAGTTCCTCTTTGGAATAACCCGAAATATTTGTAAAACCTTCATTGACCATCACATACAAACCATCATGCATCCGGTTTACATTAATTGCATCGGGACTTAAATCGAATGCTTTGCGGAAAAACTGCTCATTGTCCTTTATTGATTCTTTCATATTTCAGGGATTCCTCACTGGGTCAGGGCTTTAATGAAATGAAATTAAAAATACAAGCAGAGCCTCATTTTGTAAAGATATTAATACTCTTTTATTTAAAACCGTTGAACACTGAAAAAGTTTCGGGATTTCCAACCATTCATTTTTCTTTCTACCTTTGCGCAACAATATGAAATATATGCAATACGACATAAAACCCGGTGTTAAAGGACTGATCTTTGATCTTGACGGAACTCTTGCGGATACCATGCCTTATCATTTCCAGGGCTGGAAAATTGCCTGCAGCAAGTTCGGTGCGGATCTCGATACAGCCTTTCTGAAAAAACATACAGGGAGCCCTGGGTGGATAATCGCATCGGAAATCATTAAGAATTGCGGATTGAATGGCAGTGTTTCCATTGATGCAATAATGAATGAAAAACTAGCACAATTTTATAAGATCCAGCATCTTGTAAAGCCGATAGAGCCTGTGGCAGATCTGGTTCTTAAATACTATGGAAAGATGCCTATGGCTGTAGGAACAGGAGGTCATCGTGAAGCTGTCGAGCGGACGCTGCAAATAACAGACCTGAGAAAATATTTCGATATTGTTGTTACCGCAAATGATGTGGAATACTTCAAGCCACATCCCGAAACATTTCTGAAATGTGCAGAAATGATGAAAATCGATCCTGCTTTTATAGAGGTCTTCGAGGATGGTGACCTGGGCATAGAAGCAGCCCGGAGAGCAGGAATGATCGTCACAGATGTGAGGTCATGGTATGATTCAAACTGGTAGCTTAAGGCGTAAGGCGTCGGGCGTAAGGCATAGGACATACACTTCGTCTGACAGACTTTAAACCTGGAACATGGAACATGGAAACCTTAAATTAAACTTTTCAACTCTTCAACAGTTATCTCTGTTTATTCATACTGTTTCAATTCTGCTACCGTCTTATTCAGGTCTCTTTCGAGTTCGAGAAGTCTGTTCAAAGATTGATAATAAATAGAAAGCTCGAGCATGTAATTTATCAGAGAAATTTCACCTTTCTCAAGCGCTTTTTCAAGTAAGCGGGTATTATCCACTAACCGAAGGTTCTTACGGAAATCATTTACGTTCTCCTGCAATG
Source organism: Bacteroidales bacterium (assembly GCA_038325595.1). Classification (GTDB taxonomy): domain Bacteria; phylum Bacteroidota; class Bacteroidia; order Bacteroidales; family VadinHA17; genus LD21. Next base: position 7,743 of record JBBQJD010000088.1, on the reverse strand, counting down.
CAATGGCTTTTGAATGAACGGCTTTGAGATAATTGTAAAACTGCAGTTTATTATCACTGGATATACTTTCTGAAGCAATGGAGTTCGCAATGGCATACTTTACCTTGTTCTTATTTTCCCACAATGGAATTGAAATGCCTGCTGTAATTCCCCGGAACTGCTGATTTACAATCGTTTCACTCATATATCCTGTTTGAAATTCAGGTAAGCTGCCGGAACGGTTTAACTGAACCTGCTTATTACTGATATCCACTTCCTTCTTTAACCATTCCAGAACGGGATTACTCTTTTCTGCCGAAAGATACCATTGCTCAAAGTCAGCAGGAACAGAGACAATTTCAAATACTGTATCGGTAATATCGATAACCTGTCCGCCATTTAACGCTGCAAGCTCTGATATTAATAAATTCCGTTGAATATTGATCGATTCCAGCTCTTTTTCCGAATTCAGCAGGTTTAATTTTGCTTTATTGAGGTCCAGAATATTAGTCTCACCCAGATCAAAGCCTGCACTGTACGATTCAGCAATGTTCTCAGCATGGCTTAGCCGTCTGGCGTATTCATTTCTCAGGCCATTAGTGTAGATCAGATCAAAACAGGTTAATTTGGTTTTCAGCAATATATCCCTGAGCTGTTTCTGATATTCCAGTTCTGCCTGTTCATTCTTCAGGTTTGAGATCTGTTTTCTGTAGCCGTAGGCTGTAGGAAAATCGAATGACTGAATCAGGCTGAAATCAACACGGTTTCCGATATCGGCAGGATTGACCCACAGGTAAGAAAATCCAATTTCAGGATTCTGAAGATATATATCAGTTTTATTACCCGTTTTACGTGCATCAATTGTTTTTCTGAATGCGAAAATTGTTGTATTGTTCTTTTCCACCTCTGTAAGGATCTTATCTATTGAAGCCTGAGGGATTAGATCAGAGCAAAGTGCCAGAAGGCAGACCAGTATTAAGATTGTCTTTTTCATAACTCTTCTGTTCCTGTTTTGTCACGTTTCTTTATGATGCTGTATACAATCGGTACAATATATATGTTAAGTAATGTTGAAGTGAGCAGTCCGCCCAGGATCACCTTAGCCATAGGACTTTGTATTTCGTTACCTGACTGGTCGCCTTTAAGGGCAAGTGGGATCAGTGCCAGGGCAGCAGTAAGGGCTGTCATAAGGATGGCACTCAGCCTGTCGGATGAACCTTTTGTTATCGTTTCATGCAGTGTAATACCCTGTCCCTGCAGCTTTTGAAAATTTGAAACAAGCAGGATCCCATTTCTTGTTGCAATACCGAAAAGTGTAATAAACCCTATGATTGCCGGAATGCTTAAAACACCTGAGGTAATCCAGATGGAAAATACTCCTCCAATTAATGCGAGTGGGAGATTCAGTAGGATAATTCCCGCCAGCTTCACGTTTCTGAATTCCTGGAACAGGAGAAAAAATATTACAACAATAGCTATTACTGATGTCAGCATCAGTGTTCTGGAAGCTTTTGCCTCGCTTTCAAACTGACCTCCATATTCAATCCTGTAACCCTCGGGAAGGACTATTCTGTCATCAATATTTCTTTGAATTTCCTTTACCACGCTACGTAAATCACGTCCGGCAACATTTGCCGATATTACTATTTTACGTTGCACATTTTCGCGGCTTACGGAGCTTGGACCTGCTACCGACACAATTTCAGCAACCTGTTCAAGCGGTACCTTACCACCATTTTCCGTATCGATCAAGGCAGTCCGTATGCCTTCAGCTGATTCCGTATAATCTTTATTTAGTCTCAGGACAAGATCAAATCTCCGTTGGTCTTCGTAAATATCTGATAATTTTTCGCCGCCGAAAGAAATATTAATGAATTCATTAAAATCCTCTATAGGAATCCCGTACCGGGCCAGCATGTTGCGGTTTGCCCTGATCTGAATCTGCGGAATCTCGATTTGCTGATCGACATTTACATCAACAAGCCCATTAATATTGATTATCGAGCTTTTTATCTGGTTGCCTGTGAGGAACATCTTATTCAGGTCGGTGCCGAATAGCTTTATTGCAATATTTGCCCTGGTGCCGGAAAGCATATGGTCAATTCTGTGTCCGAGCGGCTGGCCGACAGTATAAGCAATTCCCGGAACCCTGGAAAGCACGGAACGCACCTCTGCAAGAAACTCCTGCTGGTCGCGCTCCTTTAAAGTGAAATTGACATCTATTTCAGCGCTGTTGCTTGTCTGTGAATGTTCATCCAGTTCTCCCCTTCCGGTTCTGCGTGCCGTGCTTGAAATTTCATCAATCGTTAATAAATCCTCTTCAACAAGATTTCCAAGTAGATTGCTTTCTTCAAGTGAAACACCCGGTTCAGTAATTACACTCAATGTTAAAGAACCCTCATTGAATACAGGTAAAAAGCTTCTTCCGAGAGTTGAAAAAATAACTATTGATACCAGGAAAAGTCCGGCTGTTGCAGCAAGAACCTTCCTTCTATTATCCCAAGCCCAGGAAAGTGAACGTTCATAATAATAAATCAGCTTGCGGACCAGCCATTTTTCATTTTGATTTCTCGAAAGAAAACTGTCAGTCAGGAGCATTTTAGACAATAAGGGAGTTAAGGTCATGGCCACTATGAGAGAGACAAACAAGGAGACAATAAATGAAATTCCCAGCGGCCTCAGCATTCGTCCTTCCATTCCGGAGAGAAAGAACAATGGCAAAAAAGCTACTATTATTATCAGTGTCGCATTGAATATTGAAGCCCTTATTTCACTGGAAGCTTCAAACACAACAACGTACGTTGACTGCCTTTTCTCTTTCGGCTTTAATCTATTCTGTCTTAGACGTTTATATACATTTTCAACATCGATAATTGCATCGTCGACCAGCGATCCTATTGCAATAGCCATACCTCCAAGGCTCATGGTGTTTATCGTGAGTCCAAGCATGCTTAATACCAGAATGGCTCCCAGCAGCGACAAGGGAAGGGCCAGAAGTGAAATTACGGTTGTTCTGAGATTTCCAAGAAACAGGAACAATATAATAACAACAAAAATACCACCTTCTATCATGGCTCTCATGACATTCTCTACCGATGTTTCGATAAAGCCTGCCTGACGGAATATTTTTGTATCCAGTTTTACGTCGGCAGGTAAGGTCTCTTTCAGAACTTTAAGGTTTTCTTCAATCCGTTTCGTTACCTCCAGGGTGTTAGCATTAGGCTGCTTGGAAATGGAAATAATAATCGCAGGTTTCGCGTTTCCTGAGGCATAGCCCATTTTAGGTGCGCTTCCGATTTTTACTTCAGCAACATCACTTATGCTGACCGGCTTGCCATTTAATGATTTAATATATGAACTTCCCAAAGCCTCAGTATCTGAAGTACGTGCAATACCACGGACAACATACTCATTGCCATATTCCCTTAAAACTCCCCCGGAAGAGTTCAGGCTTATACCCCGGCAAATTTCTGCAAGCTCTGCCATTGAAACATGGTAATATTTCATTCTTTGCGGATCTGCAAGGACCTGATATTGCTTGTAGTCGCCACCGATAATGGTAACCTGCGATACTCCTCCTGTAGCAAGAATTAGAGGTTTGACATTCCATTCAGCAATTGTCCGGAGATCCATCATGCTTGTGCTGTCGGCCTGCATGCCTACGAAGAAAATCTCGCCCATAACACTCGACTGCGGAGCCAGAACTGGCTGACCGACTCCCATGGGCATTTGGGAAGAGACACTGATAAGCTTCTCGCTTACTATCTGCCTGGCCTTGAAAACATCAGTACCCCAGTCAAATTCAACCCACACGAATGAAAATCCCTGAGAAGATACAGAACGAACCCTGCGGACATCCGTTGCACCGTTAACCGAAGTTTCTATCGGAAAAGTAACCAGTCTTTCAACTTCCTCTGATGCCATCCCATGAGCATCTGTCATAACGACAACTGTCGGTGCTGTGAGGTCAGGAAAAACATCCACATCCATTTCACTTGCCGTTTTTACACCGAAAATTACCAGCACCACCGAAGCAAGAAGAACCAGGTATTTATTGTTGAGCGAGAATTTTATGATATTATTCAGCATAGAAGCAGAGGTTTAATGAACGTGTCCGGAATGAGCATCGAGAGTGCCGGTGGATTGTGACAGTTTGATGAGGATCGCTCCCTTGGTCACAATACGATTATCCGGGGATATGCCGCTAAGGATTTCTGATCTGATTCCATCTGATACACCAACTTTTACTTCTCTTTTTTCGAATAATTCAGGAGTGATCTGTACATACACAAAATTAATTCCCTGTTCTTCCAACAGGGAACTGTTCGGAATCGTAATAGCCTGATTATTAGTCAATGTTTTGAGATAAACCTCTGCCAGGCTGCCGGGCAGAAAATTGCTTTTATTTTCAATCTGAAGGCTGACAGGAATGAGATAATTATTGGTATTGGTGCTTTTACCATATGAGATTATCTTTCCGTTAAGTTGCTCAAGTGTAAATATCTGATCATTGTTTGAAGTGCGTATATTGGCTGAATGAATAGAACCTAAAACAGATGAGTATTTCTGAGGAACATCAGCTGTAAGGGTTAGAATTTTATTTTTCGTTATAATCAATACCGGCTGACCAGCTTCAACAAAAGAACCGTTTTTCACAAAGATCTGTTTAACGAAGCCATCTGTAGGACTGACAATACTCTGACCGGAAGCGTTGAAATTTTCATTCAGATTATCAAAAATAATATTTGCATTCTCGAACTGGTTCCTGGTGTTAAGCAGTTCTTTTTCCGAAACAATCCTGTCTGCTGCCAGTTCTTTTGCCCTTTCATAATCTGCCCGGGCTTTTTCAAAATTGTTTTTTGCTTCTGAGTATCTGACAGTAAAATTATTTTCAGATGATTCACTTCCTGAAATTTTAAACAATGTCTGGCCATTCGTAACTTTAATTCCTTCCTGCAAATTTTCGCCTGAAAGGGTTATTATACCACTGATTTTCCCGGCGACAATGGTTTCATCTCCAGGAGCTGCCTGTATCAGGGCTGTTGTCTTGATAACCTGTCCGAAAGGCCCGACTTCAGGCTTTTCAGTCGAAAAATTGATTTTCCATGATTGTTCTTTTGTGAAAACTGTAGCATTGGTCGTGGAAACTTCAGAATTTTCGGCTGCCTCGTGGGCTTCTTCATGCGAAGAAAAAACAGATACTTCCGGAAAGATCAATTCACTGGAGTCATTTTTATCAAAGATTACATATTTTAATACTCCCGTACCTGAAGCTTCAGGCCTGATATTGAAGCTGTAGATACCTTTGCGGTTTGGCAGATCAAGAGTCTGTCCTGTCACTTTCCCGTTTATAGTCAGGGAAACTGTGACTTTGCCGGTTTCCAGCGGGTTGAAATCAGACAATTCTGTAAAATGAGACAGAATATTTGCTGTTTCACCTGCAACAAACGGATCAGCTTCGGCAAACAATTCATAATCATGATTGTATGCTGTATACTGGAACTTTACTTCCTCATGTACATTAACGGGTTCATTTCTATGACTGCAACCTGCTAATACAATTGAAAATAAAGTAAAAATTAAAATTCTGAAGTACATAATGAGTCTGTTTAAATCCTTAGCTAAAAAGAAATATAATCACCTGAGAGTTAATGCTGTCAGGAATTACTTGTAATACTAAAAAACTTAAACGACAGGGGGTGCCCTTAAACCTAAGGAAGAATTTATATAAACAGAAAACAGGAAGCAGTATCCCGGGGAATCATCCAATAAAAAAACAGATGAAAAAGGATCTGTTCCATTATTATAAGGTATAATGGCCGTAAAATCAGAAGTATTTTGATAACTACCGGTATTCAGGGAAATTATACTTTCTTCTGTATTATGTGTTGAAGGAAGGATTACAGCTGAATTCAATGAGCAGCAGTAATTGTTGGCATCGTGCTGATGATCTGAGTGGTTACTTTTGCCATGAATCCTTTCATCATTGCAATGAGAATACAGGAAACAAATATTTGAAGAATGGTGATGATGGGGAATGACAACACTTGCCAGCAGCAAAAATCCGGCAATGAATAAAAAAAATACAGACGTTGATCTTTTAATCATCCAATTCAAATCCTGGGCAAAGATACTAAAATTAACAGACAACAAAAATCAGTCCAACCTGAATTGAACCTGCCTGTTATTTATTTAACAGTAATAACCAGGCAGGTTCTCAGAATGCTTTATTATCAACCCGGACTAAACCAGGATCTTTGTTTGAAGGTTATTAATACTTGTCTGAATGGCCCCAAACGGATTGCCATCTTTTGTACTGTCCTGCTCTACCACCATATATTTCATTCCTGCAATATCCTTTGCTGCAAGTATTCTTTTGAAGTCAATAACACCCTCGCCAACCGGAGCAAAATCATCAACACCGCTTGTTGTGTAGAATGGCTCCTGTTTTGTAAACATATCCTTCATGTGAAAAAGCTGGAATCTGCCGGGGTATTTATTGAAAATTTCTACAGGATCGTGGCCGGCCTTTGTTGTCCAGAAGAGATCAAGTTCCATAGTTACCAGATCCTTGTCAAGTTCAGCCAGGAAAATATCGAAGAAAGGAATTTTACCGTCTACAGGAGCAAATTCAAAATTATGATTATGGTAACCAAATTGTATATCGCTCTGTTTCATAATCTTACCAACTTCATTCCAGTCTGCAACCATCTTCTGGAAGCTTGGAATATTACGCGCTTCCTCAACCACCCATGGTTGTATACAATATTTTACACCAAGCTTAGCATGATCCTCAGCCATTTTTTTGGCATTTTCAAGTGTGATTCCCTGTGCTTCAACCTGGGTATGGCTGCTGAGAATTTCCATTCCAAGGTCATTAACCATCTTTCTGAACTCTGTTGGTTCCATCTTATAAAAACGCCCGTCAGCATATCCTGCCAGTTCCAGGTATTTGTAACCTGCATCAGAAACTTTCTTCAGCGAACCCTGTACATCAGCGTCCATGGCATCGCGTATTGTATACAGCTGCAAAGCAATACCCAGAGATTTGGGATCGGCAGATTTTGATCCGGCAGCAGGTTGACTACCTGATTTACATGAATATTGTGAAAGCATAAATGCTCCCAGGCTGCCGGCAGCAGATAATCTAAGAAAGTCTCTTCGTGAGCGGTTTGTTTTCATGTGTATACAATTTATTAAATGAATGTGTAATATAATTTACAGGATCGGTAACTAAAATATAAAATTAATACAAATGCCCTGAAAAATTAACCAATAATAAATAAATATTATGAGTTCCTGAGGATAATTGGACATATTAACCTGCAAAGTCCCTACTTCTATATGCAAAAATCGTATGAACCCATCCCCCAAAATTAATTTTTTCTCAACGAGAAGGGGATCCCTCATTTTCGCCAGACCCTCGCAGGGGTTGGGGGCATAGCCGTCAACCATAGGGTAGTTCCGAAGTGGAAAGGTTCCTCCCGCCTTAAGCGGGGGGTGGCTCTCCTTCAAAAGCTAATCTCTTATCACATTTAATTTGTCTCAACGAGAAGGGGATCCCTCATTTTCGCCAACCCCTCGCAGGCTCAGGGTTTGCGAAAATTCGGGATGACAATGCAATTTGTAACTAATCAGTGCCTAGAGTTTGGAGTGCCTAAAATGCCTAAAGTTAATAAATACAGAACGAATCAGCATCTTTTGTGCTCGGCGATGACATTTAATGCTTGTAACACATTTTGATTGTTTTTTATTGCAGTGTCA
>JBBQJD010000087.1:0-16357 GCA_038325595.1 Bacteroidales bacterium | reverse complement strand
TCTTCCCATGTTCATTCCACAAACTTACTCACTGGCAATTATTCTTTGTTTTGTTACGATGCTCTGCTGGGGCTCGTGGGGCAATACTCAAAAACTGGCAGGCAAGTCATGGCGATTTGAATTATTCTATTGGGATTATGTCATTGGAATATTGTTGTTTTCGATCCTGCTGGGTTTTACTCTGGGAAGCACAGGGGAGCAAGGCAGGGGGTTTATCGAGGATATCAGGCAGGCTGAGTCAGGCAACATTCTGAATGCTGTTCTGGGCGGAGTAATCTTCAATGCGTCAAATATTCTTCTTGTGGCGGCGATGGCTATTGCAGGTATGGCAGTTGCCTTCCCTGTAGGAGTTGGAATAGCACTGGCTCTCGGGGTTATCATTAATTATGTTTTTGCTCCTCAGGGCAATGCATCCTTGCTTTTTACAGGAGTTTCTTTCATTGTGGCAGCAATAATTATTGATGCCATTGCTTATAAAAAACATAGCATAACACTTAAGAAAGTTTCGGGTAAAGGCATTCTCCTTTCGATATCTGCAGGAGTATTGATGTCGCTGTTTTACAGGTTTGTAGCAAGCTCAATGGTTACCAGCTTTGAAGCTCCGGAATCAGGAAAATTAACTCCTTACTCCGCAATATTCTTTTTTGCCATAGGTGTCCTGCTAAGTAATTTTCTCTTCAATTATTTAATAATGAAGAAACCATTCGAAGGCGCGCCATTATCATTTAAGGATTATGCAAAAGGAAGTTTGGGAGTTCATCTGACAGGTGTACTTGGAGGAGTGATCTGGAACATAGGTATGGCGATGAGTATAATTGCCTCCGGAAAAGCAGGGTTCGCAATATCCTATGGTCTGGGACAAGGAGCCACCCTCATAGCAGCATTATGGGGTGTTTTTATATGGAAAGAATTTAAAGGAGCTTCAAAATCAGTTAATACACTGGTTTTTGTTATGTTCCTTGCATACCTGGCCGGACTTGCCCTGCTGGTATATGCAGGCGCATAACAAATTTAATATCAACTAATTATCAGCAGACTTTCTCTGATCAATCGGAAGATATTCCTTTCGGCCATAAACATTTTTGAATGCAGGTCTGATTATTCTTTTTGCAGAGAAGGTCAGTTCCTCAAGACGATGCGTGCACCACCCTGACACCCTTGCAAGCGCAAAAAGTGGTGTATATAGTTCTTTCGGAATACCAATGCACGAATAAACAAAACCTGAATAAAAATCGACATTTATACAGACTACTTTTGTAGATTGTTCACCTTTGAATTTTTTGAATACTTCGGGTGTAACTTCTTCAACAAGCGAATAGAGTTCGAATTCATCTGATTTTCCTTCCTCTACAGCCAGCTCGCGGGCTTTTTCTTTCAGAAGAATGGCCCTTGGATCAGAGATTGTATAAACAGCATGACCAATACCGTATATTTTTCCTGATAAATCATATGCTTCCCTGTTAAGAATTTTAAGCAGGTAATTTTCGACCTCTTCCCTGTTTTTCCAGTTCTTAACATTTTTCTTGATGTTTTCCATCATATCAAGAACTTTCAGGTTTGCGCCTCCGTGAAGAGGTCCTTTCAACGAGCCTATGGCAGATGTGACGGCCGAATAGATGTCCGTTTCAGTTGAACTGGTAACGCGCATGGTAAAAGTTGAATTATTACCTCCCCCGTGTTCCGCATGAAGAACGAGGGAGAGATCGAGAAGATCTGCCTCGAGCCGTGTATAAGAACCTTCTCCTTTGATCAGATACAGGAAGTTCTCTGCAGTGCTCAGATGTGGCTGAGGGTGTCTGATCGACAATGTCTTACCTTTGTATGCATGCCTCAATGCCTGGTAGGAATAAGCAATTATCGCCGGAAATTTCGCAATGAGGTTCATCGACTGCCTTATCATCTTGTTAAGCGAGATATCGTCCGGATCCTCATCGAGTGTATATAATCCAAGCACGCATCTGGCCAGCATGTTGAGAACATCCTTGCCTTTCATCGACAATATCATATCGTTAATGAAGTTATCGGGTAAAGGTCTCATGGATGCCAGATGAGCTGAGAATTCCTCAAGCTCTTTTTTGACGGGCAGCCTTCCGGTCAGCAACAGAAAAACAGTTTCATCATACCCATGCCTGTTCTCCTTCTGAAAGCCATGAGTAATATCTTCTATGTCTATTCCCCTGTAAAGCAATCTTCCGGGGACAGCAACTATATGATTGTTCTCTTTTTCATATCCGACAACATCACCGATATTTGTCAGACCTACAAGCACTCCGGTCCTGTCATTATTCCTGAGTCCACGCTTTACATCAAACTTTTCAAACAACTCATTATCAATTTCGCATGAGCTTCTTACAGATTCTTCAAGTTTTGAAAAGAAGTCTTTTTCTTTCATAGAATAAATTACATTTTAGAAATAATTACATCTGCAAATTCAGATGTCTTAAGCAGAATTGCATTGTCCATAAGACGGTGAAAATCATATGTTACCTGCTTATCGAGGATTGCATTTTCCAGACCGCTATAAATTTTTGAGGCTGCTTCATTCCAGCCCATATATTCAAACATCAGTGCTCCTGAAAGTATCACGGAACCCGGATTTACTTTATCCTGATCTGCATACTTTGGTGCAGTTCCATGAGTAGCTTCGAAGATTGCATGACCGGCTTCAAAATTAATGTTTGCACCGGGAGCGATTCCTATTCCGCCTACAATTGCAGCCAGGGCATCTGAGATATAATCGCCATTCAGATTTAAGGTTGCAATAACTGAGTATTCAGCAGGCCTGGTTAGTATCTGCTGCAGAAAAGCATCAGTAATAACATCCTTGATTATAATCTTTCCTTCAGCCTCAGCCGCGGCTTGTATGCGATTAGCTTCCACTTCCCCGTGTTCCTGAGTTATACGCTTATGCTGAGCCCATGTAAAAACTTTGTCTGCAAATTCTCTTTCGGCAAGTGCATATCCCCACTTCATAAATGCACCTTCGGTAAACTTCATTATGTTTCCTTTATGCACAAGGGTAACTGAAGGAAGCTTTTTATTTATGGCATGCTTAATTGCCTGGCGTATAAGCCTTTCTGAACCTTCAACTGACACCGGCTTTACCCCGAGGGAACAGGTATTGGGAAACCTGATTTTCTTCACTCCCATCTCATCAATAAGAAATCTTTTCAGTTTTTCTGTCTCCGGCTGTCCATTGAGGAATTCTATCCCTGAATAAATATCTTCAGTATTTTCCCTGAAGATGTGCATGTTCACCTTTTCCGGATATTTTACAGGGCTTGGAACACCCCTGAAGTAACGGACCGGCCTGTAACAAGTGTAGAGATCAAGTTCCTGGCGCAATGCAACATTCAGGGAACGCATTCCCTCACCAACAGGTGTGGTCAGAGGGCCTTTAATTCCAACAAGATATTCACGGAAATCTTTCAATGTTTCTTCCGGAAGCCAGTTTCCGGTTTTATTAAAGGCTTTCTCACCGGCAAGAACCTCTTTCCAGGAAATCTTTTTCTTCCCGCCGTATGCCTTTTTTACTGCTTCATCGAAGACGCGTACTGAGGCTCTCCATATATCGGGACCTGTTCCATCACCTTCTATAAAGGGAATTACAGGATTATCGGGAACGACCAGCTTGCCGTTAACCAGGGTTATTTTACTTGCAGTCATTTTATATTTGATTTTCTTATTATATTCAATGCGCTTCCGGCTTTAAACCATTCTATCTGTGAATCATTATACGAATGCAGTGCTGTTATAATTTCCAATTCACCGTCAGCATGATGTAAAATTATGCTTAAACGGCTTCCCTCGCTGAACTTGTCGAGTCCGGCAACATCAATTTTGTCATTCTCAAGTACTTTGATATAATCATCACTGTTTAAGAAAGTCAGAGTAAGTACACCCTGCTTCTTGAGGTTTGTTTCATGAATTCTGGCAAAAGATTTTACAAGCACAACTTTTACTCCGAGGAATCTTGGTTCCATGGCAGCGTGTTCGCGTGAAGAACCTTCGCCGAAATTTTCTTCTCCAACCACAATTGATCCGACTCCTGCATCCCGGTAGCTTCCGGCCACCCCGGGTACAGTGTCATACTGACCGGTCAGCTGGTTTATCACCATATTGGCCTGGCCATTGAAGAAATTCATCGCACCAATCATGTAGTTGCCGGAAATATTCTCAAGGTGTCCCCTGAATTTTAACCAGTAACCTGCCATTGAGATATGGTCAGTTGTACATTTACCTTTAGCTTTTATCAGTAAAGGCAGGCTCAGGAAATCCCGTCCGTCCCACTCTTTAAACGGTAAAAGCAACTGAAGGCGTGAAGAACCAGGTTGAACAATTATCTCCTCATCTGAATTATTCAATGGCTTCTGATATCCTTTTTCAACTTCTCCAAATCCATCAGGAGGAAGATCCATGCCTTCCGGTTCCGGTAATTTTACTGCCATGCCCTTTGAATTTACAAGGGTGTCTGTCAGAGGATTAAATGTAAGCTTTCCTGACAATGCTATTGCCGTGACAATTTCAGGAGAGGCAACAAAAGCATATGTATTGGAGTTTCCGTCTGTCCTTTTGGAAAAGTTCCTGTTAAAGGAATGAATAACTGTATTAACTTTCTGTTTATCAGCATCTTTACGAGCCCACTGGCCAATGCAGGGCCCGCATGCATTTGAGAATATTTCGCCTCCGATGTTTCTGAATAATTCAAGAAATCCATCCTTTTCCGCTATAGACCTGATCTGTTCCGATCCCGGAGTAATCTTGAATTCCGATATTGCCACCAGGTCATCATCAATGGCATTTCTTACTACCGAAGCTGCACGGGAAAGGTCTTCATAGGATGAATTTGTGCACGATCCTATTAATCCAACCTCAACATCAACAGGCCAGTTATTCTTTAAGGCTGCCTCTTTCATTTTTGAGATCGGAGTGGCTACATCAGGTGAGAAAGGACCATTAATATACGGCTCAAGATCAGAAAGGTTAATTTCATAGACTTCATCGTAATACTTTGAAGGATCAGCAATAACTTCAGGATCGGCAACCAGATGTTCCTTAATTGCACTTGCAAGAGTTGCCACATCTTTTCTTCCTGTTGCTTCAAGAAATTCAATCTGCGATTTATCCAAACCAAATATTGAACAAGTTGCTCCTGTTTCAGCTCCCATATTGCAGATTGTGGCTTTGCCTGTGCATGAAAGCGATTCAGCGCCGTCTCCGAAATATTCAATGATGCTTCCGGTTCCACCTTTTACGGTCAGCAATCCGGTAATTTTAAGCACAATATCTTTTGCTGAAGTCCAGCCGCCAAGCTTACCTGTAAGCTTTATGCCAATGAGCTTTGGAAATTTTAATTCCCAGCCCATACCTGCCATAACATCAACAGCATCAGCTCCTCCTACACCAATAGCGATCATGCCCAGACCGCCCGCAGTCGGAGTATGTGAATCTGTTCCGATCATCATGCCACCCGGAAATGCATAATTTTCCAGTACTATCTGATGAATAATCCCGGCACCGGGATTCCAGAAACCTATTTTATATTTATTACATGACGATCTCAGGAAATCGTACACTTCGCTGTTTGTTGTTAGGGCTGTTTTCAGGTCCTGATCAGCTCCGTATTTTGCAATAATAAGATGATCGCAATGAACTGAGGCCGGAACTGCAGACTGGTCCTTCCCAGCCATCATGAACTGCAGCATTGCCATTTGTGCTGTAGCATCCTGCATTGCAACACGGTCAGGAGCAAAATCGACATAATCCTCACCTCTATTAAAAGTTTCTGCAGGCAACTTTCCATAAAGATGTGCATAAAGGATCTTCTCGCTTAATGTTAAAGGCCTTTTCAGGGTATCCCTTATTAAGGAAATTTTCCCAGGCAATTCCCTGTAAAAGGTATTTATCTTGTCAAAGTCAAAAATCATATTTATCAGGCTGATAATTTATTTTCTGATCTGGCCATTTCCTTCAATAACCCATTTATAGGTAGTCAGGGCCTCCAGTGCCATTGGTCCCCTTGCATGTAGTTTTTGAGTTGAGATGCCGATTTCAGCACCAAGTCCGAATTCTGCTCCATCGGTAAATGCAGTTGAAGCATTTGCATATACTGATGCAGCATCAACTAACCTGAGAAACAACTGAATTCTGTCATTGTTCCCGGCAATGATGGCTTCACTGTGCTTTGAGCTGTTTTCCTCAATATGAGCTATAGCCTCATCAAATGATTGAACAGTTTTAACTGACATTTTATATGAAAGAAACTCTGTTCCGTATGATTCAGGAGTTGCTCTCTGAAGCAATTCAGAGGGGTATTTTCCTTCAAGTGCCTTATAAGCTTCTTCATCGGCGTAGATCACCACATTAGATTTTGCACAAAGACCAACCAGGTAATCAATGTCATTCAGACGGTTTTCATGAATGATCAGGCAGTCGAGAGCATTGCAGACACTCACTCTGCGGGTTTTTGCATTATTGATTATAAGGCGGCCTATCTCCCTGTCACCCGAATCATCAAAATAAGTATGACATATTCCGGCTCCTGTTTCGATAACCGGAATGGAAGCATTCTCACGGACATAATCAATAAGATTACGGCTTCCGCGTGGAATTATAAGATCGACATATTCCCGTGCATTCAGTAACTGTACTGTTTCATCCCTGCCGGCGGGAAGTAATGAAAGAACATCAGGATCGAATCCTTTTTTCTCAAGAACTGATCTGATTATTGAAACAATTGCAGTATTTGAATGTATAGCATCGCTTCCTCCCTTAAGTATGCAGGCATTCCCTGATTTAATGCAAAGGGAAAAGACATCAAAGGTAACGTTTGGTCTTGCCTCATAAATAACGCCAATGACACCAAAAGGAACAGAAACCTTGGTGATCTTCATGCCGTTTGGCCTATTATTTTCCATTAGTGTCTTTCCAAGCGGATTTGGCAATTCAGCTACTTTCCTTATATCTGATGCAATTGCTTCAATTCTTTCAGATGTAAGAAGAAGTCTGTCATACTTCGGATCTGACTTATCCATCAGGTCAAGATCCTTTCTGTTCTCACTCAGAATGAGGTCAGAATTTGATATAGCCTCCGAGGCAATCTGTAAAAGGAGCTCATTGATCTTATCTTCCTTTACAAGCGTCAGTGACCGGCATGCTTTAACTGCTTTTTTAAATACAGGTGTACAATCCATTGATAATCAATCTTTTTTGGTTGATTCTTTAGAATGAATTCTCAATTTTTCATTAATAAGCAGGTAATCATAATGAATGAAGGGTTTGCTCAGTTTTGCTCCCATGTTTTTTTCTGCTTTTTCTGAATCATATTGTGATTTCCCTAATCCAATATTGATTCCCTTCTCGTCAAAAATCCTTACAATATCCCCGCTTTTAAAAAAACCTTCCACTTTTACAATTCCGATCAGAAGAAGGCTTGTAGCTTTTTCTCCCAGCAAAGCTTCCCTTGCTCCGCAATTAATGATTACCGCTCCTTTCGCAAATGTATCTGAGTGCGACAACCATTTTTTTACGCCGGATTCCCTTTTAGTACTGGGAATAAAATGTGTATATGGAACGTCTTTTCCCCTGACAATGTCCGTTATAATTGAATCTCGTGTACCATTAGCAATAAAAACATTAATTCCTTCCGAGGCAATTTTGCGTGCTATTGTACATTTGGTGATCATTCCTCCCCTTCCGAACCCGGATTTCTCTGTCGAAATATACTGATCGAGATCTTCTGAATCCTGATCTATTTTATTTATCAGGTGTGTACCGTCAATTCCCGGATTCCCGTCATAAACACCATCAACATTCGAAAGGATAAAAAGCGATTTACAATCCATCATCGATGAGATAAGTCCGGAAAGTTCATCATTATCAGTAAACATAAGCTCATTTATGGAAATTGTATCATTCTCATTCACGATCGGCAGAACCCGGTTCTCAAGCATTGCCGAGATACAGTTCTTCATATTGAGGTAATGCCTGCGGTCCCTGAAGCTGTCTTTTGTTGCAAGCAGCTGACCGGCCTGTATTCCATATTTTCCAAAAAGGAACTGGTAGCTCGACATAAGCTTAACCTGTCCTATTGCAGCCCATATCTGTTTAGCAGCTATTATATTGGTTTTTTTTGAAGGATTAATTTCACTTCTTCCTGCTGCAACCGCGCCCGATGAGATCAGAATAACTTCAATACCCTGCTTGAAGAGAATGGCCACATCCTCAACCAGACGCAAAATTCTTCCATCATTCAATGAACCATCACTCTGTGTAATGACATTACTCCCGACCTTAATTGCAATTCTGTTAAATTTTGACTCAGATTTTTTCAATTTTCTACTATAGTTACTTGATATGAAATAATTTGACGCAAAATTAACAGAAAAGGCGAATATATTATAATCTAAATCTATAATTCAGATAGATGATAATTCAGCACATTACAGTTTTCCCTCCTTGAAGGAGCTACCCTATACATGTCTGAGAATAATTAGCTGTCTAAAGTCCAGCTCATTCAAATTAATCCATCCTAATAAACCCATCCCCCGGCCCCCTTAGACGTCAACTTAAGAAGAAATCAAAACTGAGAGCGTTTTAATAACCAGAATAACATACTGTTAGTTTCCCCTACTTTTCAAGGAGAGCCTGCCCCGCAAAAGGAGTGGTAAAGCTAATTAACTGTATGTCTGTTAGATACAAGGCGTATTAACGATTTTTATATAGCTTAGGATGAGTGCTCTGCCCCGACCCGGGGACTTGTTGAGAGTAATGGGAGGTGATAATCTGTATGCTCTGAATTACCTTTGATTATATGAATTTTTTTTTGAAACTTGATCTGTATAACATAATGTATCAGCTCATGAAAAAAATCTTCATCTTTTTCAGCCTCTTTGTTTCAGTTGTCATAAGTGATTTATCAGCACAGAACGATCTAAAGACATGGTCTGTTTTTGAAGCAGAATTCAAATCTTCAAAACCTGTTAACAATTCTTATATCACCTTTTTAAAAGAAGATGAAAAGCCTCATCTGACAGCAGTATTCGAAGGTGTCTCGGGTGAAGCTTCCGGAAAAATAATAACTGTACCCGGCTTCTGGGACGGAGGTGTTTCCTGGAAGATCAGGTTTGCCCCTCCTTCAGCAGGTAACTGGAGATATGAAACAGTATCTGCTGACAGGAAGATGAATGGGAAAAAAGGTCAGCTGAATGTGACTGCCTGGACCGAAGATGAAAAAAACCAGAATCCATTAAGGCGTGGATTTCTTATTGTGAACAATTCAGGAGAAAGAAAGGGAAGGTTTTTCACTTATACCGATGGAACACCTGCCCCCTGGATTTCAGATACATGGTGGGATTGGACCAACAGGAGAATAAAATTTGAATCTTTTAAAACACTTGCAGATACAAGGGCAGAGCAAGGCTATAATATAGGACAGCTTTTCTTTGCAGGCAATGGATGGGGAATGGAAAGCTCACTTCTGGATAAAACTTATCAGATGCCTGATGTAGAGCAGATTAAGAAGGTCGAAAAAATGATTGAATACGCCAATTCAAAAGGAATAACCGTGTGGATACATCCCTGGTGGAGCCGTGAAAAGATCAATGAAAGCATTGGTGATGAGAACATGCGGAGATGGTGGAAATATGTTATTCACAGACTCCATGCCTATAATGTAATATGGGTTCTTGCCGGTGAATACAACATGTATAATTACGGAGGTTTTCCCCTTCAGTTCTGGAATGATCTGGGGGATATGGTCAAAACGGAAGATCCGTATGACCATATAATAGGAGCTCATCCAACTCCTCCAATGTGGGAAGGCGGTGCAGAAGCCCCGCAATGGTCAACTGCAGAAGTCATTCATGACCAGAACTGGCTTGATTATAATCAGAGTCAATCGGGTCATGCCCGCTGGTGTAACGAACTGATCCCTGAAATAATTTCAGCTTCGTATAAAAAACAGCCTGCAAAACCTGTTGTTGTAACTGAGCCATGGTATGAATTCGTCGAAGGCAATCCCACAGCAATGGATGTACGTTTTGCTGCCTGGGGGGCTGTAATGTCCGGTGCTGCAGGACATACATATGGCGGTGGTCATACATGGAGGGTGCATTTGCCTGAAAGACCTACAGGAGTTGGTTCCTGGCCAATGGACACCCTCCTTCAAACCAATACTCTCATCTATCCGGGAGCTGTTTCAGTAGGCTTTATGGGTAAATATCTGAGGCAGACCGGATGGCAAAATCTGGAGCCTCATCCTGAACTGGTAATTGATAATCCTTCACATTACTGTCTTGCAGAGCCGGGTAAAGAATATATTTTCTATCTGAGGTATGGAGGTGCTGTTAAGGTTGATCTTGGAAAATATCCATCAGAAGAATTCACGTATACATGGACTGACCTTGTAAACAGCAGTGAGTCAAAAAGTGGTATGGTAAAAGGTGGTTCGATTGTGGAAATAAAGTGTCCGGAGGATTACCCGGGGACTGTCGACTTTAAAGATTGGGTTCTGCATCTTAAGAGGAATTAATCATCAACTTAAGCATTCTATTTCTTGAGTAGATTCACTTACTGAGGGTTATCCCCCTCCTCACCAGCTACCCTTTATACACAATTAATTTTTTCTCAGTGAGAATGAGATCCCTCATTTTCGCAAACCTTCGCAGGCTATGGTTTGCGAAAATTCGGGATGACAGAGCATTTTAATGGCAGGAGGAGGAAGAAGTGAGGAACCGAGCACGTTTAAGTGCGAGCTACCTACCACAAAAAAAAACCTCTGATTATTTGCGTATTAATATTTAAACTATTAATTTAGTTGAACAATTAATACACATTAACACTATGTTGGTTACTAACCTGAAAACCGCTCTCCGTGGAATTACCCGCAACAAAGTCCAGTCAACAATCAGTATCCTTGGTTTAGGGATCGGACTTGGCTGTATAATCCTTTTGCTTGCTTTAGTGTTTCACGAGACTTCATTCAATAAGTTTATCCCTGACCACCGTAATGTCTACCGCATTACATTCGGACAATCAGGCCGGGTCCAATATCCGCTTGCTGAAAAAATGAAAGAAGAGATTCCTGAAGTAAAAGACTTTTTCAGGTTCTATCAATCGAACAATTTTCAACTGAGAAATCAAAAAAATGAGCTGGTCAGGGATGATAACTTTGGCCTGGCCGATCCGTCGATTTATTCTGTTCTCGGAATAAAATTCATTTCCGGTACGTTCGCCAATTCATTATCTGAAGTTGCAATTTCCGAAAAAACTGCTTTGAAATACTTTGGGAATCTCTCACCTCTCGGAGAAATTATCCCGGTAAAATTAAGTGACCGGTTTGCAGATCTTTCTGTTTCAGGAGTATATGAAGACTTTTCTTCAACTTCAACTCTTCATCCTGATTTTTTAGCCGATATCAAATTATCTGAAAGGATGTTCAGGCAATTTCAGAAATCACTTGGAGATTTTGGCAGAGATGACTCTAATTTAAATTGGAACTGGCCGGAGTTTCTTTCCTTCGTGGTTCTTGACAAGAATACTGACAAGGCTGCCCTGATTAAGAAAATGGGCAAATACAAAGAGCTGATTGATGATGAAAAAGCAAAAGATCTGGACTATTCATTGCAACCTGTTAAGGACATATACCTGGGCTCGGGTGACCTGGGCGGAGACTGGTTAATGAGAAAGGGCAATGCAGATGAGCTCAAATACTATGAGGTAATCTCACTATTGATCCTGATAATTGCAGTCAGTAATTATATACTACTCAAACGGGCATCTACAGCTGATCGACTAAGGGAACTTGGGACCAGAAAAGTATTGGGAGCTTCCCGCAGATCACTCAGGAACCAGATTATACTCGAATCAAACCTGGTTGCATTAATAAGCATGGTTCCGGCAATCTTAGTTATAAAATTCGGTATGGCGTTCATTAACAACACTTTGAACAAATCGCTGAGCACAGAAATGTTATACAATCCGATAATATGGTTATTGTTGTTTTCTGTCATTTTATTTACAGGAACAGTATCCGGACTGCTTATCGGTTATAATTTTTCCAGGATACCAGCAATGCTATTACTCACTGGCAGGTCAACCCGCATAAATGTCTCAAACAGATGGAATTACTCATTTTTAGTATTGCATTTCAGTATATATATCATTTTGGTTGCAGGTGTCATGATGGTAACAAAACAGATTAAATATTCACTTTCACATATAGAAGGAATTAATCCGCAGAATATCCTGATCAGTGAACTCAATTCACCTGAGCTCAAAAACAGTTTCACTGCAATATGCGATGAAATGCAGAAACTGCCCGGGGTGGAAAAAGTTGCGGGCTCTTCATTTGTTCCTCCGTTCAATGCTTTCCTTCCTGTCAATCTTCAGGCAGCAGGGGGCGAAAAAGTAAGGTTTGATGGTTTGATAATGGGGGAAGGCATGACCGAAGTACTTAAGATAGAGGTGATCGATGGTTTATCTTTCGGAACATTTCATGAAGGTCCACCCGAAGTCCTTTTTAATGAGGCGACAGCATTGGAACACAATGTCAGGGCCGGCGATAATTATCTTGGATTTAAGGTCAGGGGGATAGTTAAAGATTTTCATGCCCATTCGTTTCACACCCTGATTCAACCTATGGTTATCCTGCAACAGAATCCGGCAAAAATGAGCCTCCTTGCAATAAAGACCAATGGAACCAATGATGAAGCCATTATCAAATATTTAAGGGATCTTTATAGCCAAATTGCTCCTGATGAGATCTTTGAAGCAAGATATCTTACCGACCAGATTGAAGACTTTTACCGTAACGATAAGAATCAGGGCCGGATCATAGGGGCGTTTTCCTTACTTGCAACAGTCCTGTCAATAATGGGTTTATTCGGGATTGCACTGATCAGTATCTCTAAGAGAACCAAGGAGATTGGCATCAGAAAAGTTAACGGAGCCTCGTTGTATGAGATGTTGTATCTTTTAAATATTGGCTTTGTCCGGTGGATTCTGATAGCCATAATCATATCAATACCAGTTTCAATATATCTGATAACAATCTGGCTGGAACGATACGCCTATAAAACCGGGATCAGCTGGTGGATCTTTGCAGCAGCCGGTACTTCAGCAATATTAATTGCTTTATTAACTATCAGCTGGCAAAGTATAAGAATAGCAAAAAGGAATCCCGTAGAGGCTTTGCGGTATGAATGAAAAAATATAGGGAAGGCCGGGATGTTGTAATTCATTATTTTCCGGATTCAAACTCGTATCTTCCTGATCCTACTTTATAAACAGCATATCCGTTTTCCATTTTGACAAAGGTAACTCCCGATCCTTTATTTATCTTTTTTCCGCTTTCAAGGACTGATTCCGGATTGCCTGCTGGTACAAAGGCAGTTGCCGTGGATCCAACAGGAACATCAATTATCATATTGAATTTACCATCGTTCTTTTTCCACCTGATTCCACATTCACCATATGGTGTAAGGTTTGAATATTCAGCAAAAGAAATGTCTTTGACAGGTTGTGGATGAAAGACAATATGCTTATAGCCGGGATGTTCCATATCAGCATTCATCCCAGCCAGCTTCCTGTACAACCATACAAGTCCGCCACCGAACATGGGATGATTTCCTGAACCCGGATCTTCCCATCCTTCCCAGGAAGTTGTTGAACCTTGTTCCAGCCACCATCCATAGCCGGGAGAAGTCTTTTTGCTTATAGCTTCATAGGCAAGCTCGTGCAGTCCGTTTTCAGAAAGAACTTCAAAAAAGAACTGTGTTCCGAAAATTCCGGTATCAAGGTGTCCTCCGTTGGCTTTTATGTCTGCCTTAAGTGCTTCGATTACCCTCTTTCTCTGGTCTTCAGGCAGTCCCATCCTTAACGCAAAGATATTGCCTCCATTTGGACCATAGGTTCCTTTTTCACTATTATAGAATTTCTTCCTGAATGCCTGCCGTGTCTTTTCTGCCAGAAGAGCATATTCCTCAGCTTCCTTTTTATTTCCCAGAGCAGATGCAGTTTTTGATGTGAAATCGGCACATCTCCAGAGATAAAAAGTATGGACCAAATCATCAGGCGGCAAATCAAATGGCTGCGACCATTCTCCAAGGTTCATCCATTGGTTGGGTTTTCCATCATTTCCCAAAACCTGCGAGAACATGATCCCATCCCTGTCAGTCCATGTCAGCATGTATTTAACATAGCCCTTCATGCCTTCATAACTATCTTTAAGTATGTCTCTGTCACCGTAATGAAGGTAGAATTCCCATGGCATGATGTTAATAGCAGCACCCCAGGCTACTCCTCCACCACACCCGGGCTGCCAGGGAGCACCATTTGGAACGTAACCAGTTTTAACAAGCTGCGCTCCTACAATATCATGTATCCATTTGTTATAGAATGATTTACCATCGAAATTATGCATTACTGTAACACATGCAACCTGTCCGTCACCGGTATATGCTGAACGTTCACGGTTTGGACAGTCACTGGCAATGCCTCCATGCATGTTATCAGTCTGGCTGCGCCACCAAATCTTGTTGATGTCGTTTAGGAGCGGGTTGGAACATTCAAATTTTCCTGTTGTTTCAACATAAGTATGTACAACCTCTGCTTTTACCTGCTCAGGTTTCAGATCGCCCAGCCAGTTTGTTATTTCAACTTCCCTGAAAACAAACCAGGTGAAACGCGCGGCATATGATTCCGGTCCATCACCTTTCAATATGTATGAATTGTCTCCCGTAGGAGAAAACTTATGCAGGTACCTGATATCAATTTTCCTTCCTGCTTCGCCATTGATTCCTGTAAGATGAACCCAACCCGACACTTCCTGACCAAAATCGACTTTGAAATGACCTTCTCCCAAACGCTCTATTTTAACAGGATCGAGTACTTCCATTACCCTGTCGGGATATGCCATGTGGGCTTTCATTTTGCCTTCAGGCGCTTTCCTGATGGCTGCATTTTCCCATTTACCGTCGTCAAAATTTGCCGTGCACCATCCTGGCTGCTCCCTGCGGGCATCATAATGTTCCCCGTCAAAGATCAGATCCATCAGGATCGGGCTTTTTGAAGCTTTCCACGATTTATCGCTTACTATTACATCTTCGGTTCCATCAGTATATTTTAGGTGTATCTGCCCGATGAACCGGGGTGTTCCATATGATTCCGTCCAGTTGATCGGGGCATTGTAGAAGCCGTTGCCAAGAAGAGCTCCTATCGCATTCTTTCCCTCTGAAATCAAGCTGGTTATATCATATGCCAGGTACATTACCCTGTATTCCTTAAAATCATCGGGAATAGGAATGTAGTTATTCATAAGTCCGGGCCGCTTGCCGTAATTTGTCTGATTGGGCACAAGCACATCCTCCCCTACTTTTTGTCCGTTCAGCCAGAGCTCGAAATAACCCAGTCCGGATACATATGCACGTGCAGAAGCAAGCTCTTTTTTGACGATGAATTCTTTTCTCAGCATCGGAGCGGGAGGCGGGGCTTTAAGATTGCTGATATCGGTTACTGTCTCACCATCTTTCGCGCGCGATGCTGTGAGCGGTCTCTGATCTCTGGGGATAGGAGCTTCACCCTGCCAGGGTGCACCTATCCATTGAGCCTTCCATTCGTCCTGATTTAAAAGTCCCATAGACCAGCATGCCGGTTCACTCCAATCTGAAACCTTTCCGTTTTTATCCCACACCCTGACCTGCCACCAGCAATCCTGCCTTGACTTAAGAGGTTTCCCTTTATAAACGATATTAGAAGATTCTCCTGATTCAATCTTTCCGCTATTCCAAAGATCAGAAGCATCTGAACTGAGTAGATCAATATTACCGGCCACTCTTAACTCCCAGGCTGTCTGTAACTGACCTCTCTCACCTTTTTCTGCAATATTTATCCATGACAGTCTTGGATTGGGGACATCTACTACAGGCGGATTTTTCAGGTATTCGCAGGTAGGTTGCACAGGCTTAAGCTTTGCCCATGCGCCGGATGCTAATAACAGTAACAGGCAAGCCAGAACTAAATTTCTTTTCATTAGTTTATCCGATTATATTTTATGTAAAAATCTGTGTGCTTCCGTTCTGAGCTATGCGATCGGCAGATCTTCAGTAAGCCATGGGCGCGTACGCACTTTGGCCTTTGTAAGTGCCTGAAGAGCAATGTTTACGTCCTCAATTATCTGGAAATCATACATTCCCAGGCAAACAAAATCGGCACCATTGGAATAGGCATATTTCAATCCTTCTTCAGGAGTTATTGCACCTGCGGCCAGAACCTTGAAAGCAATCCATGGTTCCTTTAATGTACCCATGTACCTTATAGTTTCCTCAGGATCGAAATCGAAGATGTTATCCTTCCATGG
>JBBQJD010000086.1:0-16579 GCA_038325595.1 Bacteroidales bacterium | reverse complement strand
TATTGACACTGCAATAAAAAACAATCAAAATGTGTTACAAGCATTAAATGTCATCGCCGAGCACAAAAGATGCTGATTCGTTCTGTATTTATTAACTTTAGGCATTTTAGGCACTCCAAACTCTAGGCACTGATTAGTTACGTTATTTCAATTCCCAAATACATAGTAAAAATCATGAGAAAATATTTGCATCTTTTAAGCTTAATGCTCCTGAGCCTGTCCATTTTTTGCAACCCCGTTTTGTCACAGAATGCTCATGTAAAGCAAGTAAAGCTCGAGCGTTTTGAATTGCAGTCATCATCATTGATAAATTCGACAGGAGAAGAGATCAGCAATGCAGATTACAAATCGAAAGTGTACTGGTTTCCGGTAATTGTACCTTCGACCGTGTTAACCGGACTGGTTGCCAATAATGTTTATCCCGATCCTTATGCCGGACTGAACAATATGCTGATCCCGGATGCGAATGATGAGTTTAATAAAAAGTATGATCTTGAAAAATTCAGCCATTTGCCAAATGATCCGAATCCGTGGAAGAAACCTTACTGGTACCGCAACACTTTCGAAGTACCTGCAGATGACCAGGGACGGCATTTTCAACTTATATTTAAAGGAATAAACTACCGTGCCGCAGTGTGGGTGAATGGTGTACAGGTGGCCGATTCAACGCAGATGGCCGGGATGTTTGCAGAACATAGTCTGAATGTAAGCAAGCTGATCAAAGCCGGAGAGAAGAATGCGGTAGCAGTGAAGATATACCCCCTTGATTTTCCCGGATTGCCCGATACAGAGCAGCTTGAAGCACTCGGAGATTTCTATATGAATGGCGGTCCAACAGGAGATATTGGTAAAAATGTGACAATGCTCTGCTCGGTGGGATGGGATTGGATGCCTCCGGTACGCGACCGCAATATTGGCATCTGGCTGCCGGTTTATCTCCGGACATCAGGTAACGTTACAATCTCAGAAACAAAAATTGTTACCTTACTGCCGAACCTTCCTGATACCAGTCTTGCACAGCTTAATCTTCATCTTAAATTACAGAATCACAACCAGTCAGAAGAGAATGGGAAGCTAAATATCAGGATAGCCCCTGAGAATTTTAAAGGCTCTGGTGTACAGTTTTCTAAAAATGTACCCATACCCGGGAATGGTACGGCAACTGTCGACCTTAACGGAGACAATACTTCTGAACTTATAATTAAAAATCCAAATCTCTGGTGGCCAAATGGATATGGTGCTCCCAATCTGTACAGAATAACCATGCAGTATTTAAACAGCTCAGGAATTTCAGATGATACCTCCTTTGTGTTTGGGATCCGCACAGTGAGCACTAAAGCGGTGAATGTAAAAGGAACCTTCCGGCGTGATTTCTATGTGAATGAAAGGAGGATCCATTTAACGGGAGGGGCATGGGTGCCTGATATGATGCTGAACCGCGATTCCACGAGATACGATTATGAACTGCATCTTTGCCGTAATTCGAATATCAATCTTGTAAGGATCTGGGGAGGCGGGGTAACTCCAAAAGATGAATTTTTTGAAGCATGCGACCGCTACGGTTTGCTGGTATGGTCCGATTTCTGGATAACAGGCGATACCCAGGGTGAATTTAAAGGATCTCCTGACTGGCCCCTCGAAGGTGAAGTCTTCAAAAAGAACGTCATTAGCACAATCCTGAGAATCAGAAATCACCCCAGTCTGCTTGTCTGGACTGGCGGCAATGAAGGACATGCCCGTAAGGAACTTTATGATTTCATGCGAAGCAGCATTATTTCACTCGATGGAACAAGGCCATTCATTCCAAGCTCATCAGGATTTGCCAAGCTGCCTGAAGGCTGGGATATGGCATGGCCCGATAACCAGCCAACAGGTGTCTATAGCGGAGGTCCTTATGTTTGGACAGATCCTAAAGAATATTATAAAAAAGCAATTGCCGGAAACGACTGGGTTTTTAAGGATGAAACAGGAATACCTTCCCAGCCTCCATATAATATTATGCCTAAAATTATTCCGAACCTGGTATGGGATAAAACACTGCCTTTCCCTCTGAATCATACCTGGGGTTATCATGATGCCGCTACGGGAAACGGAAGGTGGGATAATTACTACAATGAAATGGTTAAAAGGTATGGAGAAGCGGGAAGCATGGAGGATTTCTGCGATAAAATGCAGCTGATGAATGCAATGGGCTACCAGGGAATCTTTGAGGCAGCCGGCCATAAGCTGAATGATATCGGAGGGGTAATGCTGTGGAAGCTGAACGCTGCTTTTCCAAGTGTTGTATGGCAGGTCTATGACTGGTACCTTCAGACAAATGCAGGATATTACTTTATGCAAAATGCAGTTGAACCTGTTCATATTCAGTTAAATATGATTAGT
Organism: Bacteroidales bacterium; assembly: GCA_038325595.1. Classification (GTDB taxonomy): domain Bacteria; phylum Bacteroidota; class Bacteroidia; order Bacteroidales; family VadinHA17; genus LD21. The sequence continues at coordinate 14,197 of JBBQJD010000086.1, read as the reverse complement.
AATATGGTCACGGTTCTTAACAGGAGCTACAAACCTGTCCCCAACCTTATTGCTTCAGTTGAGGTTTTTGATATGAATTCAAAATCATTGTTTAAAAAAGAGACCAAAATAAACCTGAAGCAGTCAGATGTTATTGAAACAACATCACTCGCGCCGGTATTGAAAAAAACAAAAGGGATTGTATTTGTTGTATTGAGCCTGAAGAGCTCTTCAGGAGCGGTTATTTCACACAACGCATACTGGCTGTCAGATAATGATGATTTTAAAGCTTTAAACGATATGCCCGAAACAACAGTTCAGGCAGAAATTATATCCGATGAACCCGGGACAACAGAAAATAAATGGACAGTAAAGGTCACCAACAATTCAGATAAGATTGCTTTTTTCATCCGCCCGCAGTTGATGACCGAAGGAGAAGAGGTGCTTCCAAGCTACTGGACCGGAGGTTATTTTACTCTTGCGCCATCAGAATCGGTGACTGTCAGCGTGAGTTGTCCTGTTGAAGTTTTTCATGGTTTGCCTGATATAAGGATCTCGGGATGGAATGTGGAGGCAGTTGATCTTACCCCGGGTGAATAAGATTATCATGAGGAGAATTTATATTATTTTATTGCTTACCGTTTTTCATCAGGTCTGTTTATTCAGCCAGAATATTGGAAGCATCAGCAAAGACCCCGGTTTTTTCCCCATAGCTGTATGGGTTCAAAGTCCGCAAAACGCCATGGCTTATAAAGCCAATGGCATAAACATCTTTGTTGCAGTATGGAAAGGACTTGATCAGGAAAAACTTGACCTGTTCAGGAAAGCCGGCGTAAAGGTAATCTGCGATCAGAATGAGTTCGGCCTGAAGAATCTCAATGATCCGGTTATTTATGCATGGATGCATGGAGATGAGCCTGATAATGCCCAGTGGAACAGGAAAACAGAAAAGTATGATCCTTGTATTGATCCTGCAATCATTATTAAAAGTTATAATGAAATAAAGAAGAAAGATCCTTCGAGGCCTGTTTATATAAATCTTGGGCAGGGGGTATCATACATTAATTATATCGGAAGAGGCGAATGCAGAGGGGATATCGATAAATATAAAGTATCTGCGAATGGTTATCTGAAAGCCTGCGATATTGCATCATTCGATATTTATCCCGTAAATAACAGCGATGAGGAGACTCAGAATAACCTGTGGTACGTTCCCAGGGGAATTGACAGCCTGCTTTCCTGGTCGGATAATTCCAAGCCTGTATGGTGCTGGATTGAATGTACAAAGATTTCTGTGGATAATCCGCGTAAGCCCACCACAGCTGAAGTAAAGGCAGAAGTATGGATGGCTTTGATCCATGGGGCAAAAGGATTTGGGTATTTTTGTCATTCCTTTGTTCCTCCGGCGGATGAGGCAGCTTTGTTGCACGATGAAGTAATGCTGAATGCAGTTAAGGAAATCAACAGCCAGGTTACATCACTGGCCGAAGTCCTGAATAGTCCTGACACTAAAGGATATGCCAGGGCAGCATCCGTCAATGCACTGGTTCCGGTTGATATCATGACCAAAAATCATGATGGCTCGGATTATATTTTTGCAGTTGGAATGAGATGCGGTTTTACAACTGTGAATTTCAGTGTTGCAGACGGTACTGTTGCAGAAGTCATAGGAGAAGCCAGAACTATCAAAATAACTGATGGGAGGTTTGCTGATGAATTTTCTCCCTACGATGTTCATCTTTATAAGATTACGGAATAATTATTAGGGGAGGCTCCCGCATTTTATTGATGGAATATTTTAACCAGGATTCATAAACAATGCTTCCGTGATTTGATCCGTGAAACCCACGAACCCCGTGGTGAATAAAAGAATTAAAGAAATAGCTTATAACTCTTTGATCTTCATGTTTTTCCAGAATGTTTTTTTATCTTTTTGCCATTCGTGATAAGCTCCATGAAACTGGATCCCGATAAATCCTGTTGATGACATATCATCTTTGGTATCGACAACCGGTACTCCATTGACCCATGTTTTGATTACGGGTCCATTCATTTCTATTTTGAAATGATTCCAGTCCATTGGTTTAAAGGCTTTACGTGCAGGTTCATTATCAATGAGCCTTACAAGCCAGCCGCGGTTTCCGGGTTCGTAAAGGCCACCTGACCATGCACGGCTCGTAGGATCAATCTCAATCTGATATCCCCATACATAACCAGCCGGCCATTTAGTTTCTTTTTTAGTTCCGGCAGCATCACCGGCAAGGTATACTGTTGAGGTATCTTTTTCCCATACCCGGCTCCTGCATTGCAGACCTGAGTTCAGCGAGGTGTCGGTTTTTACATCAAATTCCAGAATAAAATCATCATATGTCTTCTCCGTTACAAGGTAGCCTCCCTCGGCATCCATGACAGTGTTGCAAACTACCATATTATCTTCAACATAGAAGTCGGGTTTGCTGTCAGGATTTGTCCAGTCCTGATTTAAAACCTTCCATCCGTTCAAAGTTTTGCCATCAAACAGATCCTGCCATCCTTCCTGGCTTGCTGTTTTGTTTTTACAGGATAAGATCAGGGAAGTTAATAGTACAGTTGTGATTAGTGCTGATTTTTTAAATGGTGTCATAGCTTTCTGATTTAGGGGATGTTTAAACCTGATTATTTCAAATTTATTTTTTTACAGTATTTAGCCATCTGGTCATAAAATCCACTCCGCTTTTAATAATTGCTTCATGTGCCCCTTCATGGACATCGAGCTGAATTCTTTCTGCAATATTCAGCTTTTCATAATGTGTCCTGGCAACATTGAATTCTTCAATTACCTGAGGCCAGTGTGCAATCGCATCTTTTTTACCATGCTGTATAAGTAACGGGCGCGGACAAATGAGAGAAGTGACATCATGATCTGAAAATTCAGTTAACCAGCCCGTGAAAAATGCATGATCTTCCTGAGTTACCAGGAAGCTCACATAACGGTCATCCGGTATAACCATCTTGTTGCGTCTGTGATTGAACCATGCAGATACAACACCAGCTTTGATGCGAGGTTCAAGTGGCATCCAGAACATAGTAGCCATTCCGCCCAGGGAAACCCCCCACATACCGACTCTTTCAGGATCGATCCTTTTATCAGCCAGTACTTCATCTAAAAGATATTGAGCCCTTACAAGTTCTATTCCGGGTAGAGAGATGTCAGCCAGCCGGCAGAGTCTTTCAATCCTGTTGCGGCGTTCAATGGACATCAGGTTCATTGGAACAACTACTGCAAATCCGGCCTTTAGAAGCTCTTTTGCATATTCATGATAAGCACCCCCCCTGAAAGGAGTTTCAGGCGTACTGCCTATCCCGTGCTGAACAAGCACCAGGGGCAGTTTACCCTGTTTGCTGCCTTCAGGCAATGCAAGAAAAGCCTGGGCTGTTATGGGTCCCAGAGGTATTTCAAGCCATTCGCCTTTTATTCCTTCAATCACAAACGGTTTTCGGCTGACCGGTCCGGATTTTATCAGCACAGGTGGCTTTATTACAACAGATTTCCACCGTGCCCTGTTAGGTTCAACACTTCTTACGAAGGCATCAATACTGCTGTAATCGCGATTCCAGGCTTTGGCTGCCCTTTCATCATATTGATCGACGAGATACTGTTTAAGATAATTTTCCAGCTGCGCTGCATAAGCATCGGTCCGTTCAGTTTCTGCTTTCTCCTGGGCTGAAACATAAGCGGGACTGGCAAAAATCATGCATATTATCGATAGTAGAAAAATTTGCAACTGTCTCATATTGAGGTAATAATATATAAAAAAAATTAAAAGTTGAATTTAAAATCCCTGTTATTTCAAACGAAAATTCCTGGCCCGGTTGAGATAATCATCGAGGAGCTCAAGTTTAAATTCAGCAATCATCTCATCGGTAGTGATATTCTTGTCTTCACTTGCAACCAGTACAGCTCCCAGCCTTCCGGGATCAGTAATAGTGACAGCAGGACCATACTTCTTTTTTAATGCAGTGAGCCTGTCCCAGTTAAAATCGAGGTGAACCAGTCTGGAATCCAGGTTAATTTCAGTTACGACAAAATCAAAATAATTTGTTGTTGTGGCTACAACATCCCCCATCGGGTTTCTTACTTCTGAAGGATTGCCGCGATATACAGAACCTATGAAGTGGGCTCTGCATTTGTAAGCCCATGCACCCTGGACCAGTCCCCCGTGATACATGGAAGAAAATATTACGAGATCAGGTTTTTCTGCTGCATAATGTTCGAGAAGCTCTTCAAAGTTAAGATCAAAGCAAATTGCCACGGCAACCTTGCCAAAATCACATTGGATCAGAGGAGCGACACTACCCCGCCTGATGCCATTTTCCATCTCTCCGATTGTGGGAAAGTTCTTATCGTAAATGCCTGCAGTTCCACCTTTTCTGTCTACTATCACGCACGAATTCTTCCAGACATCCTTGCTTTCTTCACGTAACATTCCGAATGCAATGTAACAGCTGTGAGATTTCGCCACTGAAGCAAAGTAATCGAGAACCTGATTTTTGCGTACCCTCAGGTATTCATTTCCTGCATCTGACATATCGCATACTTCAGGGAGAACGATAAGATCGGGTTTATCAGGCAGTACCTTGTTGAGTTCAGTCTGCCAGAATTCTATAACCTGTTTTACGATCAGCTGAGGATCCTGTTTGCTGTCAACTGCCGGTGCGACGCCGATTGTTGCTACTTTGACAAAGTTTGCACCTGAGAGGGTAAAGGTTGCCAGTAAGGAGAAGACCAAAATTACACCAATTTTTGGCAGAAACTCTAATTTATTTAGTGTTTTCATTATCTGTTTGTTTATCTTTTTGGAATGTGAAATAGCATTTGGAGTTCGCAAGTGGAAAGTTTGCAAGATACCGAAAAAGGCTGTAAAGTGGGTAAGAATCTAGTAATAAGATGTTTAAATTCATGATATTCACATTTATTCCCATGAGATGTTGTTATTAGTCGTAAATTTAAAAGTGTAAAAATTACACTTAATACATCCAGCCCAAAATCTGATGTCTAAATATCCTGAATTCTGTTTTTATCGATCAATTTTGGTTTCGGCTTTATCACAGAAATTTTTATTTCATCAAAAACATCTCTTGCGGTAGTTATTCCATCGCTGACCGGTTCAATTTTTACATCACCCTGATCCCATAAAGACTGTGCATCCAGGGAAGGTATGAATGTTTGATTTTCAATTGCTTTAATATCAGCTTTAAACAGCAGGGCAGGTTGTCCGTTGCTGAACTCATCCTCCTTGAAAGAAGCCCTGTCAAATTCAGGAAAGGCTTCATTAAAGTCGCCGGCCAGATTCATTTCGATCCAGCATAGCCATTCAGATCCCGGTTTTACCTCGACCCTTATTGAAAAAAAATCATCCTTGGGAGTTGCCCCCGTAATAACCATATCTGATTTTTTTGCATCACCGGATTCAGGATTTTTCCCGTTACCTCTGAACAGCCTGAACCACTGAGGCAGTGCTACGGGAACATTGGCTTTTCCTTCCCAGTCGCCTGCAGCCACCCGGTGTGTTACAAATACTGTCTTCAGTTCATTTGTTTCCTTATTCTGGAGCCAAATTGCAAATTGAGGGGGCTCTGCAAAATTTGACAAACGGATGAGCTTTTTGTTCTGATGAATATCAACCTGAATCAATGTCCTTCCCCGCGTTCCTGATATAACGACAATAGCTGTTATAATTGCCAATACCAATACTCCTGAAAACAGGATCAAACCTGTTTTCACCATTTTTCTACTTAAAAAACTCATATTTTATATTATTTCCGGTATTTCGTATCCTTTTCTGTGAAATCCTTTTGAAATTTCATTCGCCTCTTCTGAATTTATCACCCTTTCAGCTGCATTATCGTAATAAAGCTGTTTTTTCCCTACCCTGTAAGAAAGATTAGCCAGATGGACCAGGTTAGCGCTTTTATTGGCCTGCTCAAGGTTTGAATTCGGAGTTTTCCTGGTACGGATACATTCTATAAAATTCTGTTGATGAACTTCATCGGGGAAATAGCCATATTCCTGGGCAAGAACTTTCGAGTCAGATCCAAGCACCTGCCACCCTGCTCCATGTCTTCCAAGATACATCATACCTTCGGTGCCATAGATATCCATACGGTCGCTGTTAAAAGGCCAGTTGGGAAAAAGATTGCCATACCTGATCTCCGGTGTGGCCTTCGACATATATTCGCCGTATGTTGAAGCTTCCACGGTCATCGGGAAGTCCCCGAAATCATATGTTATTGTCTGATTATCAGGTATATCTCTCTTGTCATCGTACAGCACCCTTCCTCCTGCACAGAAGGTCGATTTCGGTTCATCCGGATCGCCCACCACCATTCTTGCAAGGTCGATTACATGGCAGCAATCTGCAAGGGGTACGCCACAGGAGTAATCCCAATATTCGTTGTATCCTTTGTGCCTGCTTACATTATAAGGCACCTTCGGAGCCGGGCCGAGCCACTGATCCCAGTCGAGGCCTGCCGGTACTTCAGTATCTTCTTTTACCATCCATGGTTTATTTCCCGGCAGCATGCAATATGCTTTTACTGCAACAATTTTACCAAGCTTTCCGCTTTGTATGTAATCGCGTGCCAATATATTATACTGACCGCTCCGGTTCTGGAAGCCACACTGCACTATCCTGTTGTATTTTTCAGCGGCTTCAATCATTTTTCTTCCCTCGGGAATATTCATGGAGATATTTTTCTCTACATAAACGTCCTTTCCGGCCTGGCAGGCCCAGATTGTAGCCAGAGTGTGCCAATGTTCAGGAGTGCAGATAACTACTGCATCAACGTCCTTATCTTCAAATACCCGTCTCATATCGTTTGCACGTTGAGGTTTGTAGGGCTGAAGCTTTCCAATCTCATCAATCACGCGGCCTCCTCTTTCCTCATCCACTTCGCAGATATATTTAACCTCTATATTCTTGCAACAGTTCATAAAGCTGAGAATGTTCTGAGTTCCTCTTCCCCCGGCACCGATCAGTGACAGTACTACTTTATCATTTGCTTTTGACATATTATTTTTATTTAAATCTTCATTTTATCAACTTACATTTTACTTTAAATACCGGCTTTAGAAAGTTTATACTTTTTCCGGTACGGTATAGTTTTCCCTGTAAGATACTTTCAACAATTTATTTGCATCATCATTGTCGATGAACTTTTCGTTCTCACTGTCGAATACGAGCTGCTTATTTCCCGTCCTGTATGCAATATTGGCAAAATGTACCAGCGAAGCGCTCAGATGTGCCTGTTGCAGGACTGAATTAGGCTGCTTCCGGCTTCTTATGCATTCAATGAAATTGATCTGATGCTCCTTATCGGGATGTATGCCGCCGCTTTGGGCCACAATTTCCTCTTTTGGTCCGAATACCTGCCAGCCGCCACCAGTTCTTCCAAGGTACATGACTCCGAGAGTTCCATAGATCTCTATCCTGTCAGCATTTGTCCTCCATTCAGGAAATAGTGCAGGATCCATACGGATATCAGTTGGTGTTTTTGACATATAATTTGTAGTGTTACCGCTTTCGCATGTAACTGTAAATTTCTCATAATCAAAAGTAATTGACTGTACTTCAGGGGTTTCCCTTTCTGAATTCCATATATGGTTTCCACCCCATCCATAAACTGATTTCGGATGACCCGGATCGCCCATGATCATGCGTGTCAGATCAAACTGGTGACTGGCATCGTTCAATGACCCCGGATTATAATCCCAGTAATTTATCCATCCACCAGCCAGTCCTGGACTGTATGGACGGAAAGGAGCAGGCCCGAGCCATGCATCCCAATCGAGGCCGGCGGGAACTGCTTCTTCGGGAGATGGCATCCATTTCACCCCCGGTAAGAGATTAAAAATTCTGATATGAACAACCTGTCCAAGGCTTCCATTCTGGATATAATCGCGAGCCGCAATAGTATATGCACCGCTTCTGTTTTGAAATCCGACCTGAACTATCTGCCTGTATTTTTTTGCAGCCTCAATCATTTTTCTTCCTTCCCAGATGCAATTGCAGGGAGTTTTTTCTACATATACATCTTTTCCTGCCTGACAGGCCCAGATTGTGGCAAGAGCATGCCAGTGATCGGGAGTTGCGATCCATACCGCATCAATATCCTTATCATCAAATACCTCTTTCATGTACCTTGTTGCAAGCGGCTTGTAGCCAAGCTGTTTCTCAATCTGGTTTACCGCATTTGCAGACTTCAGGTCATTTACATCGCATACGGTTTTGATCTCAACGTTTGTGTTAGCCTGGCAGCAGCTGATTATGGTATCAAGTCCTCTTCCCCCTGATCCGATCAGTGCAAGTACAATCTTGTCATTTGCTCCCTTACAGGAAGTGGTAAATAAACCGGAGGCACCAAGAGCCATTCCGGCTGATCCGATGAGTGTTTTTCCCAGGAATTCTCTTCTTCTCATAATATTTTGTGGTTAATGTTTTTGAGTCTCGCCTATGATTAACAATAATATAAAATTTTACGGCAAATTAAACTTTTTATGTTCCATATTTCGGTAATCTGAATGAAATATCTTTTTGACTGCTTTCTGCTTTATATTAATGTACACCCCGACTTCTTCAGTAAGATATGAGTTTACATCAAATTTATCAAATTTATATCTGATTTTCAGTAAAGACAGATTGAGGTTTACGATGATCACGCACCTTGATGTTCCAGAATGGAATACCAAGAAGATATCGAACTCAACTTTTGTAGTAATAAAGTCTTAAAGGAAAAGCGGGCAATATTTCGGCTAACTGCCTTAGTATTAGCATTTCCAGTATGAAAATATGATTTTCCCGGTTGTTTTTAGAGTTTTGATGAAAGAATTAGATCCTAAATACCAGAATCGAGATATTTTTAGATTATTTATATTCGCTATGCATAATTTTGTTTTGACTCTACATAGAGTATCTTTGTTTTTTACGATTAACAGGAAAAAAGAGAAGGAAGACACTTATGAAAACAAAAGTCATAAAATCCGGAGAAAAAGATCAGTGGTCACTTCCAGGTACCTCAATCGCTAAAGAGGAATTTAAAAGCGGAATAAAGAAAGCTGAGAAAGGTCCCTTTTATACTGTTGAAGAATCAAAGAAATTATTGGAAGAATGGAGGAAGGAAAGAAACTCCAGGTAAAAGTATCCAGGTTATTCGCCATTGATCTTGATAATATTTTTCTATATGGCATAGAGACTTTTGGTCTCCAATAAGGAGAACTTTATGAAAATGAAATTTGGAAACTTATTGACGGACTATCGACAAACTGGCCGCTCTTTTCTGAATGTCGTCATATTCCTACAAAATCTAAGATATATCGTTGGATAATTCTCGAATCTCATTGCATTATTTACCGTATAATAAAGGAAGAAATACAGGTTCTCAGAATTTTGAATTCAAGAAGAAGTGTGTCAAAAATTAATATCCAGAAAGTAATTTGCTGAACTGTATTATTGATTTATCTTTATTTCAAATACTGAAGACACATTATTATGGCTCTACTGGGGATTGATCTCGGAGGCTCAAAGCTTGCCCTTGCCATCTTTTCAAATGAGGGAGAAATACTTTTAAAAGAAGCATTTTCCCTGGAAAACCGTCAGGGTTCAGCTGTCGGCGATTACATTACTGACAATGTAGTGAGACTAATGCAATATTCAGAAAATCAGAAAGATAATATAGTCGCTATTGGAATATCAGTCCCGGGAATCAGTCATATATCTTCGGGTACCGTATGGGCTCCGAACATCCCCGGCTGGGAAGATTATCCGTTGCTTAAAGAGGTACAACAGGTTGCCGGTAATATCAGTGTTACAATCGACAGCGACAGAGCATGCTATATCCTTGGAGAATCCTGGAAGGGAAATGCAAAGGGCTGCAGGGATGCGATATTTTTATCAGTAGGAACAGGAATCGGGGCGGGTATACTTGTAAATGGGGAGATACTTCGCGGCAATAATGATATTGCTGGCTGTATTGGCTGGATGGCACTGGAAAGGCCATTTTACAGCAAATATATTGAATGCGGATGTTTCGAATATTATGCATCCGGCGAAGGAATTGCAAAAGTGACAAGGGAACTGTTAAAAGAAGAAAAAAAATATAAAGGAATACTTTCCGCAAAGAAAGCAGAAGCCATTACTTCAGTTGATGTATTTGCAGCTTATACTGCCGGTGACAGGCTTGCTTTGAAAGTGATTGAACTATGCATTGAATTCTGGGGAATGGCTGTCGCAAATCTTGTAAGTCTTTTTGATCCTGAAAAAATTATTTTTGGCGGAGGAGTTTTTGGTCCCGGAAAACAATTCATCCCCGATATCAGAAAAGAAGCAGAAAAATGGGCCCAGCCTGTAAGCATTAAGAAGGTAATCATGGATGTTACCGCTCTGGGCGGTGATGCAGGGGTATATGGCGCCGGATACCTGGCATTAAAGCATTTACCGGGGTTTAATCATTCTAAATCTATGTGATGTATAAAAAAAGAGTAGTTTTCTGGGCAGCCTGTGCAGGGATGTTATTATTCGGAATATCAATCATTACCCTTGGATCTGTTGCCACGGAACTGCGGGATAAGCTGAACCTGGATGAGATTGCTGCAGGGACATTATTTTCAATCCTGCCAATCGGCGTTCTTACGGGATCATTGCTGTTCGGCCCTATAGTAGATAAATACGGATACAAGGTTTTACTGGCAATTTCATGCATTTTCATGTTCTTCGGATTCGAAGGCATTGCATTTGCCCCATCATCGGGATTGCTTAAAATTTATATTTATCTTTTCGGTTTTGGGGGAGGCGCTGTCAACGGTGCCACGAATGCCCTGGTATCAGACATTAGCGAAAACGGTAAAGGCGCTAATCTCAGCCTGCTTGGAGTATTTTATGGACTTGGTGCTCTTGGAATGCCGCTTGTATCGGGTATTCTCGAAAAACGTTTTAATTATGAAGTTGTACTGGGCAGTGTGGGTTTTCTATCACTTGCAGCTGGAATATTTTTCCTGATCATTAAGTTTCCTCCGCCTAAACAAAAGCAGGGTGTTCCTCTTAAACAAAGCTTATCACTTTTGAAGGATAATGTACTGATACTCATTGGATTTTTCCTGTTTCTTCAGAGCGGCTTCGAAGGGATCATAAACAACTGGACAACATCATATCTCATTGAAGAGCAATCTGTTCCTGCCAGTAAAGCGCTTTTTGCGCTGTCATCATTTGTGGCCGGGCTTACTGTTATGCGATTGCTTACAGGAAGCGTTTTCAGGAATGTATCTGTGAGAAACCTGTTATTCTCATCTTTTGGATTGATATTGATCGGTCTGGCATTATTGAAAGGAGCATTTTCATTTAACCTTGATATTGCAGGATTTATTATCCTCGGAGCCGGCCTGGCTGCAGGTTTTCCTGCTATGCTTGGACTGGCGGGAAGCAGATATCCCGATCTGTCCGGAACCGCTTTCAGCATTGTATTTGTTCTCGCCATGACAGGCAATATGCTGATAAATTACGGAACGGGAATAATTGCTCAGAACTTCGGGATCCGGCATCTGATAACAATTGCATTTGCAATATGTGTCATAATGATTTTGCTGTTTGTTATAATCCTGAAAAAACTAAAAACTAAATAATAATCATTTATAAATCAATTAATTATGTTAGCAAAACAATGGCTCAATAACGCCAGGGATATTATGGCCCGTATTGAGGAAACACAAATGGACAATATCTACAAGGCTGCTGAAGTTATGGCAGACACAATCCAGAAGAACCGCTGGGTGCATACATTTGGCTGCGGACATGCAACCATTCCGATTGAAGAAATGTATCCAAGGATCGGCGGGTTTGTAGGCTTTCATCCTATGGTGGAGCTGCCTTTGACTTTTTTTACCAGGATCACGGGTGAAATGGGCGTGCATCAGTTCCTGTTCCTTGAAAGAGTGGAAGGATACGGTGAGGCAATAATGAAAAGCTATGAGTTCGATAAGAATGATACCATGTGGCTTTTCTCACATACCGGCATTAATAATGTTAATATTGATGTGGCGCTTGAAGCCAGGAAAAGAGGAATGAAAGTGGTTGTTTTCGGATCTGCATCAGAGGCAAAAGGAAAACAGACCAGGCATTCATGCGGAAAAACCATTTTCGATCTTGCTGATTTTGTTGTAGACACATGTGCTCCGCTTCAGGATGCTTCTGTAGTTCTTAAAAATCATCAGGATAAAATAGGACCAGTTTCAACCATGGCATTCATCACATGTGTTTGGATGACAGTGACAACTGTTGCTGAGATCCTCGCAGACAGGGGTGTGAAACTATATATTCATCCGTCACATAACGTCCCCGGGGATACTACTTCACGTCAAAGACTTGATGATTGTCTGGCGGAGTACAAGACGAGGATAAAAGGAGTGTAGAAAAGTAACTTCATAAACTCACCCCTGGATGCAAAGAGGGGGACTATTTTTTTGTCATTCATACCGGGTTTTAGGGATTGCTTCGTCGCAAGCTCCTCGCAATGACAGTACAGGTAAGATACTTAGATTACGGTCATTGCGAGGAGTACTGCGCAGGCAGTTCGACGAAGCAATCCCTCACTCACGGATGTCCGACTTCATTGCCTCAAGTTCTGCTTCCAATTCTTTCACTTTCCCAGGGTTTTCTGACGCAATATTGTTTTTCTCACCCGCATCATTGACCAGATCATAAAGCTGAGGTATTGTATCATTTCCAAGCTCAATTCCTGTGTTCAGACTAATCTTTTCAGCTTTTGAGGGAGTTATATATTTCAGATTTTTATCTATAATCGACAATGTTCCTGATACTGATTGCTGAACCACAAAATCACGGTCTTTGTCTGATCTGCCGAGCCATGTATCGAGTGAATTCTGACTGTCTGTTGCTGAATTTACAGGTATTGGCTGCCCAGTAAGCTGTGCAAGTGATGCGAAGAAATCAGCCTGGCTCACAAGAGCATCAGAGACTCCATGATTTACTTTCCCGGGCCATGAAACGATGAACGGGATCCTCGTACCTGCTTCGAAGGCGCTGTATTTGCCTCCCCTCAGAGTACCTGTAGGCTTATGATCACCAAGAAGCTCTACAGCTTGGTCTTTATATCCGTCATCGACAACCGGGCCATTATCGCTTGACAGGATAATAATAGTATTTTCTGTCAGGTTCAGTCTTTCCAATGTCTCGATGATTTGTCCGACTGACCAGTCGAATTCAGCTATTGCATCTCCTCTGGGACCCATTCCTGTATTGCCATTGAAACGCGGATGCGGGACCCTGGGCACATGAATGTCCTGGGTGCAGAAGTAGAGGAAAAAAGGTTTGCCTGTTGTTTCAGAATTATTTTTTTCAATGAACTGGACTGCTTTCAATGTTATGGAATCTGCGATGTTTTCATCTTTCCATAAGGCAGATTTCCCGCCTTTCATGTAACCAATACGGCTTATTCCGTTAACAATAGCCATATCATGACCGTGACTTGGATGTATTGTAAGCATCTCAGGATGAGTGCTTCCAAGAGGTTCTCCTTCAAACGGAGCTTCATAGCTTACTTCAATAGGATCAGAAGGATCCAGGCCCACAACTCTTTGATTCTCAATAAATACACATGGCGTACGGTCTCCCGTTGCTGCCATTAAATATGAATAACCAAATCCAATATCCTGAGGTCCCGGGGTTATCAGGCCATTCCAGTTCTGACTGTTAAACTCACCTTCGCCCATTCCCAGATGCCATTTTCCGACAGCAGCTGTTGAATAGCCTGCATCCTGCAATAAAGAAGCGACGGTATACTGATTTTTCCTGATTATCATAGGTGCATCTCCTCGTGCTACACCGGTGTCATTACGGCGCCAGGGATAAACTCCGGTAAGAAGCCCGTAGCGTGATGGAGTGCTTGTAGCTGCACATGCATATGCATTTGTAAACCTTATTCCCGAGCTTGCAAGCCTGTTTACAGCGGGAGTCCTGACTGATCTGGCACCATAACATTCGAGATCGCCATAACCTATATCATCGCCATAAATGAAGATGATATTTGGTTTTTGAGGAGCTTTTTCATTACATGCTGTTATGGCTGCCCCTGTCAGACAAAATGCAGAAAAAAGCATTCTTCCCGTGCGGTTCTGTTGTACTCTTTTGTTTCTGAAAATCATAAGTCTCAGATTTAAATAATAAGAATA
>JBBQJD010000085.1:0-16902 GCA_038325595.1 Bacteroidales bacterium | reverse complement strand
GGGTTTTACAATTGTTGAACAGGCAATAATTCTTGTTCCTGAGTTTGAAAATGTCGTTCATAAGCTGGACCAACAGGTTACTCTGCGTGGTCAGAGTATGAGTACCTTAAAGAATTACATCCGGCGCATCGCTTTATTTGTGATTCGCTTCGGGATGCTGCCCGAAAAATCATCCGATCGGAAATATTTCTCTTCCTAATCTGTTCTGTAATTTCAGCTTTGACCTTTGCATTTTTGCTTCATGCCGGCTCATTAATATCTCTGATCGCTGGCATCGCATTGGCCTATATATATTATAAAAAAGGACTGGTACCTGCCATTATTGTTCATTTTGTTGGAGACTGCATACCTTTTTTAATGGTTCCATTTTTAAAATGATTGTTATTATCCAACTAACAGTTATGCTTAATAACCTTTAAGTTTAGAAGATGAAATTTAATGTACCACTCAATAAGTACGGAGACTATCATGAAATCAATGAACCATGAGGGAATTATTAGTCATCTCCTTTCATGGCTGGAAGAGGCGGGATGTTTCGTAAAAATAGTATCAATTAATCATTTGAACGAGATTGAAGCCGAACTTTATATGCGCCATGATCAAGGTTCTTTTTCTGAAGAGTTCTATCAGGAACGCCTTACAACATTTCGATACCAACCATATAGCAATATTAAAGAGCCAAAATCTATTATAATCATTGCTGTTCCCCAACCGACTATCCTTCTGATTTTTCGCTATCTGGGACTCGATCATTCAATGTATATTCCACCAACCTATGACTATTCGATTGACGCAGAACTGAAACACCACTTAAAAAAGATCATCCAACCATATAGCTACCATCTGGCTTCAACATATATTCCTTTAAAGCTTTTTGCCGTTCGTAGTGGTCTGGCGGAATATGGAAGAAATAATATTTGTTATATTCCGGGTGAGGGAAGTTTTTTTCGACTAGTGGCTTTTTATACGGACCTGCCATGTTTAAAAGATAACTGGAGATATACTGTCATGATGGAAAGATGCAAGGTATGCAGGACATGTGTTGTAGCTTGTCCCTTAGGAGCAATTAATGAAGATCGGTTTTTATTACATGCAGAACGTTGTTTGGCTTTCCATAATGAGCATTCCGGGAACTTTCCGCAAAATATTGATTCGAACCTTCATCACTGTTTATTTGGTTGTATGATATGTCAAAATGTATGTCCTGAAAATAAGAAGAATGTTGGATGGATAGAAGAAAGGGAACAGTTCTCTGAATATGAAACATTCGCTATACTTAATGGAATACCACTGGAACAAATTCCAAATTCAACCAAAAAGAAACTGAGCAAGCTGGGTCTGATTGATGATTATCTCATCCTGGCACGGAATCTTAGTGTGTTGTTGAATTGATAATTAACCTGAACTGCACAAAAAGGCATATGAACATTAAAACCAAATTGAATTAACAGGATTAAAACCTTCATATCGTAAATCAATTAGCCTTGATGAATTAAATTACTGAAAACAATAACCTATTATAATTTATATAAGAAATGAATCTAAGAGTTAATGCTAAATTTTATTTTATTTTGCTCGTATTCTGTATAATAATGCAAAACTGCAAAAACCAATCCTGCGAACCTTCTCAGGAAGAAATTGCTTTAATTACCGCTGAAATAAAAATGAGAATGCATAAGGCTTTTGAGGATGAAAGAAGCCTTACTCCTGAAAAAATGACTGATATTTATATTGATAATGAAGATTTTGTTTTTGGAGGAGATGGTGAATTGATTGTTGACAGAGCTTATTTGACAAAGAGTTTTTCTGAATGGGCAAACTCCATGGAAAGATGGCTTTATGTTAGTATGAAGAATGAGTATGTATATGTTATATCAAAAGATGCCGCTTCATACACAGTAGATTTTGATTGGGCGATAAAAACAAAAAAAGGAGATACACTGGTCTGCAAACAAGTAGCATGGACATATGTTCTGAAAAAAGTAAATGATGAGTGGAAATCTGTTCATTGCAATGGGACTCATGTTATGAAAAATTGATTTAAACGAAACTTTCCACTCGCTGTAATGTACATTTGCAGCTCATGAAATCAATTCCAAAACTGAATGCTGATAATGAACCTTTAAACCGTTGCTAGAATGTATTGAAAGTTTAACAAGTATTAAACACACCTTTGTTTATTTCCTTATGAAAAAAAAATTAATAAATTTGATAAGCAATATATATTTAACCATAAAATACTATACAGATCATTGATATAGTGTTTACTACATCACTAGTCAACATGTGACTGACGTGGCGAAAGCATATCATAAATGAATGGCAACTTTCAAATCGAGCCAGGTGCTTAAACAGAACTGTCCCGTCGCTGTAAACCACATTTGCTACCCCCTGCTAGCCTTCCCACAAGCCAATGGTAGCAAAAGAGGTTTAAAGCCCGTCCCGGAATGATGATAGCAATTCTGCCTGCCCGGACCACGCTACCTTGACAACTCTATCTTGACATGATAAACTCTTCACATTTATCTCGATTGATAAAAAGAAGACTTCCTATTTTTGGGGAATTTGATATAAAATAAGCCGTCCCTGCGCTGTCAACCACATCCCGCAAACCTAATCGACTTAATAATTTCAAATTTCTTGGCTAAAGTACCGGGACTCTACCCGGTGCTGTCGTCGGGTAACACTTACTAATTATACCGCCGAGCCGTTCTTTGCTCTATTAAGTGTTCTTTGCGGTTAAAAAGATTTAATTTTGGCCAATTATTCCCTAATTTTGTATAAAGTTATCGCATGAAGCTTCACTTATACAATATTGGCAATTTCAAAATTGACGGAGGAGCAATGTTCGGGGTTGTTCCGAAGGTTCTCTGGTCAAGAGTTTATCCTGCCGATGAAAATAACCTGATTCAGCTTACATTAAGATCACTCATCGTTGAAACTGACGGGCATGTTATACTTGTTGATACGGGATGGGGAGAAAAACAGGATGAAAAATTTTTCAGGCATGTCCATAAATCCGGAGGTGAAGGATTGATACAGGGATTAATAAACAGAGGTTACAATCCCGAAGATGTTACTGATGTATTTTTCACCCATCTTCACGCCGATCATTGCGGAGGAGGAGTTAAAAGAAAAGAAGAGGGAATCGGATATGAACTTACTTTCCCAAAGGCAACTTATCATGTCAGCCGGAAGCAATGGGAGTGGGCGATAAGAAATAATCCTCGTGAAGCTGATTCATTCCTTGAAGAAAATATTCTTCCTGTTGAGCAGAGCGGTCATCTAAACCTTATAGATGAAGAGGGCGAAATTTTTCCCGGGTTTTCTGTGAAGATGTGTTACGGGCATACACCCGGCCTGTTGATCCCTGTTATTAAGTATAAGGATAAAACGATAGTATATACCGGTGACCTGATTCCGACTTCCGCACATATTCCGCTAATCTGGAATATGAGTTATGATATTGAATCATTAAAAACAATTGAAGAAAAAGAGAAGCTTCTCAAAAAAGCCCTTGAAGAAAACTATATCCTTGTTTTTCAGCACGATCTGAGTGTTGAATGCTGCAATCTTGAAATGACTCAGAAAGGCATCAGACCAAAAGAAAAATTCAGTTTCTCAGCAATTTTTTAAATTTCTTTTTTTTCTGATTTTTATTGATATTTAGTGATTATCGGGAATCATACTCGGTTCTTCTCACCCTTCAGGGTAAGGGGCTAACGAAGAACCGACGAAGTCAAAATCAATGAGGCTTTATGCATGATGCCCGATAGCATATAATATTTAAAGCCCGATATAATTATCTTTGTTGTTGGTCTTGCTGTAATAAATTCACTGTTAATAAAATAACACAAAAAACCATGGCTGAATTCATCTATGAAAAACCATTTCAGATTGAGACGGATCTTACAAAGTATTCCCTCCTTACAAAAGATTTTGTGAATATTAGTGAAGAAGCGGGAAGGAAGATTCTCAGGGTAGATCCGGAAGGTCTGAAACTTCTTGCAAAAAAAGCAGTATCGGATCTTTCATTTTACCTGCGTACATCTCATCTTGAGAAACTTGCAAAAATTCTTGATGATCCGGAAGCTACTGACAATGACCGTTTTGTTGCATATACCATGCTTCGCAATACTGTGATCTCATCGAACGAAGAGCTGCCCTGGTGTCAGGATACCGGTACAGCTATAGTTATCGGAAAAAAGGGAGAAGATGTATATACCGGAGCAAAGGATGCCGAATATCTTTCCAGAGGAATTTTTGAAACATATAAAGAGAAAAATCTGAGGTATTCACAGGTTGTACCCCTTTCAATGTTTGAAGAAAAAAATACCGGTTCAAACCTTCCCGCTCAGATTGATATCTATGCTGCAGAAGGAAATACCTATGAATTTCTGTTTATAACAAAAGGTGGCGGTTCAGCAAACAAAACATTTTTATATCAGCAATCCAAATCATTGCTCAACGAAGCGAGCCTTATAAGCTTTGTAAAGGAGAAGATAAAGGAACTTGGCACTTCAGCCTGCCCACCCTATCATCTTGCCCTTGTAATCGGGGGGACATCGGCTGAAACAACCCTTAAAACCGTGAAGGAAGCATCAGCAGGGTATCTTGATCATATTCCGACTACGGGAAACTCATCGGGGAGGGCATTCCGCGATATCGAATGGGAAAAAAGAATTGAGAAGATCTGCCATGAATATGGAGTAGGAGCCCAGTTTGGAGGAAAGTATTTTGTTCATGATGTCAGGGTCATACGCATGCCAAGACATGCTGCTTCATGCCCCGTTGGTATAGGTGTAAGCTGCAGTGCCGACAGGAATATAAAAGCAAAGATAACAGGGGATGGCATTTTCCTCGAAGAACTAGAGAAGAACCCAAAGAGGTTTATGCCTGAAAAAGCTCCTGAACTTGAAAAGCCGGTTGAAATCAATCTCGACAGGCCAATGAAGGAAGTACTTGCTGAACTTACAAAATATCCTGTAAAAACCAGATTAAACCTGAGAGGAACACTTATTGTTGCAAGAGACATTGCTCATGCTAAAATCAACAAGATGATTGATGATGGCACCCCTTTGCCAGAATACTTTAAAGAACATCCTGTATATTATGCCGGACCAGCCAAAACTCCTGAAGGCATGCCTTCGGGAAGCTTCGGACCGACAACTGCAGGCCGTATGGATTCATATGTTCCCAGGTTTCAGGGTCTTGGAGGGTCACTTATCATGGTTGCAAAAGGCAACCGCAGCAGACAGGTGATTGATGCATGTAAAAAATTCGGAGGTTTTTACCTTGGCTCGATAGGCGGTCCCGCGGCAGTTCTTGCAGCTGAGAATATAAAATCCGTAGAACTTGTTGATTTTGAAGATCTTGGAATGGAGGCTGTAAGAAAGATTCACGTTGAGAATATGGCTGCATTTATTATTACTGATGATAAAGGGAATGACTTTTTCGATGAGTACAATAAAGTATAAAAAGGAAATCCATTAAAACGCAAAGGCTCTTACCTAACATTCAGGAATATCAAACCCTAAAACTATTAAGACCCCATCCCAGCCTTTCCCCAAGTGGGAAGGAGTGCATGTAATCATATTTTTGGGAAAGAGTTATCTACAGGACGCAAAGATCCGGTCAGACAGGACTCTCTTCGATAATGAATATCTGGTGTCTGTCAAGTTCCAGCCAGTATTTAATCGAATTCTTTCTCACCAGTTCCCAGTAAATATTGCTGTCAAGTCCATGAATAAAGTTGATTTCTTTTAATTCTGAAATGATCTGTTGTGTAATTTCCGGCTTTAAAGTCAACTTTATTTTACGGTTCATATAAATGAATTCTGCAGAAGGAACTGCATGATCAGTATCGGTAACAGTCAATAAACCATGTCCGGGTGTAGACCCTGTGCTTACCTGTATGCCATCATTCATACAACTCAGGGGGGGTGTTGATCCCGCAAGAGAGATTGTTCTGAATTCATCAACTCCCGTGTTGAAATATTCCCGCGCCCTTATTCCCATTTTAACTCCGATAATTGCAAATACGCCGAGATGGCGGTGAAGCTCATTGGCAATAATACCTGATGACCATTCATCTCTCCCGTATTTATTTATGATATCCGTAACATATGGCTGTATATCATCAAAATAAAACAATGGATCTGAAGGGAAAGCTTTAATAACCTGGTTTCCTGCAACTGTTTCACCTGCCAGAATTTTTATGGAACCTTCTTTCAGTTTATTAATATCTGAAGAATGAATGACTTTGCTTTTGGAATCCTCAGTATGAAAAAGGGATGGAAAATGAATAAACAAAGCCACCATCTCATCATTTGCCGTGAAGGAATAGTCATGATTTTTTGCATCTGCAGTATTGAAGAATGCTGCTATTTTTCCGGCATATCTGTTTTGTATGCCGGAAATACTTTTCAAGAAGGCATCATCATAAAAACCAGGTTCGTCCGGACTTATTATTATTTTCAGAGGAATATTCCCACTCAGGACGGTTTCAGATGATTTTTTATCTATCAGATAGTTAAAACCATTCCTGTAGTCAGATTTTCCTGCACTCCAAATTATTACTTTTACTTTTTTACTGAACGAAGGAATCTCCTTTACAGCCATTGAAGCTGTTGTCATTCCTCCGAGACAGATAAATGATATTTCCTGCTTTTCAGCAGTGAGTATTTCATCAATAAGTCTGATACTCACGGGAGCATTCTGGTGATTCAGATTGCTTTCATTCCCCCAGTCAGCCTTCAGGGCAACCGGAAATTCAGGTGACCTGAACGTGCCAGCCCTGTTGATACCAACAGGCAAACCATCATGCCAGTACGAGTTAAGAAGGCTTTTTATCTTCAGATATGCATTCTCGTAACTTAATGTTCCTGAGGAGATTGTAACAGCCAGCACTCTTACATCGGGAGAAGCCAGCAGCATGGATATAGTCCTTATGTCATCAATGCCCCCGTCGGTGTCAATAATGACGTAGTGGGATGGTTTCCAGGGATGGGAAAAAACTGTAAGGTTAAATATCAGAACTATAAGTAGAAGGAATGTTTTCTTCATTTAAATGAGATTAGGTTATAAAAGTAGTGATTCCCCTTAAAATTATTTTTCTTTTTAAATCAAAATAGATTATCCTCAATGGCCGCAAAGTTATCACAAAGGCCGCTAAGGATACTGTTTCAATGAAATGTCTTTGTGATCTTTGCTATTCTTTGCGATCATTGTGGTTAAATAAATGTTGCAACAAATATTTATGCCTGAAAAAATCCTGCCACCTTTAAAATATTTTTTTTATCTTGGAGCCTCTCAAATTATAGTGTATGAAGAGATTTCTTTTATGGTTTTTTCCCGGGTTGATTATTGGGGCATTACTGATTGTTGGCAGTGGAAAAGCCATCACATTGACATCATCCAATAAGTTTTGTATGTCGTGTCATATACATCCAATGGCAGATGCAGCATGGAAAAAATCCGTACATTATGATACCCGTTCGGGAGTACGGACAGGTTGTGTTGACTGCCATCTTCCGCCTAAAGGCGAGAATTATCTATGGGCAAAAGTAACAACAGGCCTGCGTGATGTATGGGGTTATTATATGAAGGATTCAGCCTCGTTTGACTGGGAAGCAAAGGGAAGACTTGACAATGCCAGGCATCATGTTTTTGAAAACAGTTGTCTCAGATGCCATGAAAATCTTTTCCCTGCCAAGCTTACAAAAGCCGGGGAAGATGCGCATCTATATTATACCCAGACGAAAAAAACCGATGAGTTGCATTGCATAAACTGCCATCTTAATGCCGGTCATTATATTGAAGGATATACACATGGAAGCAATGCAACATTCGGAAGTGTCTCCTCTGCGGCAAAAGAGATATATACTGAGGCAACAAAAGTCTCTTATTTTGAGAATTTTACTGAAAAAATTCCAAAATCTCCCATTTCATTTAACATGATAGCTATTCCGGGCGGTACCTTTAAAATGGGAAGTCCTCCTGAAGAACCATTCAGGGAAGAAGATGAAGGTCCTGTCAGGGAGGTGGAGATCAGCCCGTTCTTTATGGCTGAGATAGAAGTATCGTGGGATGAATACCTGGCCTTTTATGTTCAGACAGCCTCCGAGGGTCGCTCAACGGACACCGAAGGTACAAGAAAAAAGAATGATCTTGATGCGATATCAGGAGCAACGCCACCTTACGGTCAGCCCGATCAGGGATGGGGTCTCGGTAAGCGCCCTGCAATATCCTTCTCTTATCATGCGGCAGAAACGTATTGCAAATGGTTATCATCTGTCACCGGAAAGACATATCGCCTTCCAACCGAGGCTGAGTGGGAGTATGCCTGCAGGGCAGGGACATCCGATCCATATTTCTTCCCCGGCGATC
Source organism: Bacteroidales bacterium (assembly GCA_038325595.1). Classification (GTDB taxonomy): domain Bacteria; phylum Bacteroidota; class Bacteroidia; order Bacteroidales; family VadinHA17; genus LD21. Next base: position 8,514 of record JBBQJD010000085.1, on the reverse strand, counting down.
CGAAAAAATTTGAAAAAAGAGGTTTAAGAGCAAAAATCTCAAAAAATGATACCGCTATAATCAATACATACGTTATTTACAGAGGCAACAGTTCAACGAAAACCCAACCCCCTGATGAGGTAAAACCAAATCCTTTTGGCCTGAAAAACATGTCGGGGAATGTGTTTGAGTTTTGTTCCGACTGGTATAAACCTGATGCATATTCACTTTATCCGGAAGGTGTTGTCAGAGATCCGAAAGGACCGGAAACGGGAACAGAGCACGTAATCCGGGGCGGATCATTCTTAAACACGGCAGATGATGTGAGAAGTGCCGCCAGGGATTATGCAAGAACAGAAGCATGGTTGAAGACCGATCCCCAGATGCCAAAAAGCATATGGTGGTATTCCGATTCTTTCAATGTAGGTTTCCGTGTTGTTTGTGAATTTGATAAAAAGACAGGAAAGTTGTAATTTTAAAAGTGAAAACATCTAAATCCGATAAAAATGAAAAATTCCAGTATTTCCAGACGTAGTTTTCTTGGTAAAGCAGCAACCGTTGGAGTAGCAGGTGTAGTTGTTCCGGCTATAATAACAAGTTGTGCCCGTGATACAAAAAAAGATGTAGAAGTTCCGACGATGCTTGATCTTGCCCCCGACGGTCCTGTTCTCAAGGCAGGAGTAATAGGTTGCGGTGGCCGCGGTTCAGGAGCTGCCATCAATTTCCTGAGTGCTGGCCCTAACCTTCAGATTGTTGCCCTCGGAGATACGTTCAAGGATCGTGTTGATTCATGCAGGGAAAAGATAAAAGCAGAAAAGGGACAGGATGTTCCCTTGGAGAATTGTTTTGTAGGATTCGATGCTTATCAGAAAGTAATTGATGCAGGTGTTGATATTATAATCCTGGCAACGCCCCCATCCTTCAGGCCTGATCATCTGGCAGCTGCAATCCAGGCAAAAAAACATGTCTTTGCAGAAAAACCTGTTTGTGTTGATCCGGTTGGTGCAAGGTCAATCATGGCAACTGCACAGAAGGCTAAGGGTCTGGAATTAAGCATTGTTACAGGGACCCAGCGCAGGCATCAGCGCGATTATGTTGCTGCTTGGCAGCAGGTTGCAGAGGGTGCAATTGGTGAAATAACAGGAGGTAACGCCTGGTGGAATGGTGGAAAGCTCTGGCATCGCGATCCGAATGCTGCATGGAGTGAGATGGAATACATGATCCGTAACTGGGTTAACTGGACCTGGCTCTCAGGTGATCATATCGTAGAGCAGCATGTTCATAATCTTGATGTTATTAACTGGTTCACAGGTTCACACCCTGTAAAAGCTGTCGGCTTTGGCTCGAGATTACGCCGTGTAACCGGAGACCAGTATGATAACTTCAGTGTTGACTATACTTTCGAAAACGGAATTCATGTTCATAGCATGTGCCGTCAGATCAATGGTTGCGTCAATAACGTTTCAGAAAGAATACAGGGTTCAAAAGGCTCGACCAACTGTCATAATAACATCACCGACCTTGCCGGGAATGAGGTCTGGAAATATGAATATCCGCTTGATAAAGATGGTAAGCCGGGTAACAGTGTGAAGGTTGATCCTTACGTTCAGGAACATATCGACCTGGTAACGGCTATCCGAACCGGAAAGCCAATCAATGAGGCAGAAAATACAGCTGTTTCAACCATGGTTGCCATAATGGGACGTATATCTGCATACACAGGAAAAGAAACAACCTATGAGGAAATGATGAACTCCGACCTTAAGCTTGGTCCAAAGGTATTTGAATTTGGTCCTGTCGACATTCCAAAAGAAATTCCTGTTGCAGGACTTCCCTATGTTGCAGGTATTGAGTAGTTGGTTCCGAAGTATATACATTAAATAATATTAATTATGAATAACTCAAGAAGGGAATTCATAAGAAAGGCAACCGTTGCAGGAGCTGCATTTCTTGCTGCTCCTGCAGTATATGGTTCTGCTGTTGACCAGAAACGACAGAAAGTTACTGAAGCAATAGCTCCGTTCAAACTGAAATATGCCCCGTCAATTGGAATGTTCAGGGAACATGCCGGAACAGAAATTACCGATAACATAAAATTCTGTTATGATATGGGTTTCAGAGCAATGTTCGACAATGGATTGATGGGCCGGCCTGTTGCTGATCAGGAAAAGATCTCCAATGAACTGCTTCGTCTGGGGATGGAGCTTGGGCCATTTGTTTTATATGCCGATTTCTCTGTGACTTCTTTTGTTCTTAACAAGCCGGAAGTACGGGAAATGCTGGTCAATAAAATGAAGGAAGGTGTTGAAGTTGCAAAGAGGACCGGTGCAAAGTGGGCGCTTGTGGTTCCGGGAAGATATGATGAAAGACTCCACAGGGATATTCAGGAAGCTAATGTTATTGATAATCTCAGATATTGCTGCGATGTTGTTGAAGATTCGGGACTTACAATAGTTCTGGAACCCCTGAATACTATCAGGGATCATCCCGGACTTTTCCTTACTGGTATACCTCAGGCTTATTCAATAACCAGGGCAGTCAACAGGCCTGTTTGTAAAATTGTCAACGATATTTATCACCAGCAGATAACCGAGGGCAATCTTATTCCAAATATTGAAGCTGCATGGAGTGAGATAGCCGCTTTCCATTGCGGTGATCATCCCGGAAGGAATGAACCGACAACAGGTGAGATAAACTACAAGAATGTTTTCAGGTTTATCCATAGCAAAAAGTATCAGGGTGTCATCTGTATGGAACATGGATTGAGCAACAGGACAAAGGAGGGAGAAGCAAGAGTTATTCAGGCATACAGGGAATGTGACAGCTATGAAGTATAGTTCTGTCTGAAGAAGCTGAATCAATTACAAAAAAAAGGACTACGAGCCTGTAATCCCGGATTATTACAGAACCGGGCTACTTGGCTTTGTAACATAACAAACAAATAAAAAGATATGAAAAGATTCAACAAGTTCATTTATGTAATTGCATTGATGATGGTTTTTACAAATGTATGCAACAGTCAACCCCTGAAACTATTCACAGGAACATACGCGGAAGCAGGAGAAAAGGGATTGTATCTCTTTGATCTTAACAATGAAGAGGGTACTTTGAAATTACTTTCCTCTGTAGATGCAGGCCCGAATCCTTCATATTTTTGCATTTCTGAAAAATGGGGTATGATATATGCTGCAAATGAAGTTATGAAATTCAAGGGCAAACGCGCAGGAGGCATTACAACCTTAAAATATGATGTAAAAACATCAAAAATATCGAAGGTAAATGAGCTGGCAGTTCCCAATGGCGGGCCTGCCTTTATTTCATTGTCATCAGAAGAAGATTTTTTGTTTCTGGCAAATTATTCAGGAGGTTCAATAGCAGTTGTTAAGCTCGACAGTAAAGGAATTCCTGTAAGTGTCACTGATTCAATAGTATACGAAAAAAACGACGGAAAAGTCTCACATGCTCATATGATCGCTCCTGATCCTTCAGGCAAAAGGATTTATGTTACGGACCTTGGGTTTGATCAGATTTTAATTTATGAACTTGACCATAATTCAGGTAAGATGAACCTGATTCCAAATGGCATAGCAAAGGTTGAAAAAGGAGCCGGACCAAGGCATTTTACTTTCAATGCTGATGGAACAAGGTTCTATGTGATTAATGAACTTAATTCAACCATTTCTTTTTTTAAGGTTAATGAATCCGGAAACCTTAGTTTAATTCAAACTGTAAAAACCCTTGCAGAAGGATTTCAGGGAAAAAGCTACACTGCAGATATACATATCGGTAAGAGTGGTGAATTCCTTTATGGTTCGAACAGGGGTGAGAACACTATCGTTACCTTCAGAATAGAAAAAGACGGACAGCTGACACTTGCGGGAAGCACTTCATGCGGTGGTGAATGGCCAAGAAATTTTGTGATTGATCCCACAGGTAAATCTCTCCTTGTTGGAAATCAGAATTCAGGAAACATCTCATTTTTTAAAATTGATGAGAATACCGGACTACCGACAGGACCTGCAAAGGATTATAAGGTTAAAAGTCCTGTCTGTCTTAAGTTTCTCAACAAATAATTCTTACCTGATTTCTTTTTGAAGCCCGGTTACGGGTGAATTTACAGCAACAGGGCTTCAGGGAATTTTGTCAATCAGCTATTGCATGAACCGCGGGTTATTCATTAAAGAGTTGCAGCAGCAGCCTGATACTGTTTGGGATATAATCATTATCGGCGGCGGAGCAACCGGGCGTTTACACCATCTGTGATGCTTTCAAGTACACAGCAGGTTTAAAATTTTATGATTTGCTCGCCGGGAGGCTGAGCATGGGAAGATCATTCTTTATCAATCGTAAAACAATACTCGGGCGATTGCCACAATTAAATTCGCAGGGACTTATTGGCGGTGTTATTTACCATGATGGTCAATTCGACGATTCCCGCATGGTGCTTGCACTTGCTCAGAAATGTGCAGATAAAGGAGGACTTCTTCTTAATTACTTTAAAGCAACAGGACTTATTAAGGATAAAGCCGGAAAAATCTGCGGTGTAAATGCCATGGAAATGGTTACCGGAGAGGAATTCATACTTAAGGCTAAAGCCGTAATCAATGCAACTGGAGTATTTGCTGATAATGTTGCCAGAATGGATAATCCGGGATTAAAAACGACAATAAAGCCAAGTCAGGGAGTACATATTGTTCTTGACAAAAGCTTCATCCGGAGCAGTTCTGCTATAATGATCCCTAAGACTGATGATGGAAGGGTACTATTTTTAATTATCTTGTTAATTTCCGGTAACCCATCGCCATAAATACGGAGACGACCATCTAAGGCCTTCGGTTATACACTTTTTCTTATCGATAAATCCTGCGTTGATTGCGATCCTGAATCGGGAATGCTTATTGACCCGAGGTTGCCTTATACCAGGGCTGAGTTGGTCTGGATCTGCAGAAATGAAATGCCTTTGACGGTTGAAGATCTCCTTGCAAGGAGGACACGAGCATTGTTTCTGAATGCCAGAGCGAGTTCGGAAATCGCATCAACTGCAGCCGGCATCATGGCTGAAGAGTTTGGATACAATTTGAATTGGCAGAAAGATCAGGTCGATTCATACATGAAACTTGTTAAAAATTATACCTAGATTGTATTCTGATTCAGAAAATATATGAAAAAATTCATTTTAGCATTTGACCAGGGAACAACAAGTTCAAGGGCCATTGTATTTGACCTGAATGGCATGCCGGCTGCAAGTGCGCAGAAGGAATTCACTCAGTATTATCCCAAACCGGGTTGGGTAGAACATGATCCGGAGGAAATCTGGTCAACCCAGGCAGGAGTAGCATTAGAGGCAATTACAAAGGCGGGAATTGAAAGCTCAGATATTGAGGCAATTGGAATCACCAATCAGCGCGAGACAACGATAGTCTGGGACAGAAAAACGGGAAAGCCTGTTTACAATGCCATCGTATGGCAGGATCGTCGCACCTCTGATTATTGTGATTTTCTGAAGAAAGAGGGATACAGCAAAACGATATCTGACAAAACGGGTCTTATTATAGATGCATATTTTTCTGCCACTAAAATCAGATGGATCCTTGATAATGTAAGTTGTGCAAGGAAACTGGCTGAGGATGGTCATCTGGCATTTGGCACTGTCGATTCATGGCTTTTGTGGAATCTTACCAGGGGGAAAGTACATGTGACAGATGTATCAAATGCTTCACGAACCATGTTGTTTAATATCCATTCGCTTGAATGGGATGATGAATTGCTCAGAATATTCAATATTCCTTCCAGTATGCTTCCGGAAGTAAAGTCATCGAGTGAAGTTTATGCTCAATCTGCCGGGATTTTTGCAACTCCGGTTCCTGTTGCGGGAATAGCAGGTGATCAGCAGGCTGCATTATTTGGTCAGATGTGCATTGACCCCGGAATGGTAAAGAATACTTACGGAACGGGCTGCTTTATGGTAATGAATATTGGAAATAAGCCAATTGAATCAAAAAATCAGCTTCTTACTACTGTGGCATGGAAGATAGGAAACGAGACACAGTATGCCCTGGAAGGAAGTATTTTTATTGCCGGAGCTGTTGTTCAATGGCTTCGTGACGGTTTGGGAATAATCAAGAATTCAGGTGATGTTGAGAAGCTTGCTTCAAAGGTTCAGAATAGCGATGGCGTATATTTTGTTCCTGCTTTTGCCGGTTTGGGTGCACCACACTGGAATCAGCATGCCCGGGGTACTCTTGTGGGTATTACCCGTGGTTCAACATCGGCACACATTGCCAGGGCTGCCCTCGACAGTATTGCTTACCAGACACTGGAAGTCCTGCTGGCAATGCAAAAGGATTCAGGAATTCATATCAGGGAACTCCGTGTTGACGGTGGTGCTACGGCCAACAACCTGCTGATGCAATTCCAGGCTGACCTTCTTCAGTCAAAAGTCATCCGTCCCAGAATTACAGAAACCACTGCACTCGGAGCTGCCTACCTTGCAGGACTTGCTACCGGATACTGGAGTGATATGAAGGAAATCAGGAGTCAATGGCAGATCGAAACCACTTTTTCACCAAAGGTCGATGATTCACAGAGATATTTACTGATTAAAGGATGGCACAGGGCAGTTAAAGCAGCAAAAGTCTGGGCTGATGGAGAGTAGCGCTGGTCAGGCTGCTGAGCCGAATCGAAACCGGTGGAGTTGATTTTGTTTTTATAATATCATTTAATATTTAAAACATGAATGCATTCTTCGCAGAATTTTTCGGAACCTCAATGATCATTGTATTCGGAGGAGGAGTTGTAGCAAATGTCCTTCTCAATAAAACAAAAGGAAATAACAGCGGCTGGATCGTAATAACATCCGGATGGGCAGTAGGGGTGTTTACAGGAGTACTGATAGCCGCACCGGTCAGTGGCGCTCACCTTAATCCGGCTGTTACACTGGCGTTGGTGCTTGCTGGCAAATTTTCAATAACTCTCTTACCTATATATATATGTGCCCAGATGCTGGGAGCGATGTTTGGAGCTGCCCTGGTATGGATGGCTTATAAAAAGCATTTTGATGCAACTGACGACGGAGACCTGAAGCTTGCAGTCTTCTGTACAACTCCCAATATCAGAAGCTACTGGCATAATATCATAACTGAAGTAATCGGAACATATGTGCTTGCTTTGGCAGTGTTGTATATGGCTGAGCCTGAGGTTGGTCTTGGCTCACTGAATGCATTGCCTGTTGCCATTGTTGTTCTCGGACTTGGATTGTCACTCGGCGGACCAACAGGATATGCAATTAATCCGGCACGTGATCTTGGTCCGCGAATAATGCATTTCCTTCTGCCGTTGCACTCAAAACGCGACAGCGACTGGAAATATTCCTGGGTGCCTGTACTTGGACCATTGGTTGGAGCCACTCTTGCGGCAGTGATGTTTGTAGTTTTCGCTGGTTAGTTTAATATTGAAGGGTAATTCAGAACATTGTTGGGTATCATTTGTTAAACAGGAATATTTCTTATTTCTTATTATTTTTTCAAAATTGGCTTTTGATTATGATAAAATCTTTAAATTTACTATAGAATGTAGGATTGTTGTAAAGTTGATGTATCATTCAAGAATTTTGTTTAACCTCATATAGAACGATTATTAAAATTCAAAAATTATGAAAAGAAATCTTAGACTCTTTATTTTAGTTATGGTCATTGCCTTTATAACAGCAACACAATCCACTTTAAAAGCCCAGGCATTTCAGAATGGAGATATGGTTGGTAACTTAGGTGTTGGTTTTGGATGGTATGGTTATGGTTATGGAACAACATCATTGCCAGCGATTAGCCTTAGCCTGGAAAAAGGGATAAAAGACATCGAGAACGTAGGTCCGCTATCAATCGGAGGTATTGTTGGATTCAAACGTGCAACATATGCATGGACGTCTGCTTATGACTGGACATGGACCGATATTATTGTTGCTGCCAGGGGAGCTATTCATTATGACCTTTTAAAGAATGAAAAAGTGGATACATACGGGGGTGTTGGAATAGGTCTGAGAGTACAGTCCTATTCTGACTACAATATTTTTGGTGATAAGGGATCTTCCACTACAATTCATCCATTATTCGCTCTATATCTTGGTGGCCGTTACTATTTCAGTGATAATCTGGCTGGTTTTGCAGAACTTGGCTATGGCCTTGGATATCTGACACTTGGATTGAGCTATAAGTTTAATTAGTACTAAACTGATTTAATATGAGGCTGTTCTTCGGAACAGCTTTTTTTTTGAAGCAACAAGATGACTTGATGAGTTCGCACGTAATGCCTGGGGCGAAACTGCATAAATCTGCTGGTTTTGCCTGGCCTCTCCCCCTGACCCTCCCGATGCTCGGGACAGGCTCTCCCCCAAAGTGGGAGGGGGTAACATCCAGATAATCAGAGTGATGAATAGTTATTTCATTTGTTCAAAGCAGCAGTATCACTGTTGTTCGAAGCACATTGATTTCAAATCTGCCATTTCTTCAGCACGACCGGGCATCAGGAATTTGGGCTCAG
>JBBQJD010000084.1:0-17125 GCA_038325595.1 Bacteroidales bacterium | reverse complement strand
AAACTCAGATTCCTGGGTTGTCCCGGCCAGGCTGAAGGCTGCCTGATGGAATATATTGTCATGCCGGAGGAAAGTTGTTTTCCTCTTCATGGTGAACTTACACCCGATCATGGATCCATTTCTGAACCCCTGGCAATTGGTGTCTATGCCGTAAAAAAATCAGGATCCGTAAAAGGACTCAATATTGGGATTCTTGGATTTGGACCAATTGGGATGAGCGTAATGCTTGCTGCAAAAACCCAAAATCCCGGAAAAATATTCGTTTCTGATAAAATTGATGAACGTCTGACAATTGCACGAAATACAGGTATCTCATATGCTTTCAATCCACTTAAAGAAAATATTGAAGAAAAGATAAGGGAAAAGGAAAGTCCCGGGCTCGATTTAGTGTATGAATGCTGTGGTCAGCAGGATGCATTCGATCAGGCAATAGAATTGTTGAAGCCGGGGGGAAAGCTTATTGTTGTAGGAATTCCTGAATTCGACCGCTGGTCGATGGATGTTGAAAAAACCCGGCGTAAGGAAATCTCTCTCCAGTTCATAAGAAGGCAGGTTGATTGTGTTGAAACAGCGCTCGAACTTATGGGCAACGGTTCAATAAAAGTTGAAAATATGGTCACTCACCGGTTTACACTTGACAGAACAAAAGAAGCATTTGATCTGGTAGCAGATTACCGTGACGGAGTTATGAAAGCTATGATCGACTTCCCGCAATATTTATAATCCAGAAAAATGTTATGCAAACAGATGACCAGATAATACATCAGAAACTATCAGCAGGAACAGAGAGAAAGATTGCTCATCTTGAGAATCTTATGGTTGTTGTATATGATTTTACCGATGGACCTATGAAATCTCCGGAACCACCCCACTCCCACCCTCATGAGCAGATTACATTTGTTGCAGCAGGTGAGTTAAAGTTCTTTAAAAATGATAAGGAATTTTACCTGACAGAAGGAGATATTATTACTATTCACCCAAACGTAAGTCATTGTATACAAGCACTTAGCAAGCGTGTTAAATTAGTCGACAGCTTTCATCCCAACAGAAAGGATTTCTTAAAACAGCTTTGATGGTATATTGGCATGACGATGATTTTTGTATATTTAAACATTATATTAATCTGATCATTTTTTATAAATCCTGTATGAAAAAAATACTACCCTTCTTAGTTGCCGGGCTTGTTATTATGTCTGTAAGTGGCATCGCCCATGTTGCCTTTCAAAAAATCCCTGTTACAACCAGGACACTTAACGGAATCCAGGCAAAAAATTTTCAGACTGCATTCACAGATGAAAAAAATGTAAAGTGGTTCCTGACTGAAGCCGGAATTGTAAGCTTTGATGATAAAAAATGGAAGCTGCATGACAAAAACAAGGAAATTCCAACTCAGGATCTGCGCGATTTTTCATATGGTATTTCATCCAAAGGACCTGAATTACTGATAGCTTCAACCAGTGGAGTAAAAGTCACCAGTCACCCGGTGGCCCCAAAATCAGCTGTTTCCAGTATCGATACCGAAAAAGCTGGCGTTCCCGGAGCTAAAGTAGTAAAGGTACTTGAAGGCAAAGGCGATACGCGCTGGATTGCTACGGATAAAGGTGTATTTGCCCAGAGGAACGACAAATGGCTTAAACCCAATTATGAAGAAATGTACCCGGGAATCTTGTTCGAAGCGTTTCCTGTAACATCAATGGCTACCAGCAGAAATGGTGATTCATTATACATTGCAACTTTGGGAGCTGGCATAGCACGGGTTTACCGCGACGATGTCGATGGAATATCCGGAGCGTCCGTTTATGCACAATGGGGTCCGATCATACTTCCCTCAGACAATGTCTACAGTGTAATGATTGCACCTGACGGAGCAAAATGGTTCGGGACAGATCTTGGTGCCGCCAGGCACACCGGTGATAATACACTTGAAAACTGGGAGGTATATACTACCGCAGAAGGTCTTGTTGATGATTTTGTGCAGGCAATAGCTGCCGACAGCAAGGGAAATATCTGGTTTGGGACAAAAGGAGGAGTATCAGTATTTGATGGTACCACATGGAAATCATTCACTGTAAATGACGGACTTGCCAGCAATAATGTTCTCAGCATAACAGTTGACAAGAAAGACGTGGTCTGGCTTGGTACAGATAACGGAGTAATGAGCTATAATGGCAAAGAATTTACCAGCTTTAAGTAATTCAAATCCAGTCACAGGAACTAATCTGCTAAAACCTTAAAACATGAATAGAAAAATTGTTCTTTTTGCCACATTACTTTTTATTTCAATCTTAACTTATGCCCAGAATGTCGGTTCATCACCAGAATATATAAAAGCATTAACCTCAGAATGGAAGGGAGAACGTTTTCCGGACGGAAGACCTAAAGTATCCGATGCCATTCTTGAAAGATTGAAAAATGTATCTCTTGAAGAAGCATGGGGTATCATGCAAAATAAAGGCTATCAGAATCAATTCGAAGGAAACTGGACTATCATTCATCCTGGTCAGCCAATGACAGGACGCGTACTTACTGCACAGTACATGCCTTTGAGACCTGATCTTCAGAATTATGTTAAGGAACAGGGTAAGATCGAAAAAAGATCACAGCAGGGAGGAACAAACTCCTGGCCAATAGACATGCTTGTCAACGGAGATGTCTATGTAGCTGATGGTTATGGAAAAATAGAAGGAGGCACACTTATCGGCGACAACCTTGGAAATTCAATTTACACAAGGTCACAGAAGGGTGTGGTCTTCTACGGATCCGTCAGGGATCAGGAAGGTTTAACAGAAATTGAAGGTTTTAATGGCTGGATCAAAGGATCCGATCCTTCATATATTACTCAGATGATGCTTACCTCAATTAATACACCTATCAGAGTTGGCCGGGCTATTGTTGTACCAGGAGATGTTGTTCTTGCAAAAGATTACGGAGTTGTGTTTATTCCAGCCCACCTCGCGGAGGATCTGTTAATTACTGCAGAAGTTACTGCATTACGCGATCAGTTCGGTCATCAGCGTCTGAAAGAAAAGAAATATCTGGCAGGTCAGATCGACAGTGAATGGTCAGATGAAATTAAAAAAGACTTTATGAACTGGCTGAAGAATTATCCCGGCAAGCTGCCAATGACACAGTCAGAGCTGGATAAATACTTTAAAGAAAGGAACTGGTAAAATTTCCATAAAAATACCTCATTCAAAAATCTGTTATTATGAAAAATATCCTACAGCAAATTGCTGATAAACAAAGAAATCAGGAATTATCTGATGCAGAAGCTTTTAAAATTGAAGCAGAAAATTCTACAAAACCAAATGACCGTCGTAGTTTCCTGAAGAAGGCTGCTCTTGGTGGTATTGCTCTGGGAGGAATGATGCATCTGTCAATTGAGGATACCATTGCACAGACAACATCCAAAGTCCAGCGCTCTTCCAGTCCCTCTGACCTGAAAATTACAGATATGAGGGTTGCAGTGGTGGGTAATGTCGGACGCACTGCCATCTTACGAATAGATACAAATCAGGGTATTTATGGTCTCGGTGAGGTCAGGGATGGCGCTGACGAACGGTATGCTCTGATGCTGAAGAGCCGGATTCTCGGGCTCAATCCATGCAATGTTGAAATGATCTTCAAAATTATCAGGCAATATGGTTTTCATGGAAGGCAGGGTGGCGGCGTGTGTGGTGTTGAGATGGCTTTATGGGATCTTTGCGGAAAAGCCTATGGAGTACCAGCATGGCAGCTGCTTGGCGGCAGATACCGCGATAAAGTACGGTTATATGCCGATACACCGGGAGCCGATGATCCACAGGCATTTGCAGCCACAATGAAGAAAAGGGTTGATGAACAGGGATTTACATGGCTTAAAATGGATCTTGGCATCCATGTTGTTTCCGGAAAACCGGATATGACTGTCAATGATAAATTCTGGGATGGCGCTGTAGGCCAATATGATCTCAGAGATTATATGGGATACGGAAACACACTTCATCCCTTTACCCAGGTGCAGATAACTGAAAAAGGATTAGAAGGCCTGGCTGAATACGTTGATCGGGTAAGGAGTGCAGTGGGATATGAGATTCCTCTTTGTGCCGATCACTTTGGGCATTTTGATATCAACAACTCAATCCGTTTCGGTAAAGCAATGGACAAGTACAGGCTTGCATGGCTCGAGGATATGGTACCCTGGTTCTATACCGACCAGTGGAAGACTGTTTCAGAGGCACTTGAAACACCTACCTGTACAGGAGAAGATATTTATATGCTCAAAGGAGGCTTCAAACCTCTGATCGATGCTCATGCAGTAGATATTATTCATCCTGACCTGGCAACATCCGGCGGTCTGCTTGAAACAAAGAGGATCGGTGATTATGCGGAAGAAAACGGAGTAGCCATGGCAATGCACATGGCAGGTACACCCGTTTGTTTCATGGCAAATGTACATTGTGCAGCTGCCACACAAAACTTCCTGTCGCTCGAACACCATTCGGTTGATGTACCATGGTGGGAAAACCTTGTGAAAATGACAGGCAGCCAGCCTATGATTACAAAAGGATACGCAAATGTTCCACTGGATTCACCCGGACTTGGAATAGAGCTTAACGACGAGGAAGTTAAAAAGCACCTTCATCCCAAAGCTAAAGGTTATTTCGATCCGACACCTGAATGGAATGACAAACGGTCCCATGACAGGTTGTGGAGTTAGGGGATTTACCAGTTTCAATTTTTAAAACTTTAAAATGAAAGACAACAGGAGAGAATTTTTAAAAAAGGGAAGCGCTCTGGCTGCCCTGTCGCTTGTGGGGCTTCATTCCGGTAAAGCAGATATTCTTGCTACAGTATCAAATGCTGAAGCAGGGTCGAAATCAACATCAGCCAGTGATATGAAAATTGCACTGCAGGCTCCGGCAGAACCTGATGAAAATCATATCAGGTTCATACAACAGATGGGGCTCGATCATGTGGTTTTAAACACCAATGAAAAAAAATCGAGTTATGAATATTACTCCAGCCGGCGTCAGATATATGAAGCTGCCGGAATTAAGGTTTATGGTTTTGGCAACTCCGGAGTGCACAATGTTGATGCTATCGTCCTTAATCTGCCGGAGAGGGATGCAAAGATCGAAGAATATAAGAGACATATCCGTAATCTTGGAAAAGCCGGAATTCCTTATACTACATATGCCCATATGGGTAATGGAATATGGAGCACGGAACGTGAAAAAACACGGGGAGGAGCTTCAGCCCGGGCATTCAATATTGAAATGGCTAAAGAAGGTGACTGGGCAGGAAGAAAGTTTGAAGCGCCGCTTACTCATGGCCGGAAATATACTCAGGAGGAAATCTGGTCAAATTATGAATACTTTATCAAACAGGCTGCAGCAGTTGCTGAAGCTGAAAATGTACTGATTGGAATTCATCCCGACGATCCTCCTGTCCCTGAACTTGGAGGAGTGCCGCGTTGCATTTTCAGCAGCTTTGATGGGTATAAGCGAGCACTGGAAATAGCCGATAGTCCGAACGTAGGCATATGTCTTTGTGTGGGTTGCTGGCTTGAAGGTGGTTCAATCATGGGGCAGGATGTTTTTGAAACAATAAAATACTTTGGCAAAAGAAATAAGATCTTCAAAGTGCATCTGCGTAACGTTGACAAGCCATTGCCACATTTCACTGAAACCTTCCTCGATGACGGATATGCTGATATATATAAAATTCTGAAAGCATTGAAAGAGGTTAATTTCAAAGGCGTTATTATAGCTGATCATATTCCGTCAATGGAATTCGGACCATATACGGGTACTGCATTTTCGATAGGGTATATGAAAGGACTGGTTGAAAGAGTTCTGGCTGAAGGATAGTAGTAAAAATCCATTGAACCGCAATTTTTTCCATCTAAAATTCTGTTAATATTAAACCTTATAACTCTTAAACCCCTACCCTGCCTTCCCGGGAAGGAGTTGCATGTTAGCAATAAAATCAGTTAAAAAATGTTAACAGCCCCGGATCAAATAAATGATTATTCATCTAACATAGTGATATTCTGCAAAATGATTAATTGGGAGTGGTTTTTTAAATTTTAGGCTTATTTAAAAGCTTATGTTATATTTGTAACAATCAGCTTTACCCTTAAACAATTTTCTATCTTCAACTATAATCAAATCAAGTAATTACTGATCTACCATCATAAAAATTCCTAACAGTTATAAAGCTAACCTGAATATGAAAAACATGAACAAATATAAAATAGCATTGAGTATTGCTGTTTTACTTCTACTGATTTCCCTTATTATGGTCTTTACCGGTAATTTAGCCCTGTCGGGACCTTTTGTCATTTCATTTTTTATAATACTCTCATTTGCAGTGAAGGGATCGCCGGTCTTCAAGGGCCTGTCATTCACCATGTGGATGTTTACTGCAGTAGCTGCTGCAATGTATTATCCCCAGTTTTTCGTTTCGTATGGGGAATTCAAACTTACCGTTTTGATTGTTCCTCTTCTACAGATAATTATGTTTGGGATGGGAGCTCAAATGAGTTTTGCTGATTTCTCAGAGGTGATCAGGCAGCCAAAGGGTGTACTGGTTGGTGCCATTGGACATTATACCATTATGCCTCTGACAGCTTTGTTAATTGTTCGTGTTTTTAATTTCCCCACCGAAGTAGCAGTGGGAATTATTCTGATCGGCTGCGTTCCGAACGGCTTAGCCTCAAATGTAATGTCATTGCTTTGTAATGCAAACCTGGCCCTGGCGGTTACAGTAAGCGCTGTGACAACCATTGTAGCTCCGTTTGTAACTCCTTTTCTTATGAAAATAATCGGAGGACAATTGATTGAAATAAATATCTGGAGTATGATGTTCGATATTATCAACATGATGATTTTTCCCATAATAGCAGGTTTCATTTTCAACCTGATTAATGGTGGATCTACTGCCATGCGATCAAAAGTAATTCAGTTAACATCCTATTTTCTGCTTATTGTGCTGGCAAATCTGATTAGTTTAATTGTCCACCCGGCTGGGTTTGCCGGATATATGGCAGTAACAGTTAAGGCGCTTGGGTTATTCTTTATTCTTCCTGTTATTGTTGCAATGCTCTTCCGGTATTTCTTTAAAGGAGATCCGTTACTGGTAAAGAAAATTCTCTCACTCACGTCAATGGTCGGGATTGCTGTGATTGTAGTTGTAATTACGGCAGCTGGTCGCGAAAGCCTTTTAGCTGTAGGCGCATTACTCCTGCTCGTTGTTCTTATTCATAATTTAACAGGCTATTTCCTGGGATACAACCTCGGAAAACTGTTCAGACTGCCTGAACGCAGTTGCAGAACATTAGCCTTTGAAGTAGGGATGTCTAACGGAGGATTGGCATCAGGATTAGCCCTTACAATGGGAAATATTGCCACCATCGGACTTGCACCCGCAATATATGGACCATTAATGAATGTAACTGGTTCCACTCTGGCCAGCTGGTGGAGAACAAGACCTACAAAGGAAGAACTGGAAAAAATGAACTCAGTTGCTGAAAATTTGACAACTGCCTAGAATACAATACAAATTATTTATTATAATACATTATGGATCACAAAATTGTAACATTCGGAGAAATTATGCTGAGGCTGGTTCCTCCAGGTTTTGAAAGATTTAACCAGGCCCGGCAATTTAATGCCTCTTTTGGCGGAGGTGAAGCCAATGTAGCTGTATCACTGGCCAACTTCGGATTAAAGGTTGATTATGTCACCCGTTTGCCTAAGAACGATATTGCAGAGGCATGTCTGATGGATTTAAGAAGATACAAGGTAGGCACCGAAAAGATCGTGTTCGGTGGTGACCGTGTTGGCATCTATTTTCTTGAGAACGGAGCCGTCGCAAGGGCAAGCAAGGTTATCTATGATCGTGCAAACTCTGCCATTGCTGAGATCAAACCGGGAATGATAAACTGGGATAATGTATTTGAAGGCGTCACCTGGTTTCACTGGACAGGAATCACACCGGCAATCTCTGAAGGTGCCGCACAGGTCTGTAAAGATGCTATAGCTGCAGCCAATAGTAAAGGCATAACAGTATCAACCGATCTTAATTTTAGAAAAAATCTCTGGAAATGGGGTAAAAAAGCATCAGAAGTTATGCCTGATCTGGTAGCAGGTTGCGATATTATACTTGGGAATGAAGAGGATGCTGCAATGGTGTTCGGAATACATCCCAAAGGTGTTGATGTAACCAGCGGGCATGTTGAAGCCGCTGCTTACGAGTCTGTATGCCGTCAGCTTATGGAAAAGTTCCCCAAAGCAAAAAAGGTAATTGTAACTTTACGTGGATCAGTAAATGCTAACCATAATACATGGTCAGGCGTTCTCTTTGACGGAAAAAAACTATTCCAGGCACCTGAATATGATATCACACATATTGTTGACAGGGTTGGTGGCGGTGATAGCTTTATGGGGGGACTGATATATGGATTGTTAACCTATGCTGATGATGATCAGCGTGCACTTGATTTCGCAGTTGCAGCATCATGCCTGAAGCATACTATAATCGGAGACTTTAATCTTGTAACCGTTAAGGAAGTTGAAAATCTCCTTGGTGGAGATGGTTCAGGACGTGTTTCAAGATAAAGATTATTAAATATAAAACTTAATTCAAAAAACATATGGCAAGATTCACCAGAATACAGGTCGCTTTAAAGATGGCTGAATCCGGAATGATCCCGGTATTCTTCCATAGCGATGTTGAAGTATGTAAAAAAGTCATAGAAGCATGTTACAATGGAGGAATACGATTGTTCGAGTTTACAAACAGGGGCGAATATGCTCATGTTGTATTTGAACAGATCAACAAGTTTGCAGCTGCTGAATTCCCTGAAATGATAATGGGTACAGGATCAGTGATTGATGCCCCGACAGCCGTCCTTTATGCCCAGTTGGGATCGAATTTTATTGTATCGCCAATTCTTAATGAAGATATGGCTGATGTTCTTAACAGGAGGAAAATATTATGGTCTCCGGGCTGCGGTTCAGCATCAGAAATATCAAGGGCCGAATCACTTGGTGCTGAAATTGTAAAAATATTCCCGGGTTCACAGGTGGGCGGACCAAAGTTCATTGCAGCAATAAAAGGTCCTATGCCATGGACCCAGATCATGCCAACAGGTGGAGTTGAACCAACAGAATCAAACCTTACAGAATGGTTCAAAGCCGGAGCAGTTTGCGTTGGAATGGGATCACAACTCATTAAATCAGAGTATATTAAAGCTAAAGATTTCAAGAAGATCGAACAGGATGTGCGTGATGCGGTCGGCCTGGTGCAAAAACTAAGGCAGCAATACCCTGTTAAAATCTGATCTGATTAGCCTATACTTTCAACTTATAAACTTTTCAACTTATCAACTTATAAACTATGATCTCCGATATAATTAAGAACAGGAATTTGTACACTGCGATCTCCCCAAGAATTAAAACTGCTCTGGAATATATTGCCAAAACAGACTTTTCTTCTATGGAACCCGGACGCACTGACCTCGACGGGAGTAATCTATATGTACTCATACAGGAATACGATTCATTGCCCAGGGAACAGGGAAAATGGGAATGCCACAGGAAGTATATTGATATTCAATATATTGCTGAAGGAACAGAAATGATAGGATTCACCAACATTGCCAATATGAAAGTCACAACAGAATACAATCCGGAAAAGGATGTGGCTTTTCTGAGCGGAGAGGGTGATTATGTAAAGCTCAAAAAAGGATCCTACGGAATCTTTTTTCCCGAGGATGCACATCAGCCTAAAGTAGCTCCTGATAATACCCCCGGTAAGGTAAAGAAGGTTGTGATTAAGATAAAAGTTGATTGACCTGATTAAAACTTATTTTTCAGATTTATGTAAATTGAAACACCGCTTAAATTTCTGTGTTCAGTTAACGTAGAAAGAAAGCTGTTATAATGATAATTTATTATGAGTATCTGGAATCAATAACATGCTTTAATTTATTTTGACTTCGTCGAGCTCCGCCTCGCTCCGGTTCTTCGTTTACCCCTGACCCTAAAGGGTGCGAAGAACCGGGTCCAGCTCTGCTGGCGAGTTCAGCGCAGTCATTTAATTTATAACAGCTTTTCTTTATATTAACTTCTTCAAAATATAAATTAACAACTCTCTGTATATGAGCAGAATATTGGTTATCGGGAGCACCAATACCGATATGGTTATTAAATCAAAGAAACTACCTTCTCCCGGTGAAACTATCCTGGGAGGCACTTTTCTGATGAACCAGGGCGGAAAGGGTGCAAATCAGGCAGTTGCAGCCGCCCGGCTTGGAGGAAATGTAACATTTGTTACAAAAGTAGGTAATGATATGTTTGGATCGGAATCCTTGATCACATTCAAAAATGAAGGCATTGATACAAGGTTTATAGTTGAGGATAAGGAACACCCCTCAGGTGTGGCTCTGATAAATGTAGACGAAAAAGGTGAAAATTGTATCGTCGTTGCCCAGGGAGCAAATGGTTACCTTTCACCCGTAGATATTAAGGAAGAGGTTATTGGAAGCGATTCTTCAGATATTCTTCTGATGCAGCTCGAAATTCCAATGGAAACTGTTGAGTATGCAGCGCAGAATGCATCTGACAGGGGAACAAGAGTAATCCTTAATCCTGCTCCGGCTGCAAAGCTTTCTTTTGAACTTCTTAAGTGCCTGTTCTGCATCACTCCCAACGAAACTGAAGCTGAATTGCTTACCGGTATCAGAGTATTCAGTGTAGATACAGCCCGAAAAGCAGCTTTACACCTATATAATAAAGGTGTACGCAACGTAATTATTACTATGGGAGCGTCGGGAGCATATGTACTGAATGAGGATTTTTCAGATATGATATCCGTTGTTTCTGTGAAAGCTGTTGACACAACTGCTGCAGGCGATGTATTTAATGGAGCCCTTGCTGTTGCACTATCAAATGATCTTAATATTAAAGATGCAGTCTCTTTCGCAAACAAAGCTGCATCTGTCTCAGTGACTCGAATGGGAGCTCAGACATCAGCACCATTTAAACATGAGGTCCTGTAACTTAAACTATTTATGAGAAAGATAAACTGTTTTACACTGATTATTTTACTTATTCTTTCAGGTTGTGCAAATAATCAGAAGGAAAAAAAACCTTCAATTCCAAAAATCATTTTCGATACAGATCTTGGTCCCGATTACGATGATGTAGGTGCTCTTGCATTCCTTCATGCCATGGCCGACAGCGGCAAAGCAGAGATACTTGCAACTGTAGCCTCAAATAAACATGAGCTTGTTGCACCCTCCATTGAAGTCATCAACACCTACTTCGGGCGTCCTGAATTAGCTATAGGAGCACTTGCCTCACAAGGTGTTAACACAGGTTCTCCTTATCACTGGGCCGATTCAATAACAGCAAAATATCCTCATACTTTAAATTCTACCGGGGAAGCTGAAGATGCAGTTAAACTTTATCGCAAAATACTGATTTCACAACCTGATAAAAGTGTAACGGTTGTAACTGTAGGATTTTTAACCAATCTGCGAAATCTGCTTATATCAAAACCAGACAGCATATCTCATCTTGCAGGAAAGGATCTTGTTTTGAAAAAGGTTAAAAATCTTGTATCAATGGCAGGAAAGTTCCCGGATGGTAAGGAATATAATGTTCAGATGGATTCGATTGCTTCTGAATATGTTTTCAGGAACTGGCCGGGAGATATAACATTTACAGGCTTTGAGATAGGTTCCGAGATCAAAACAGGTCAAAGACTTATTAACTCTGAAATTATGGCTAGTCCGGTAAAGGATGCCTTCAGAATAAGCATGTCACAGTCTGAAGAAGATAAAAACGGCAGAATGAGCTGGGATCAGACAGCGGTACTGATAGCAGTTTATGGAACCGAAGGTTTTTTCGATCTCGTAAAGGGGACCATCATTGTTAATAAAAACGGGTCTAACAGGTGGAAAAATGATAAGGTTGGAAACCATAAATATGTCGTCCTGAAATCGCCCGCAGATGATATTGCAAAATTCATTGAAGACAGGATGATGCATCAGCCGGTCAGATAGTGGTAACCGAAAAGCACGAGTCCTTCACTTTGAATATTGTTCATTCATATTGAGTTTCATCCTCTTTTTATTTATTATGAGTATCGGCATTAAATAATAACCGAACATTTAATTTGACTTCGTCGAGCTCCTGCTCTTTGCTTCATCGGTTCTTCGTTAGCCCCTTAACCCTAAAGGGTGCGAAGAACCGAATCAAGCTCTGCTGGGCGAGCTCGGCGCAGCCAAAATCAATTTACTCCCCCTCGCCTTCGCGTAGCCGCTTCGGCGAAGCATGGTTGGGGCCAGAGTAAATAAATTGATTTTCAAGCATTTTGTTATTTTATATTATTCATTCCAGATAGTCTTTTTATTTATTAATATTACCACATAATTCATTATAAATTCTTTTTACCAATGGCTAAATATAATCTGACGCCCGTTGACGTTCCAGAAGTAAACACAAAATACAGGAGGATAAAGACAAAGCTTCCTGTTCCTGAATCATTAAAAGCTTTTGAAACACTGGCAACATCCGAGCCTGTTTCCATGATGGGCCAGCCTCCGGTAATTTGGGATAAAGCTGAGGGGATCCAGGTTTATGACAGATGGGGAAACAAGTGGATAGACTGGTCATCGGGTGTGCTGATAACCAATGCAGGTCATGGTCGTAAAGAAATATCCAAAGCTCTTAAAGAGGTGATTGACAATGGATTGCTGGCAACTTATGTGTTTGTTCATGAGAAGCGCGCCGAACTTACTTCCATGCTTCAGAAAATTTCTCCTGATCCTGCAAATTACCTGGTTTTTCTCCTCAGCACCGGCAGTGAGGCAACCGAAAACTGCATCAAACTGGCCAAGACATATGCCTTTGAAAAACATGGTCCCCAGAAAAAATATTTCGTTTCTTTTCTTAATGCATTTCACGGAAGAACAATGGGAGCCCAGCTTGCCGGAGGAATGCAAAAGCAGAAAAACTGGATTGGCGACGAAGGCAAAACATTTATCCAGGTTCCTTTTCCCGATGGATACAAAAATGAAGACAAATCTTTTGATCTCTTCCTCAAAACTCTTGGGGAAAAGGGGATCAACCCAAAGGATATTGCAGGGATAATGACCGAATCGTACCAGGGTGTTGGCCCCGATTTTCTTCCGGTTGAATACGCTAAAAAACTGGAACAATTCTGCCATGAGAATGATATTGTAAGCATTTTTGATGAGGTTCAGGCCGGCTTCGGACGAACAGGAAAAATGTTCACATATGAACACTATGGTATTAAGCCTGATCTTATTGCCTGCGGAAAAGGCATCTCTTCATCACTACCTATTTCAGCAGTGATCGGCAGAAGTGATATCATGAGTATCTATGGACCCGGTTCCATGACTTCAACACATTCCGGCAGCCCACTTCCTGTTGTGGCAGCTATCGAGAGTCTCAAATTAATTCAGAATGAAAACCTTGTGGAAAACTCCAGGAAGATGGGGGAAATTCTGATTCCTGAACTGGAAAGGATTAGAAACAAACATCCTGAAATACTGGGTTGTATGCATGGACTTGGCCTTGTTGCCGGTATACAGGTTGTTAAAAAAGGCACAAAAATTCCGGATCCTGAGAATGCACAGAAGATTAATGAAAAATGCTTCCATAAAGGATTGCTTATGTTTGCTCCCGTAGGCATAGCAGGGGAATGTTTGAAAATAGCACCTCCCCTGATTACCACAGAAGAACCGCTGAGAGAAGGAATCATGGTTTTCGAAGAAGCCTGTGATGAAATTTTGGGAAAATAGATAATTATCTAATATACAATATAATGAATGCCCTTGATGTAGTTATTATAGGAGGTGGCATGATAACCGCCGATTTATTATTGCCGGCAGTTTATCATCTTCAGCGAACCGGCTATGTAAAGAGTATTAAGGTGTGTGCACTCGACTCGGCTCCCTTAAAAGCTTTAAAAAACAATAAGGAGATGCAGGAATCATTCCCGGGACAGACATTCGAAGCCTTCCCTCCTTTTTCGGAGCCTGAGGAAAATAAATTTCCCGACCTGTACAAGGAATTACTTGCGAAAATGGCTCCGCGGCAGATTGTTATTGTTGCAATGCCTGATCAACTGCATTATTCCGTAGTAATGGAAGCATTGAAGAACAACCAGCATATACTATGTGTTAAACCCCTTGTATTAAAATACGAGCAGGCTGCTGAAATAGAGAAAGTTGCATTTGCAAAGGGATTGTTTGTCGGTGTTGAATATCATAAGCGCTTTGACCGCAGGTCTCTGATGGCAAAGAGAGGATATGAACTAAAGCAGTTCGGCGAATTTGTCATAGGTGAAGCCAAGCTTATCGAACCATATTATTACAGGTCGTCAAATTTTCAAAACTGGTTTACGAGCGATAAAACAGATCCTTTTGTATACATCGGTTGCCATTACGTCGACCTGGTCTATTTTATTACCGGTCTTAAGCCAACGGAGGTATCTGTTTCAGGTATAAAAGGGAAATTCCCAAACGGTAATGAAGGATATATGTGGACCTCAGGTCTGGTTCGCTTTGAAAATGATGCACTGCTTACCATAACAAATGGTCTGGGATATCCGGATGATGCTGCAGGCAGCAATGAGCAGAATCTCCAGATGTTCTTTGAGGGTCCCGGAAAAACAGGAATGATAAAGCATAACGATCAGTTCCGTGGAGTGGAGCATTCTTATCTTGAAGGAATAGGATGCGGCGGATCGCATTTCAATTACGTAAGTCCCGATTTCTATAAGGTTGTGCCATGGGAAGGAAAAGGTTACAAACCCATAGGCTATGGCCCGGAGTCTGTATCTGCCTCAATCACAATGGCATGCAGCATTGAGGATGAAGTTAAGGACTTATCTGCCTCTGATTCATTGAAGCACCGTCAGAAATTGATCAAGGAGGTTGATATGAAAGGAATCATTGCTACTCCTTCAAACAGCTACATCAATGAACTGGTCGTTGAAGCTGCCCGCCTTTCAATAACCAATAAAGGAGTTGCAGCTGTTATTGAATACGGGGAAAAGCCCCATGTTCATCTTCGAAAATAAACTTAATATTCGAGCCTTTAAAGTTACATGTTCAATATTAAATAACCTGAAAAAGTTAAACGCTGAACTCTTATACCTTAAACAATCGACATATGAAAAACTTAAATTTGACGGCTTATCTGATAATCATTCTTCTTTTTGCAGTTTCCTGTAAAAATGATTCATCCAATGAATTCAGATCAATCAAACCGGAAGTATTGAAAGATAAAATAGCCGGAGGATGGGCCGGGAAAATGATAGGCGTAACATATGGCGCTCCTACAGAGTTCCGTGCACAGGCTGAAATTTATACCGATTCAATAAACTGGAAGCCTTCCGATATAAGAGGCAGCATGTGGCAGGATGATATGTATGTTCAGCTGACCTTTCTGATGTCGATGGATAAGTATGGAATCGATGCTCCATCAAAAAAATACCAGGAGATGTTTGCAAAAGCAGGATACCAGCTATGGCACGCGAATATGCAGGCAAGAAAAAATTATTATGACAGCATATTTGCTCCATTGTCAGGATCACCGGAATATAATATTCATGCGGATGATATTGATTTTCAGATCGAAGCTGATTATATTGGTTTCATGTGTCCCGGAATGCCTCATACTGCCACAGTGCTGGCTGATAAAATCGGACGGATAATGAACTATGGCGATGGAGTATATGGTGGAATTTTTGTTGCTGCCCTCTATGCGGAAGCATACTTTGAGACCGATATTTTAAAGATTGTTGAAAAAGCTTTATTGTCAATTCCCGAAGGCAGCGATTATTACAAGACGATAAAGGACGTGATTAAACTCCATCAGCAATATCCCGGTGACTGGCATGCTGCATGGAAAGAACTTGAAGACAAGTATGGTGATGTGGATATCTGCGGGGCAGGCTCTACATTTAATATAGATGCAAAGCTCAATGGAGCCTACATTGTGATGGGATTGCTCTATGGGGAAGGTGATCCGATGAAAACACTTGAAATCTCAACCCGTTGCGGTCAGGATTCTGACTGTAATCCCTCAAATGCACTTGCGGTTCTTGGTGTTATAAACGGGTTCAGCGGATTGCCGGCATATATGCAGGATGGAATCACTGCTTTGGGTGATACATTATTTGTCCATACAACATACTCCTTCAATTCTGCGGTGAAAAACACCTATAATTATGCTCTTGAATTTATTGCAAAGGATGGTGGAAATGTAAGTGATAATAAGATCATGGTGAAGACACAGTTGCCGGTCGCTCCTGCACTTGAAGTTGCTTTTCCCGATGTTGTCTTTGATAAGAATATCTCCGTTTTTGACAAAGATCAGGTAAGTGTTAAAGGTAAATGGCAGACATTAAAAATCACATCAAGGGCTGATGGTCAGACTGTTAATCAGTCACTATATTCCGGTAAGGCTGGTGATGAGCTGACTTTTGCATTTTCCGGTACAGGCATTTCAATTAAAGGAAACTGGTATAAAGACGGCGGCAGGGCAGATATTTATGTCGATGGGAATCTCCACCGCAGCATAGATACATATTACAATTTTGCCAATCAGCAGCATACTGAAAGTATGTGGCATGTTATGAATCTCCAACCCGGTGATCATAAAGTGAGAGTGGTAGTAAAAGGAGAAAAACGTCCGGAATCAGAAGCTACGAATGTCTATATAACAGGGGCAACTATTTTCATGACAGCTGCTAAAAAGAATGATAATCATAAGTTCTCATTTGAGAAAGGACTGTAGATCAATTGTTTATGCGTTTATGCGTTTATGAAAAATTCAACTTTTCAACTTTTCAACTTATCAACCCATCAACCCATCAACTTTTCAACTTTTCAACTTTTCAACTATCATCAACCTATCAACGAATCAACCTATCAACTTTTCAATTAACCACTAACCTATCTTCCCATGTTCATTCCACAAACTTACTCACTGGCAATTATTCTTTGTTTTGTTACGATGCTCTGCTGGGGCTCGTGGGGCAATACTCAAAAACTGGCAGGCAAGTCATGGCGATTTGAATTATTCTATTGGGATTATGT
>JBBQJD010000083.1:0-17379 GCA_038325595.1 Bacteroidales bacterium | reverse complement strand
GTTCATGAGACAATTTTTCGGCTTTCTCCGGAAAGCTAAATCGGTTTTGATTTCAATTGATAAATTCATCCTTCTCCTCTTTCTGGTAACTGGTCAGAAAAACAATGCCTTTTCTTTAAATCAGGAAAGTGCTTCAGAACTCCCGGTAATAAAGACTCTGGAAACCATAAATTCTTTTAATGGCGAATGGTGCAGTGCCAATGGTGAGTATCTCTATGGAAAGAGTGTAACAGATAATTCAGTTGTATTAAGGAAAGGCGAAACAGGACAATCCTTTGAAACAAGAGGAAATGTTTCTTCTCTCCACCCCTCTTTTAAAATTGAGGACCGCATATTTTCAACTTCTACACCTGACTTGATTTTTATTCCCGTCAGAAACAGCGTTGGTAATTATTTAGTAAAAAGCCGGGACGGAGGTGCCACTTTTACCAATGTACTTACATTTGGAGAGGGAAATGGGACTGACGGATTAAATACTCTTGATGTCAGAATTTTAAGAGGGTTTCTTGAATTAAAAACAGAAATTCCCGGAGGAGGAGGCATAGGAACATTACTTATAGGAGAGTATAATGTCAATCATTCAAGAATAAGCGGTTCCACTAACGACAGGGTAAGGATCCTGAAATCTGTGGATAATGGAGATACGTGGACCAATGTAGTCGAATGGAATACAAATGGAACAAATCAGGTGGGCCATATTCATGCAATGAAGCAGGATCCATATACTGGTGAAATATATATTTGTACCGGGGACGATAATGGGAAAGCCGGAATAATAAAATGGGATGGATCTTCTGAATGGACTGATAACAGAAGACTTTCTCAAATTGCCTTAATGAACGGTTTTAAGGTTTTTACCGGATCGCAGAGATACCGGGCATGCGATGTGCTTTTCGATGAGAACTTTTTTTATACGTTTGCAGACACCCAGAAACCAAATAATCCAACCGGTTCAGAAAGTGGCATATGGAGAGGAACTAAAGATTTTTCCTCTTATACAAGGATGGATAATAATATTTTTAGTTATGACCCCATGCATATTGGCTGGTATGGGGAGAAGATAGGGAACACATTTATTTTTACAACATCAAGGGAGTATGTTAATTCTTCCAATGCCTGGAAAGAACTGAATACACAGGTTTATATAAGTACAGATGGTATTCACTGGTACGTCTCCGGAGCGACTAACTGGAGAGAAAGAACTGATCCCACTACATCTAAATATATTACCAATGTATTTTCCTTTAATGACAAGCTATACATAGATTGTGATGGAGGGGCAGGACACTATTCAACAATTCAATGTGAATTAACCAGGGACTGGAAAAGCTCCGAAGATCCTGTAATACTGCATCCTGTATATTATGTCGGAACATGGAATGCAGCAGGTAATGATGCAAATCCGGGCACTACTCCGGATGCTCCAAAAAGGACGTTAAATAATATTCTGATAGGAAACAGGATTTGCGCGGGAGCAAGAGTAAAAGTTGCTGAGGGTAATTTTAATGAATTAAATATCAATCCTTTATGGTCAGCACCGGTAATGCAGGGAAGAGGAAGTGTTATAATTGAAGGACAGGGAATGAATAAGACGCACATTATCCGTTCATCCGGAACCGGAAATACTTACGGTATGTATGTGGAAGCAGCCCGAACCCTGACTAATGCCCAAACTCCTCTGATACTTAAGGATCTTGACTTTTATCTGACTGTCGATGGTGGAGCAGGTCACTCGAACTATGTTATATCAAATAATGATACATATATTAAAACAATTGATTGCAAAATTGGCAATGCAGCTAACGATGACTCTCCTCTGATTAACCTCAATACTGCAGGATCAAAGTATGTTTCTGAAAATTCTTTTCATATTGCAAATAGTAATCCGGGCATTTACAAAAGCATAGTCAAAGCCAATTCGGGCAGTACTTCTTATCATTTTAAGAATTGTATTATTCTGAATGCCTACGATGCATTTGCAAACAATTATTCGGGCATTGATTTCAGTCTGAAAGGTTGTAACTTGTATGGAATAGAACATTCCGGAGTATTATTCGAATCAAACTGGAATACCATCCCTGTAATAAAAAATTGCATTTTTTCATGCGGAGCCTCTCCGATTATAAATCAGGCAGACATATCAGGAACAGAAATCGATTATAACTTTTATAATAATGCTCTCAGTAATCTTACTGATGGTGGTCACAGTATTTTTGGCACAGATCCTTTATTTGTAGATCCGGCCGGCCTTGATTTCAATCTAAAGTCAGGTTCTCTGTGTTTAAGGTCAGGGATACATCTTGACGATGTACTATATGATTTTATTAAAAATGGAAGAGGTGATCCTCCAAGCATAGGCGCATATGAAAGCACATTTTTTTATGTAATTCCTGTGCTTTCCGTAACACCAGATGAAATAATCATTGATTCAATATCAGGTGCAACAGGAGAGTTTGAGGTTGTCTCAAATAAAAGCTGGATTGTTAAAGATGATGCAACATGGCTGAGCCGATCCTCATCAGTGGGAGACGGTAATGAAACTTACTCTGTCAGCTCAACCAGCGCCAATACTTCAACTTCTTCAAGAAGCGCCCACCTGACTTTCATAGTTGACGGAATAAATCCTGTCATTGTTAAGGTGACGCAATCAGGTCAGCATCCGGCAATCTCGGTAAATCCGGAAAGGATTATAATTGATTCGATATCAGGAGCAACAGGTTTACTTACAGTTAAATCAAATACAGACTGGAATGTTACGGATAATGCAACATGGCTCAGTCAATCCACATCTTCAGGTACGGGGAATGGAACGGTTACAGTAACTGCAATAAGTCCCAATACGTCGATCATAGCCAGAATTGCCAAGGTAACTTTTTCATCTGATGGTGCTGATCCTTATATTGTTACGGTAATACAATCAGGTCACAGCCCTGTCCTCTCGGTAAGTCCGGCAAGTATTTCAATTGATCAGCCAACAGGTGCAACTGCTAGCATTAATGTTAATTCAAATACACCCTGGAATGTAACTACCAATGTAACATGGCTGAGTAGTTCTGCATCATCAGGAACCGGAAATGGAACCATTATAGTAACTGCAACAAATGCCAATACGTCGATAACAGCAAGAAGTGCCAGTATGACTTTTTCATCGGATGGTACCAGCCCGGTTGTTGTCACAGTTACCCAATCAGGTCAAAATCCTGTCCTATCGGTTAATCCCTCAGATATTTCGATCAATTCAATACAAGGAGCCACAGGTGAATTAAATATAGCTTCAAATACGATCTGGAACGTATCAGATAATGCCGGATGGCTAAATCTATCTTCATCATCAGGAAACGGAAATGGAGTAATAACAGTAACTGCAACAGAAGCCAACACTGCGACTTCTTCAAGAAGTGCCAATGTGACTTTTCTATCTGATGGTATGAATCCTGTTATTGTCACTGTTAACCAGGCCGGGGAAAATCCTACAAAGATTATACTGACAGAGAAAGATTTTTTAAAAATTTATCCAAATCCTGTTTCAGGCATTCTTACCATAGAATACAATGATGATAGTTTTAAGACAATGTATATTCTGAATTCTCAGGGTGTGATATTGAAAAAGAGGAAAGCAGAGGGTCCGATAGAACATATTGATTTTTCCCACATTGGAAAAGGTCTTTTTATCATTCAATTTAACAACCTGGATGGAGGAAATAAAAGAGTTAAGGTGATAAGTCGCTAATTGATCTGATTAATACAGGCTCCTATTGGAAGAGTAATATATCGAGGCAGAGTATTCAGATCAAGAATCAGACTCCCTGGTTCATTTCTCAAGGTTAAATTCATTATTCATGCTATCAACTGCCTTTGCACCGGCTAATCCGGTATGTCAAGTATAATGGAATGCTGCTGATCCATGGTTCATGCTGCGATTTTATAATTTCCTGAACCATTCCTGAAGAGCATACAATAATTTATGGTAAATCAATATATTTTAAGCTGTCTGTTGGTTAAAGTAATAATATTGTGAGAAATCCGGAGCTGGAAAAGCATGTTAAAAGTTTTAATTTCCGAATCTGTACCCGATACCTGATTCAGTGATTAAAAGCTGAGGTATTGCCGGATTGTTTTCTATCTTTTTTCTAAGTTGGGCAATAAAAACTCTCAGATACTGGGTTTGTTCAAGATATTTATAACCCCAAACCTCTTTCAGTAAAAACTGGTGAGTAAGAACCCTTCCCTGATTTCTGGCCAGAAGAGATAATAACGAAAATTCGGTAACTGTGAGTTTTATTATATCAGAGTTCTTCCGGACTATATGGTGTGCCATATCTATGCTAAGTGACCCGAACTCTAGTACAGGTTTATCGATCTTTTCCGTAGTAATCCGAATTGCAGTGCGAACTCTCGCGAGCAATTCGCCGCTTCTGAAAGGTTTAGTCAGGTAATCGTTTGCACCACTATCCAGGGCTCTGACAATATCATCTTCAGAATTTCTGACTGACAGTATTATGATTGGTCTGGTAAACCACTCTCTGAATTTAATCAACAAATTCAATCCGTCAATATCAGGTAAGCCAAGGTCCAGAATAATAACAGATGGGTGATGTGTTGCAGCGGATGTCAGTCCTTCATTTCCATTAGAAGCAAAAATAGTTTTATACCCGTTTGCAGTAAGGGATATTTCAAGGAGTCGACGCATCTGTACCTCATCATCTATAATAAGTATGCTTTCCTGTTCAATCATTCCATAATAATTTTAGTCATGTCAGGAATTTCAGTGGGAATAGAAATTGTAAATATTACGTCTTCTGTTCTGTTCTTAACTTTTATCATCCCATTATGAGCTTCAACAAGACCTTTCACAATGGATAAACCCAGGCCCAATCCCCCGGGCTTTGAATTATCAGCCCGTGAAAATTTTTTAAATACCTTGTTCAATAATTCAGGGGGCAATCCGGGGCCATTATCTTCGACTGTAATCATAAGATACCCATCATTATAACTGGCTTCGAACCTTATTACAGAACCCGTTGGTGTATACTGACAGGAATTAAGCAGGAGATTATGGATTACCTGTTCCATCAGCCCAAAATCAAGTTTGACTAATGGCATATCAGAAGGGATTGAACTTTCAAGGCGATGTAGCTCCAGTTCCTGTTTTAATCCTCCTGCAACTTTATTAAAAATATCATTAATCTCACACCAATCCGGCTTTATTGAAATCTTGCCACTTTCCAGCCTTGACATGTTTAAAAGGTTCTCAACCAGGTGATTTAACCTCGTCGAAGCTTTAAATATCTCATTATGAAGATCTTTCTTGTCAGATTCAGTTGTCTGAGGCATTAAAAGCGTATCGGATGCTCCCATTATTGCAGCAATGGGGATCCTGAACTCATGGGAAATAAGTGCAAATAACGTTTTATATAGTTTATCTGATTCATCCAGCAGACGTGCTTTGAGAGCTAAATCATTAAGGAGTTCCCTCTCCAGAACATTTGAAATCTGGGTCAGATAAGCGATCCAGAAGATTTCTTTCTCACCGGAAAGCGGCTTTTCAAATTCAATTGCAATAACTCCGGAGCTTATCCTTCGGCCAGTGAGAGGATAAAATGTGAACCTCGTTTCATTATAAAATTCTGTATATCTTCCTGCTTTAACTGAATTTTTCAGAACCCACTCTGCCACTTTCAAATCCAGTGGAGAAAAAACCTGTTCATTCCCATGATTGAATGAAATTTCAATTTTATTATTCAGTTCCCTCAGAAAACTAATAGAGGTAGCGTCAAAAAATTTTCTGACATCCCTGAAGGCTACATCGAATATTTCATTTAAAATGCTTGCATTCGAAAGATCCCTGGTAAGTTCAAATATGGCATTAGTCCTTTCTTCACGTTCTCTGGCAAGTTTTTCCTGTTGCCTGATCCGGTTTGTTAGTACCCCATTTATCAGTGCTATAATAAAAAAAGATCCAAACATGAGTTTGTCTTCAGTTTTTTCAATATGGAAAGCAAAGTGTGGCGGAATAAAGAAAAAGTTCCAGACAAGAGCTCCAAGGGTCGATGCAAGCAGGATTGGACCTATCCCCAGGAAGACCGCCATTAAAGAAACAACAAATAACAGTATAAAGGAGACTATATGATAACCCTGCTGATCAGAAAGTGACCTGCATATTAAGGCTGTTGATGCAATTACAAGGATTACAATCAGATATTGGTTTGAACTTGAACTAAGCCATTGAAATTGAGTTTTTTTTATCCCTGTTTTCATTTTGTACATATAATTTGTACACATAACTTGTACCATAAATAAAGTAAAAGTATTATTAATCGGTAAGAGTCTGAAATATTTAGTAAAAAATGAATACTGTTCGTTTTACATAATTGAAAAGATGCCTCCTCCGGTTATCTGAGTCTTTACAAAATCTTTATACAATCAGATATTTTCCTTTTAAATTCTTTATGAATGGGATGGTACATTTGCCCGGTTTTAAATTAACGTAATATGTTTCAGCAGGGTAGCCATCGGGATATAAATAAACTTTCATTTACAGGAGTTATAGTTGCCCTGGGAATTGTTTTCGGAGATCTCGGAACAAGTCCACTGTATGTCATGAAGGCAATTATAAATGGAGGCAGTGAATTTAACAGTCTACTCATTTATGGATCCATGTCATGTATTTTCTGGACTTTGACTATTCAGACCACATTAAAGTACATCATTATAACCATCCGTGCAGATAATAAAGGGGAAGGTGGAATATTCGCATTATATGCATTGTTAAAAAAGAAATCTTCGACAGCTGCATTGCTTACCATGATTGGTGCAAGTGCGTTACTTGCTGATGGTGTAATTACACCTGCAATTACGGTTACCTCATCAATAGAAGGATTGAAGCTGTTTAATCAGGAAATACCTGTCATCCCGATTGTGTTATCCATTTTTGTCATCCTTTTTTTTATGCAACAATATGGGACAAATATAGTTGGGGGATCATTCGGTATTATAATGGTTATATGGTTTTTAATGCTTTCAGTGTTGGGTATGAAACAAATAATAATTCATCCGGAAGTTCTGAAAGCTTTAAATCCGCAGTATGCGGTACTTTTCTTAAGTAAATATCCGGGAGGTTTTATTTTGCTGGGAGCAGTTTTCCTGGCCACAACGGGTGCGGAAGCGCTTTACTCCGATCTTGGTCATTGCGGGATAAAGAATATCAGGATATCATGGATCTTTGTAAAAACAGCTCTTCTGACAAATTATTTCGGTCAATGTTCATGGATTATTGTAAATGGAGAATCTATGAATGATATAAATCCATTTTATGGCATTATGCCAGATTGGTTTCTTATTCCGGGAATTTTTATAGCTACCGCTGCATCTATTATTGCCAGCCAGGCCCTCATAAGCGGATCTTATACGCTCATCAGCGAAGCAATATCGCTTAACTTCTGGCCAAAATTTAAAGTAAACCATCCAACTGCTTTAAAAGGCCAGGTCTATGTGCCATATATAAACTGGTTTTTATGGATTGCATGCAGTTTTGTCGTAATTTTTTTCAGGGAGTCTTCAAATATGGAGGCAGCATATGGGCTTTCAATAACCCTTACCATGATCATGACAACACTATTACTATCGCATTATTTATACCAAAAACGTACCGATCGGAGATTAATAGTCCTATTATTAGTGGTCTTTCTTACAGTGGAAAGCAGTTTTCTGGTTGCCAATCTTCATAAATTCAATAAAGGGGGATGGTTTTCCATACTTCTTGCTTTATTGTTCTTCATAATAATGTATGGCTGGTTTTTCGGAAGGAAATTAAAAAACAGGTATGTGACGTTTATCAAACTGGACAAATATGCAGAAATGTTCAGGCTACTGGTAAAAGATGATTCTGTGCCGAGGATGGCCACGAACATTGTATACATCATTAAAGCAAATAATCCCGATCAGGTAGAATCGAAAGTTATTCATTCAATCTTTCATAAACTTCCCAAACGTGCATCCATGTATTGGTTTATTCATGTTGAGATAAGTGATGAGCCTGATACATTCTCATACAAGGCAACACATATAATTCCCGGAGTATTGATCAGAATTGATTTTTATCTGGGGTTCAAAATCGAACCAAAAATTAACCTGTATTTCAAACAGGTCCTTGAAGATCTTTCCACATCAGGTGAAATAAATTTAGAAAGCAGTTATGATTGCCTTAGAAAAAGATCATTCCCTTCTGATTTCATTTATATACTGATTGACAGGATTATGATGAGAGATTATCAACTTCCATCATCTGAAAAGTTGATTCTTGTACTTCATAATATGTCCAGACATATTTGTATTTCTGATGTAACTGCATTAAACCTTGATTCAACAAATACAATTGAAGAGAAAGTGCCTATTTCAGACAATAAACCATATGGTGAACGAATTAAAAGAGCTAAGATCGCGAGCTTGCCCGGCCAGTGAAAGCCGAAATGAATCAAAAGAACAATATTGCATTCGGAAATTGATATGACTAATACTCACAAAAGT
Source organism: Bacteroidales bacterium (assembly GCA_038325595.1). Taxonomy (GTDB): domain Bacteria; phylum Bacteroidota; class Bacteroidia; order Bacteroidales; family VadinHA17; genus LD21. The sequence continues at coordinate 8,853 of JBBQJD010000083.1, read as the reverse complement.
ATTTTTTGATTTCTGAATAAATAGACTCAAATCTTTCCTTCTCTCCGACTGTTGTCAGATGATCTCCATCGATACTAATGATCTTAATACTTTGCGCGAAGGTTTCCCAGCCAAGATATTCAGATGAAGATTTATTCTCACTGGCCCGGAATAATAATATATCCCCATCAAACTTTTCAGGTTGATATTTCTTTACCAGTTTTATATATTTATTTATGATATAATAGTGGCGTAAACCCAATGGTATTGGCTTATTAAATCTAATGTAGCACTTACATAATGATTGCCTGCCAATGCTTAATACTCTCATTACCGGGGGTACCAGAATATTACTTTTAATTAATTTGAATAAATTACTATGCCATAGGAAAGACTCATTGTCTATAGGACTTGATGTATCAATCAAGGCAAGGAGGGGAATTTCATGTCCGAGTTTTCTAAGTTGAACTGCCATCTCAAAAGCCAGAATTCCTCCAAAAGAAAAGCCACCCAACAAATATGGTCCTTTAGGTTTATGGAGTAAAAGCTGATCCAAATACGCTTTAGCCATTTGGGTAACACTGGTAAAACGAATCTCTTCTCCATCAGAACCAGGGTGGAGATAACCATAGAATGGTTGGTCATCTTCAATTAATCCTTTAATAAATATATTGGCTTGCTGACCATGAACTATAATAAGTGGTGGTTTATTCCCGTAGGGGTGAAATCTTACAAAATTGTCAATTCTTACCGGGGCTTTGCTTTCAACTTTGATAAAATTCATAACCTGAGTGGATTATTCATAAATTCTTAACAAATATTTCACAAGTAACATATTCAGATGGTTACCTTTCTATTTTTCGACCTTTGAAGAGATCCATCCATAAATTCCGCTAAATCTTTAAGCCTCGGATTATCAAAGAAAGTCTTTAATCTTATATTAACTTTAAAAAAAGACTCTAACTTCGAGAGAACTGATGCAGCAAGAAGTGAACTGCCGCCAATGTCAAAGAAGTTATCTGTTTTGGAGAAATCCTTAGTAATTAAAACTTTACACCAAATATCATAAATTATCTTTTCGGTTGGAGTTAGCTGCCCATTTTCCTTCGGCTCTTCGATTCCTATTACACTCATATCAACCTTAAGAGCATCTTTGTCGATCTTGCCATTGACTGTCTTAGGGAATCCATGCATAATCTTAAACATCGAAGGGATCATTTGAGGAGGCAGCTTTTCTTTGATTCGCTTGATTATCTCTTTACTATCCAGGCTGAAGGCATCAGATACATTCAGAAAAGCTGCCAGTCTTATATCTCCTTCCTTAATTTTTATAGGTATTATTACTGTATCTATGACCCCATCTATAAAGGATATTACTGATTCAATCTCCCCTAACTCTACTCTGAAACCCCTTACTTTTAATTGATTATCAATCCTTCCATGAAACTCAATGTTTCCATCCATGAGCCATTTGGCAAAGTCGCCTGTTTTGTAAATCTTCTCTCCCTGTATATAAGGATGATCTACAAAACTTTTTTTGTTCAGATCTGAATTGTTAAGATATCCCTTCGATAACCCATCGCCCCCTAAATATAATTCCCCAATGACGCCAATTGGTTGATAATTCATATTCCTATCAAATATATATGCCGTAGAGTTGCTTATTGGTTTACCTATCGGTATGTTGCGGTCAAAATCTCTCTCAATCAAATACGTAGTAGAGAATGTTGTGTTCTCTGTCGGCCCGTATCCGTTGATGATCTTCAATTGAGGATTATCATTACGGACTTTATTTATGTGAGATGTGGACAGAACATCTCCTCCACTAAGCAAATACTTCAGTTTACTGAATATATCAGTGGATGATTCTGCAATCATTGTGAATAACGGGGATGTCAACCAAAGAACTGTTATATCATTTTTACGAAGTTCTTCACCCAATGTTTTGGGATCGATAATGGCTTCCTTCTCGGCAAGATACAAGGTACCACCGTTCAGGAGAGCCCCCCAAATCTCAAATGTCGTTGCATCAAAACCTATTGCTCCTGTCAAAAGGATCCTGTCCTCTGCGGTCAATTCAATATAGTTAGTGTTACGAATAAGTCTTACAACACTATATTGTTGAATCATACTGCCTTTAGGTTTGCCGGTAGTTCCGGAAGTATACATAATGTATGCCAGGGATGATGAATCATTTATTCTCTCAACATCAGATGTATCTGAATGGTAAGAATCATCTGAATTAAGGTTAAGTTTTGTCAACCCTTCGACTGGCATATTAATAAATTTATCTTGTGTCAAAAGAATTTTGCATCCTGAGTCCTTTAAAATGAAGTTAATCCTTTGCTCCGGATATTCCGGTTCTATGGGTATATATCCGCCACCTGCTTTAAGAATTCCCAGTATTCCAACAATTAACTCCAATGATTTTTCTACCAATATACCAACCGGGATATCAGACCCTATTCCTGATTCCCTGAGAGTCCGGGCTAATTGATTTGATTTTTCATTTAACTGTTTATAGGTAAGGAAGTCTTTATTAAAGGCTAATGCAGTCTTATCAGGAAACAGAGTAACCTGGTCTTCAAATAACTCGACAATGGTTTTGTTTTTGGGATAGGGTGTCGTTGTATTGTTAATATTTTCGATCAGTTTTTTGTCATCCTCAGAGATTATTGATAAAGATTCAATGACAGTATCAGAATTTTCTAATAGTTTATTAATTAAAGTCAGAAAGTTATTCTTTAATCTAAGTATTGTTTCATGTTTAAATAAATCTGCCGAATACTCAATTTCACCCTGGAGAGTGCCTCCATCTTCCCATAGATACATGACAATGTCAAAGGGAGTTGTCCTTTCTGTGCCAGTAATTCTTTTACTCCTGATCCTATCCAGTTTTAATGGCATGTTAAGGTTATTCTGCCATACAAAACCTACCTGGAAAAGAGGATTTACGTTGGAAACCCGTTCCGGATTTACAAGGTCAACAATTGTTTCAAATGGAAGCTCCTGATGAGCAATTGCATTCAAAGTTGTTTCAGTGGTCATTCGGATTATATTCTTAAATGTCAAATTTTTTTCAAACTCAAGTCGTACAACGACAGTATTGACAAACATTCCAAAAATATTCTCAAGCTTCGAATACGGGCGGTAAGCTATAGGCAATCCAATATTGATGTCATCTTGTCCTGAATATTTATGCATCTGTATTCCAAAGACACTCAACATTGTTGTAAAAAGGGAGGAACCCTCCTTTTTGCTTATGCTTCTGAGTTTTTCTGTTAATTCTTTTGATATATGAATGGGTTCATACTTTCCTCTCCCGGAAGGTTGTTCCCGACGCTGAAAATCATATGGAAAATTAAGAATTGTAGATGCTCCTTTTAAATTGTTTCTCCAAAATTCAATCAAATCATTTCTTTTGATGAGATGTGCAGAATTATTTTCCCAATGAGCATAGTCATATTGTTGAAACTCAATTTTCTCCAAACCTGGCTCTTTCTCATTTAACAGACTGTTGTAAATCTCATTTAAATCATTGACCAAAACAGTCCATGACCATCCATCAAAAATAATATGATGAATACCCAGATGAAAATAATATTCATCGGCATCAGTCATAATAAGATATAACCTGTAAAGCGGACCATTCTTCAAATCGAAAACTTTTCTGGAATCTGCATTAACAATATCATTTATTTTTATTTCTTTTTCATTTTCAGGCAGCCCTGAATAATCAATAAAAGAAATATTAACTTCTTTTGGTACAATATCACAATAAGGTTCACCATTAACCTCTTTTATCACGGAAAATACAGTATGATGTCTCTTAAACAAAATCTCTAAACTCTTTTGAAATATTTCACTATCAAGAGAACCCATCATTTGACAAGTATATTGAATAATATATAATGGAATACAAGGTTGTAATCTGGAGATAAGCCATAATCTTTTTTGATTTAGTGTCAAAGGAAGATTTGTCAACTCTGTCAGATGGATAAGCTCAATGGTTTTACCTTCAATCTGACCAGTTTCTATTAATTGCGATGAAAGCTTATTGATAGTTGGATTTTGCAGGAATATTTTAAATGATATGCCTAAATTCAGTTCCTCTTTTATTCTGGTAAGTATCTGTATTGCCAGAAGTGAATTCCCTCCGATGTCAAAAAAACTATGATTCTTTTTGATATTCCTAATCTTGAGTACTTCCTGCCAGATTTTAGCAAGCGATTTTTCGAATTCTGAAAGTTCTGTTATTTCCTCGTTTCCCTCCTCAGGAATATTATCGATATTAAAAATAAGAGCTTTCCTGTCAATCTTCCCATTAAGTGTCCTGGGGAATTCCTTCATAATCATAAATGCAGAAGGGACCATGTAGCCTGGAAGAAGCTTTTCAATTGATTCTAAAATCTGTTCCCGATTAAAATTGAATGAATCAGTTACATTTAAATAACCTATTAGCCTCTCATCCATTTCTCCATGTTTTTCCAGCTTAACAACGGCTTCTTTTACCCCATCAATCTGGCTTAACTGAAATTCAATTTCGCCAGGTTCGATCCTGTATCCATGGAGCTTAATCTGATCATCTGTTCTCCCGAGAAGTTCAATTTTTCCGTTATCGAGGAATCTTGCGAGATCTCCTGTGCGATACAGTATTTGATCATTCCATTTAAAGAATTTTTGTATGTTAAGTTCCTCTCTTTTATGATATCCTTTTGAGACTCCCATTCCTCCAATACATAATTCGCCAATAGCTCCAACAGGTTGTTCCTGGCTGCCATAAAGGATATGAAACTGAGTGTTATCGATAGGTCTGCCAATAAGTATGTGATTGTAATCAGTTATTAACTCACATGATGACCATACAGTGGTTTCTGTTGGTCCGTACATGTTCCAGAGAGAGTTCACCTTGCCTATAAGATCCCTGGCAAGACCAGGTTGAAGAGCTTCTCCCCCGCATAATGCTTTAAGTTCTTTTTTTCCCTTCCATCCGCTTGCAAGAAGAATTGTCCAGGTAGCCGGTGTTGCCTGCATTATTGAAATATGAAAATCTTCAATTATCCGGGCCAATGCCTCACCATCTCTGGAATGTTCATTATCTGCTATTAAAACCGTAGCTCCAAAGGATAATGGCAGAAATAATTCCAGTACTGAGATATCAAATGAAAGTGTTGTTACTGCAAGCAACCTGTCTTCAATCGAAAGTCCTGGTACTTTAGACATACTGTTTATAAGATTTACAACTGCCTTATGATGGACCTTAACTCCCTTGGGGTTACCTGAAGAACCAGAGGTGTAAATAATATATGCAATTGTGTTTAGATCTATTTTGTTGTTAAGATCGAGAGAGCTTTCCCCAGAGATATAACTTTGTTCTGTATCATACACTAATTTAATTGTTTCGGAGTTTTTGAACCTGTTTCTGTAAATTTCTTCAGTAATCAAAGCCGTTGCTCCCGAGTCCTCAAGCATATAGAATAGCCTGTCATCCGGAAAAGAAGGATCAAGTGGAAGATATGTACCCCCTGCCTTAAGTACCCCTAGAACAGCAACAATCATTGATTCAGAGCGGTCCATACTGATCCCTGCTATACTTCCCTGCCGGAAACCCTTTTTCTGAAGATAATGAGCCAGTTGGTTTGATAATTTTTGAAGATTTGAATATGTGATTCTTTTACCACTGGAAATAACTTCTATTGCAGTTTTATCTGAATACTTTTTAACTGCTCCTTCAAACAATACCTGCAATGGAACTTCGGGAAAAATTGCATCAGTTTTATTAAATTCTGCTATCCGTTGCTTTTCATGATCTGAAAGGGTGGAAATATTCTTCAGATACATTTCCGGATTTGAAACAATATTATCCAACAGGAAAATGAAGTTTTCCCTGAGAAATTCAATAGTACTGCGTTTCAAAATATCAGTGCTGAATTCAATTTCACCTACTATATTCTCCTCCTCTTCCCAAGCGTAAAATGTAATGGCAAGCGGTGATACTCCATTTTCCTGAAAAACTCTCGAAGATTTAATCCCGATTAACTCGAGAGGGGGGCGGGGAGCATTCTGCCAGGCAAACATCACCTGGAAAACAGGGTTCATATTTATAATTCGTTCTGGTTGTAAAATACCAACAAGGTTTTCAAAAGGCAAACCCTGGTTGGATAATGCTTCTATTGTAACATTTTTGACTTTATTAAGGAATGTTGAAAAACTGATTTCTTCATCAATCTGAAGTCGTAATACAATGGAGTTAATAAATAACCCTATCAGCTTTTCCAGCTTTGAATCTGGTCTGTTGGCTGTCGGTGATCCCAGGCAAATATCTTTATCACCTGAATAGCGGCTTAATATGACCCCAAAAACAGATAAAAGTAACATATAAAGAGTAACATTCTCCTTCTTGGAATACTCTTTAAGTTTTGCTGATCGTTCTTTCCCGATGTTTAAAGCTACTCTTCCTCCTTCACCGGTTGAAATCTCCTCACGTTTATAATCGAGAGGGAAATTTAACTGCCCTGTTATTCCTTTCAATTTATTTCTCCAATACTCTTCAAGTAATTTGTCTTTTTCCCCATGTCTACCAGCACGTGCGAATTCAAAATAATCAATTGGAAGAGGTTCCAGTTTTGCTTTCTCCCCTCTTAACAGACTGTTGTAAATCTCTCTTAATTCTTTTGTAAATACCCCCCATGACCAGCCATCAAAAATAATGTGGTGAATTGTGAAGTTGAAAAGAATCCTCTCATTTCCAAGGTTTAATAGGGTAATTCTGTACAAACGGCTATCCTCAGCAGAGAATCTGGTTCTGCTTTCATTTTTAATAATATCCTGTACTTTGTTATCCTGATCAATATCTGAAAATCCAGAAAAATCTGCTTCAGAAATGTAAATCCTTAAACCCTGGTTGATAACCACAGCCGGACTTCCATTAACTGTTCTGATATAGCTCTTTAAGATCTTGTGCCTTTCGAAAAGTTCTTCAAGACTTTCTTTAAAGATTTCTTTATTTAGAGTCCCTTCAAAAACGTATGAAAAAGAAAGATTATAAGACGGATTATTATTTTCAATCTGGTTGACAATCCATAACCTTTCCTGCGCAGGTGAAAGAGTTTGCGGCAGAGAGTAATCAGTTGCCGCCGCAACAGGAACTGATTCCTGAAATCCTGGATTAATTATCGCATTACCAATTAATTCCCTGATCGTGGGGAAATTAAAAAAAATTTCGAAGGTTATTCCTGAATTAAACTCTTCATTAATCCTGTTAATAATTTGAGAGGCCAGTAATGAATGCCCTCCCAGGAAGAAAAAGTCATCAGTTACCCCAATACTTTTTATTCCCAGTAACTCCTCCCATATTGCAGCTATTCTCTTTTCTGTTTTGGTGTCGGCGGGGATAAATTCATTGTCCAGAACTGGCCTGTTATGAAGCAGCTCCGAAGAACCGGATCCGACTTCTGAACTTACTGGTTCGGAGATCAGAGCAGAATTTGTCTGTATATTTGCATCCCTTGAATAAAGGTGAAAACTATTTGGAATCTTAGGATCTACCCAGTGTTTTCTTTTTTCAAAGGGATATGAAGGAAGAGGTACCCTGTATCTTTCCTCATCATGATAGATGTAGTCCCAATTAATATTGCCCCCATTAAGCCAGAAACTTGAAATTGAATTAAAAAAGAATTCAATATCGTTTGACGACTGTCTGGGATGCCTTAATGTTGAAAGACATGTTAATTGAGTTTTTGTGCGAAACCGGGATAAAAGCGTTGAAAGGGTATTCCCGGGACCAACTTCAATAAATAGTTTATTTTCATCCCCTGTTAATTCATATACCCCATCAGTGAAATTTACCATTGACCTGATATGTGAAGCCCAATATTCAGGATTGGTTGCTGCCTCAATGGTAATCCATGTTCCCGTTACATTGGAAATAAACGGAATACTTATACTTCCAAACTCTATCTCTTTCAAAACCTGTAAAAATGGTTTTAATGCAGGCTCCATTAGTCGGGAATGAAAAGCATGCGATGTTTTCAGCCTGGTGACATGGCAATGGGGATATGTATCTGATAATTTTTTCCAGAACAGATCGATTGCATCAAACGAGCCTGACACAACACAAAAATCCGGAGCGTTATTCAATGCAAGTTCAACGTCATCATCAATAAGGGGAAGAACCTGATCCCTTGATAAACTAATTGAAAGCATACTGCCGGGTACCTGTGCCTGCATCAGCTTACCTCTCCAGGCAACCATGTTTATTGCATCTTCAAAAGAAAACACTCCTGCCAGACAGGCGGCTGTAATTTCACCAATACTATGGCCTATCAGGGCATTAGGAATAACCCCAAATTCCATAAGAAGGTGTGCAACAGCATATTGCACAACAAACAGGGCAGGTTGTGCAACAGAGGTTTCGTTTATTTTTTCTTTATCCTTTTCCTCGTCACTGAAAATAGTCTCCAGAAGATTCAAATTATGATTAGCATTTAACAGAGTGTCTGCATAATCCATTATTGTCTTTACAGAATCAAAATGGTCATATAGTCCTTTGGCCATATTGGAATATTGGGATCCCTGACCGGTAAACATGAAAATGGTACCCGGATTAAACAACATCTGTGCACCTTTGAAATATGGAAAATCTAAAAATACCGGATTGATATCATCAGCCTCATCCCATATAAGCATTCCCCTGTTTTTAAATTCTTTACGCCCATTCTGGAGAGTATGGGCTATATCAGCAATATTATCTGTTGTCTGGCTGAGATGCAAAATAAGATTATCATGCATTCTTTGTAAAGCAACCTCGGTTTTTGCGGATATGGGAAGCAGATGGAATCTTCTGGAGGATGATGCTGAAGGTTTCTGAATCCA
>JBBQJD010000082.1:0-17394 GCA_038325595.1 Bacteroidales bacterium | reverse complement strand
GTTGTTCTCTGATAAACTGCAGCTCCGATTGTTATTCCAAAAGCCAGCAACCATAACAGGAATATTTTTAAGAATGAAAAAAATCGTTTCATGGATATATCGGAGTATCTATTTCAGGTTTCAGGTTTAAGGTTCCAGGTTTCAGGTTCCAGGTTTCAGGTTTCAGGTTCCAGGTTTCAGGTTTCAGGTTTCAGGTTTCAGGTTCCAGGTTCCAGGTTTCAGGTTCCAGGTTCCAGGTTCCAGGTTCCAGGTTCCAGGTTCCAGGTTTCAGGTTTCAGGTTCCAGGTTGAGCAGAGGAGAGGAATCCACTGGTTTCGAAAAAGTCTTGGTGAACCTTTGTGTCTTGGTGCCTCCTATATAACTATTTTATGGAACTTCATACATTTGCATCTTTTAAACCCCCTTTCACGTTTCCCCCAAGGGGGGCTGGGATGGGGGTGTTAAGTGTTATAGGTTTAATGTTCCTGAATTCTTAATTAGAGGGAACTTGGGGGCAAAAAAAGAGGACTGATGAGCAATATATTAATAAATAATGCCACAATAATAAATGAAGGAAGAAGCTTCCATGGTGATCTTCTTATAAAGGATGAGCTGATTTCTTTGATCGGTTTCATTGAAAAGAAAGATATTCCCCATGGAACCACGATTATAGATGCAACCGGACTATTGGTGCTACCGGGAATCATTGACGACCAGGTTCACTTCAGGGAACCCGGACTGACGCATAAGGGCAGTATCTTCAGTGAATCAAGGGCCGCCGCTGCGGGAGGGGTAACATCATTCATGGATATGCCCAATACAAATCCGCAAACCGTCACCATTAGAGCACTGGATGAGAAATATAGTCTGGGTGCTGAAAATTCCCTTATAAACTACTCCTTTCTCATTGGAGCTACAAATGACAATATTGAAGAAGTAGTGAAGGCAGATCCTGAAAAGGTTTGCGGAATTAAAGTATTTCTTGGATCATCGACCGGAAACATGCTGGTTGACAATGAGGCAGCATTGAATGAATTGTTCCGGAGAGCTCATATGCCCGTTTCGGCACATTGTGAGGATGAGCCAACAATCAGAAAGAATATTGAAATTCACCGGCAGCTTTATGGTGAGAACATTCCCGTCAGATTTCATCCGGCCATAAGGAGCCGGAAAGCTTGTTTCATATCATCTTCACATGCAATAAGGCTTGCTAAGGAACATAACACGAAGCTCCATATTTTTCACCTTTCCACAGCTGATGAAATGAATCTCTTCAACAAAGAGATTCCTCTGAGTGAAAAGAGAATAACAGCAGAAGTATGTATTCACCATCTCTGGTTCGATGATTCTGATTATGAAAGACTCGGAAATCTTATCAAATGGAATCCTGCAATCAAAACAAAGTATGACAAAAATGCACTGATCGATGCCGTTAACAACGATTTGATCGATATAATTGCAACCGACCATGCCCCTCATACTCTTGAAGAAAAATCAAACAATTACTTTAAAGCTCCTTCAGGGGGTCCGCTGATTCAGCATTCGCTTGTCACCATGCTGGAGCTTTGGCACAGAAAAGTTTTCAGCATAGAAAAGATCGTGGAGAAAATGTGCCATAATCCGGCGATCCTGTTTAATATAAGAGACAGAGGTTTTATCAGGGAAGGTTATAAAGCTGACTTATGTCTTGTCAATCCTTCCAGCCCATGGACTGTATCGAAAGAAAACATATTATATAAATGCGGATGGTCGCCATTTGAAGGAACCACCTTCAGCTCTAAAGTGGTCACCACAATTGTAAATGGTACAGTCGTTTATGATAATGGGGTAATTAAAGAGGATTACAGGGGACAGAGATTGCTGTTCGATAGATAGAATCTATAAAGTATGATTGAGTATAGGAGATGAAGATTGTTTCGCTTCGCTACTACCCCTACTAAATAACACACTATAATATGAATAATATCAAGTACTTGCATATTCCAGCCATCTTCGTATCACCCCCCAGGCCTCAACCTAAAGATATTTAATGGAGTCACACGTGGAAAGTTTCACCTCCTTTTGAAGCTAACCTTTGTACACATCTGGTTGTATTAGCAAGTTCTTTAAGAGAGATGGGGATTACCTTCGGTGAGCTCGCACGTAACGTGCTCGGTTTCTCACTGCGTTCGAAATGACATTCAAGTAGTTGGATATGAGGAGGAAGAAGCGGCGATTCGCAACCCAAAATATTTAAATATAAAAAGTTCTTGCGAATCGCCGCTTCTTCCTCCTCTACCATAAAATTGCACTGTCATCCCGAATTTTCGTCAGACCCTGAGCCTGCGAGAGTCTGGCGAAAATGAGGGATCTCCTTCTCGCATGAGAAAAATTAATTGTGCATAAAGGATAGCTTTTGAAGGAGGGGTCTGACCTAGACGCTCTATTTCAAGGTGTAGATTGGAAAGGTCTGGCCATCCCCCGTTTTCTAACCACATACCTCGCTGTACTTCTTGTTCTTTGTTCCAGCAGAATCTCCCTTCCATTTGTAATCTGTTCCAGTGCTTTCAGATTATAGTGCCTTACAGTAATCATTTCCACCTTTTCATTATACACTGAAGAAAATTCCGGATGAAGATCTTTTAAAAGAGCATTAACGCGAGGCCTTTCATCATCAACGCAAACATCCAGACTAATTGCACTGGCTTCAACAAGATTAACTTTAATTCCATGTTGTATGAAAGCCTCAAAGATCATGCTCAGGTTCTCTCCCATCACAAACGAAAAATCATTTGGCAGAATGGAGATCAGTATCTGTTCCTCTTTCTTAATGAAAAAAGGAAGGATACTCTTAAGCGTTGCATCAGCCTTTATGACTGTACCTCTTTCTTCAGGATTAACAAAGGACCGCACATGCAAAGGAATATTCTTATTGTGCAACGGCTTGATTGTCTTAGGATGGATTACCTTTGCCCCTGAGAAGGTCATCTCAACTGCTTCCTTGTATGAAATTTCCTCCAGCTTAACTGCATCCGGCAGCCAGTCGGGGTCTGCATTCAGGATTCCCGGCACATCCTTCCAAACAGTAACATACTCAGCATCAAGCATGTTTGCAATAAGAGCAGCTGTATAATCAGATCCTTCCCTACCCAAAGTGGTTGCCTTACCATCAAGAGTTCCACCTATAAAACCCTGTGTTACATAAATCTTCCTCCCCCTGAAATTAAAAGTATTCCGGATTCTTTGTTCACTCTCCTCCCATAAAATGTTTGCATCCCTGTATGTCTCATCTGTGATCAGGTTTTCCCTTATATCAATCCATTCCGAATTATATGAGCAAACCTTTAAATATTCAGCAACGATTATTGTTGACCACATTTCACCGGATGAGACAACCTGATCATAATTGAAATCATAATTCCCGTTTTTCTCATTTGACAGGAATTCTTTAAGTTCCCTTAAAGTCTTTTCAAGCTTATTAATGACCCTGGTTGGATCTTTGAACAATTCCCTGACGACCAATAAATGACTTTGAAATATTTCTTCAAGCAATTTCTTATATTCAGGTTCATCTGACAACCACGACTTAAGAAATCTCTCAAGGGCATTCGTTGTCTTCCCGAAGGCAGATACAACAACAACCAGATTATCAGATTCTCCGGATATGATCCCGGCAAGATTTCTTATACCGGAGGCGTTTTTTACAGAAGCTCCCCCGAACTTATAGACCTTCATACTTCAATTTTTTTATAAAAGTATAATTTTCCATCCTCACAATGCAATTTTCATGGCCTTAATAAATTACCAGGAATGAAGGCTGAATGGTCAAAAAATATGAGGATTTGCGAATGGCATTTAGTAACTTTGCATTCAGATTTTCAATCAGATATGAAGCATTACAATATAACTACTCTCAATGATTTCATAATTCTAAGACAAAAGGATTTTCCATATGCAAAAGGAGAATTGTCAAGACTTTTGCATAATATAGGGACAGCCGCCAAAATGGTAAATAAGAAGATTAATAAAGCAGGATTGGTAGATATAATCGGACACTCAGGTGGTGTAAACATCCAGGGAGAGAACCAGCAGAAACTTGATGTTTATGCCGATGAAGTTTTTATCAATGCATTGCTTTCAAGCGGTGAATGCTGCGGAGTTGCAACTGAGGAGAATGAGCATGAAATAATTTTCTCGGATACTTTCGCTTCCGAAGGAAAATATGTCGTCTGCATCGATCCGCTCGATGGCTCATCCAATATCGACTACAATGTCTCAGTCGGAACGATCTTCTCAATTTACAGAAGAATAACACCGAGAGGAGAAAAAGTAAACAATAAGGATTTTCTTCAGGAAGGTTTACAGCAGGTTGCAGCGGGATATATTGTATATGGCTCCTCAACAATGCTGGTATATTCAACCGGCCGTGGTGTGAATGGATTCACACTTGATCCGGGTATTGGTGAGTTCTGCCTTTCGCATCCTGATATAAAAACTCCTGAGGATGGATATATTTATTCGATAAATGAGGGTAATTATTTAAATTTCCCGGCAGGAATAAAAAAATATATTAAATATTGCCAGGAGAAAGATGAAGTAAACAATCGTCCTTATTCTTTGCGATATATCGGATCGCTTGTATCTGATTTCCACAGAAATCTTCTCAAAGGTGGGATCTTCCTTTACCCTCAGAACGAAAATTCTCCGGAAGGAAAATTAAGGCTTGTGTATGAATGTAATCCCATGGCATTCATTGCAGAACAGGCAGGAGGGGCAGCATCAGATGGTTCTAAAAGGATACTCGGAATTGGACCAGTCTCACTACACCAGAGATCGACCTTTTATGCAGGATCAAAAAATATGGTTTCCAAGATAGAAGAATTCATTTCAGATTCCCGGTTTCACAAATGATATTTCCAAACATTTGAACCAAATTTCACTCCGGAAAATTCCGTATTTAAGAAATGAGGGGTTACAGATTTCCGAAAATTATGCGGTCGATTTACGATTGTGGAAATTGATTAACTTTGCCGGCTGAATTTAAAAGATGAAAAAGAATCTGTTATCGGAACATTTTAATAATCAGCCTCTCCTTCCTTCACTTGTTGAAAATTTAAATGCCGAACATATCCGGATGATCCGGTTGGAAGGACTTACCGGTTCATCAAAGGCGATAATAGTTTCCAGCGTTTTCAGCAAAACACAGACAACGCATGTTGTTCTGATACCGGAAAAAGAAGATGCTGCTTATTTTTATAATGACCTTGTTTCATTGCTGGGTGATGATTCTGTCTTTTTTTTCCCATCAACATACAAACGATCAGTCCAGTATGATCAGACAGAACCGGCAAATATAGTTTTACGCACCGAGGTTCTGAACCATCTTGCCTCCGGGAAAAGAAAACAGATCATTGTCACATATCCCGAATCGGTTATGGAAAAGGTGGTGAGCAGAAGAAATCTTATTAAGAACACGTTTAATGTAAACCAGGGTGATAAACTGTCTCTTGAATTCCTTGAAGAAATGCTCCAGGAATACAACTTCGACCGTGTAGATTTTGTATATGAACCCGGGCAATATGCAATCAGGGGAAGCATTGCAGACGTCTTTTCCTATTCTGCCGACCTGCCGTACAGGATCGATTTCTTTGGAGAAGAAGTTGAGACATTAAGATCATTCAATACTGACGACCAGTTATCAGTGTCCATTCACAAGCAGATCTCATTAATACCGAATATTCAGGATATCTCAATTGAAGAGATAAGCGATTCCTTCACAGATTTTTTACCTCCCTCATCTGTATTCTGGGCTGAAGATGCAGTTTTCATCAGGGAAAAGATCAATAATATCTATTTTCTGACAGAACAACGGGAAGAAGTTGAAGAAGCCTCAGGAAAGAAGGATTTGGTGATGACCGGCAATAAGTTTTTCGATCATTGCTCAAAATTCAGGTTTGCAGAATTTGGAAAACATACAATGTTTACGCCGGATGTCAGCTTCACCTTTAATACCGAGCCCCAACCTTTTTTCAATAAAAATTTTGAATTATTATCAGGGAAACTCCTTTCCAACGTCTCTGAAGGATATGAAACGTTTATTATTTCCGAGAGTGAATCACAAATAGAGAGGCTTCGTGAAATATTCTCCGAGATCAATCCCGCTGTACAGTTTACGTCTTTCCTTCTGAACCTTCACAGCGGATTCACTGATCATGATCTTAAAATATCAGTTTATACCGATCACCAGATATTCGACAGGTACCACAAATTCAGGATCAGAGGATACTTCACTAAAAAGGAAAGCATCTCTGTAAAAGAACTGACAGGACTGAACCCCGGAGACTATGTGGTACATATCGATCATGGCATAGGTAAGTTTGGCGGACTTGAAAAAATTGAAGTAAACGGAAAGATTCAGGAAGCTATAAAGCTGGTTTACAGGGATAACGATATATTATATGTTGGTATTCATTCCCTTCATCGTATTTCAAAATACAAGGGAAAAGATAATGCCGAACCAAAAATTTATAAGCTTGGATCAGGTGCATGGCAGAAGCTTAAACAAAGTACAAAGGCGAGAGTAAAAGATATAGCCAAAGATCTTATATTGCTCTATGCCAAAAGGATGGGCTCAGGAGGCTATTCCTTTACTCCGGACTCTTATTTGCAGCGTGAGCTGGAAGCCTCATTTATATATGAAGATACCCCGGATCAGCTTACTGCTTCAGAAGCCGTCAAAAAGGATATGGAAGCCGGACATCCCATGGACAGGCTTATCTGCGGTGATGTTGGATTTGGCAAAACCGAAATTGCCATCAGGGCAGCATTCAAGGCTGCAACCGACAGCAAGCAAACAGCTGTGCTCGTACCTACAACAATACTTGCCTTGCAGCATTTCAAGACATTTACCTCAAGGCTGAAAGGATTTCCCTGCAACATTGAATATCTGAGCCGTCATAAAAAAGCTGCCGATCAGAAGAGGATCATTGAAGAACTGGCTGAAGGGAAGATAGATATAATTATAGGTACTCATAAGCTGGTAGGCAAGGATGTGAAATTCAAGGATCTGGGATTGCTGATTATCGATGAAGAACAAAGGTTTGGCGTATCTGTCAAGGAAAAATTAAAGAAGATCAAAGCTAATGTCGATACTCTGACCCTTACTGCAACACCCATACCACGTACCTTGCAATTTTCTCTGATGGGAGCACGCGATCTTTCAATTATAAACACTCCTCCTCCCAACAGGATGCCTATAGTAACAGAATTATATGGCTATAATGAGGAAATAATAAAAGAAGGAATTGAATATGAAGTCTCCCGGAACGGACAGGTATTTTTTATTCATAACAGGGTTGAGAATATAAAGCAGATACAGGCTCAGATAAACCGTATCTGTCCGAATGTAAAGACTGCAATCGTACATGGGCAGATGGATGGAACCCATGTGGAAGATGTGATGTACGATTTCATCAGGGGCGATTATGATGTTTTACTTGCAACAACTATCATTGAATCAGGTCTGGATATTCCGAATGCAAACACAATTTTCATTAATGATGCCCACCGTTTCGGACTTTCTGAATTGCATCAGCTCAGGGGAAGAGTAGGACGATCGAATAAAAAGGCTTTTTGTTACCTGCTGGCACCTCCTTTGACCACACTTACTCAGGAGGCCAGACGAAGACTTAAGGCAATAGAGGAATTCTCGGAACTTGGAAGCGGTTTCAATATAGCAATGCAGGACCTTGATATCAGAGGATCGGGGAATCTTCTGGGGGGTGAACAGAGCGGTTTCATAGCGGATGTTGGCTTTGAGACCTACCAACGGATACTGAATGAGGCTCTTTCCGAGCTGAGAGAATCGGATTTTACAGAACCCTCACCTGAAAAAGAAAAAGCTGCAACACCGGTTAACCTGGAACATGTGAAATCATTTGTAACTGATTTTCAAATTGATACAGATCTGGAAATCATGTTTCCTGATGAATACATATCAAACATTTCCGAGCGGATACGATTGTATAAAGAACTTAATGAGATTAAAAGTGAGGAAGAGCTCTCATCCTTTGAGAAAAAGCTGATTGACCGGTTTGGTCCGATACCTGCTCCGGCAATAGCCCTGCTGGATATTGTGGCAATTAAATGGATCGCAGTAAAGCTGGGCATTGAAAAGATCCTTTTAAAAAATGAAATGCTCATTGCATACTTTGTTTCAGATCAGAAATCGAACTTCTACCGGAGCACATTATTTGTTTCAATCATGAATTATGTTAACAGGAAGCAAAGCCAGATGAAAATGAAACAGAAGGACTCGAGACTCAGCCTTTCAATTTCCGATGTTAAGTCAGTGAAATCAGCAATAAAAACTCTTAAGGATATACAATCAGCATAAATTTACAATGGGAACATTCGAACATTTGAACATTCTAATTAAGAATTAAGAACTTCGCTGTTCTGATTTCGTTTGTTCTTCATTCAATTATTCTCCGTCCCTATTCTGAATTCGTTTGATTTGGTTTTGAGTGGCATATGGGAAAATCTTTACTACTTTTGTCCTATGAACCTGATAGTTGACATTGGCAATACAAGCATTAAGGTGGCTGTTTATGATGGCCTGAAGCAGAGAACATTATTCAGGGAGATGGATTTTAATTATCCACGACTGAAGGACAGATTATCTTCATTCCATATTGATAAAGCTATAATTTCTTCTGTGAAAGAAATAACAGAAGAAATTTCTTATCAGCTGTCTTCCGATATTCCTTTCGTACATACTCTTAATCACAAATCCCTGTTCCCGTTCACCATCGATTATGAAACACCCGAAACGCTTGGAACAGATCGGATTGCCGCTGTTGCAGGTGCATTCAACATGTTTCCGGGCACGGAAGTTCTTATAATTGATGCAGGCACTGCAATTACTTATGATTTTCTTTCAGGTGATATTTATAAAGGTGGTAACATTTCGCCCGGATTAATGATCCGTTTCAGGGCATTAAACAGGTTTACCGGCAGATTGCCTTTGATCTCACCAACTTACAAGTATTCATTTCCCGGTAAAAATACAAGTGATGCAATAGCTGCAGGAGTGATTACCGGTCTTAGTTATGAAATAAATGAGTATATTCGCACGTTTAAAAAACAACATGGAGAATGCAACATAATTCTTACAGGCGGAGACAGTGAATTCCTTAAAGACAAATTAGACTATGAAGTTATATATATGCCTGATATAGTGACTGATGGCTTAAATTATATTTTAAATTACAATGCAAAATAAACTGATAATCTCTATAATTTTACTGATTTCCCTTACATTTAATGCCACGAGTCAGAAGCTTATAAATTCTCCTTATTCCAGATTCAACCTCGGAACAATTGAACCTTCAGGATCATTCAGAAGCCTCGGGATGGGAGGTGTTTCAACGGGTTTCAGAAGTAATAATACACTCTACTATTCCAATCCTGCATCATACAGCAGTATCGATACAAACTCTTTCATTTTTGATTTCGGTCTTGATTACAGCCAGAATATCCTTTCAGATGGCAGTGCAAAACATACCTCTGATGATTTTAATTTTGACCATATAATGCTCGGCTTTCCGATAGCAAAAGGATGGGGTATCGGAGCTGGTATAATTCCTTTCAGCAGCGGCTATTATAAAATGTCTGAAACACGGTCAGACGATAACGTTACAGGAGAATATACTTCTTCCCATTCAGGAGAAGGCAGCCTGACAAATTTCTTTATCGGCACAGGGCTGAAAATAACAAAAAACATTTCAGCAGGAGCCAATATGACTTTCCTGTTCGGGCAGCTAAACAGATCATACCAGGTTAGTTCCGGATTGTTTTTGAGCAATAATGCAGCAGAAAACCTTCAGATAAGCGGATTCAACTTTGATTATGGCTTACAATATACTGCAGCAATTAAGAAGGAGTATTTCTTTAATGCCGGGGTCTCACTCAGTGCAGGGAAGTATTACAACACCAAATACAACAATCTCTCGTTTGTTTTATTGGCTAATGGGATAAGAGACACAATCTCAAATATTTCAGACGACTCAACATCAGCACATATCCCGGGTACCTTTAAAGCGGGTATTTCTTTTGGGAAGACTAATAAATTTAACGTGGGAGTTGATTTTGTAACAACAAAATGGTCAGATTCTAAAATTCCCGGTTCCGGAGGATATACAGCTGATGTAAGAACAATTTTATTCGGACTTGAATATACTCCTGATAGATTCTCAAACTACAGTTTCGTGAAGAGAGTTGATTATCGTGTTGGAGGTCATATCGGGGATAATTATCTGGTTATTAACGGGGAACAAATAAAAGAATACGGTGCAAGCATCGGGTTAGGGATACCCCTCAGACGATCATTTTCAAAAACTAATTTTTTCATTGATTATACAAGAAGAACCGGAACATCAGCCAGCAATCTTAAGTATGAAGACTATTTTACTGCCGGGATAAGTCTGAATTTATATGATTCCTGGTTTCTTCAGCGTAAATATGAATAAGAATAAAATTTGAAACCAACAATTATATTTATAAAGAGAATTCTTTTTAAATTAATGAAACATACACCAGACAAGCTGATACGATCTTTCTTAATAACCGCAGCAATCATTATATCCGGTCTGGTTTTATCGTGTGAAAATAAGCTGGATGTAATTCCTCAATCGGATCTTCTTACTCTTCCTTCACTTACAGTTAAAGATTTTGAGACAATCTATACCGACTCAGGACGGATTAAGCTTATTATGACTTCTCCCATCATGGAGAAGTACGACAAAGCCGAAGTTCCATATTCCGAATTCAGATCGGGTATCGCATTGAAATATTATGACGGCAATAAGGAACCAATTGGTTCAGTTACCTCAAAATATGCCAAATTCACAGAATCAGAAAACCTGTGGGAGCTAAGAGACAGTGTGGTTGTCATTAACAAGGAAAAAGACATGCTTGAAACAGAGGTACTGTACTGGGACCAGCAGAAAGATAAAATTTTTACCGACCGTTTTGTAAAGATAACAAGTGTTGATCAGGTAATACAGGGCTTTGGCTTTGAATCGGATTCAAAGCTGCAGAGACGCAGAATAAGGAAGGTAAGCGCTACAATATATCAATGAAGATGAGGAATATTTCAATATTGGTACTGGAAATTATCTGGCTGGTAACAGGTATTGTATGCATTGCGGCCGCAATAAAATTCGCACTTACTACAGGGGGCATTAAGACATTTTTGTTTGTTCTTATGGCAATAATATCTTTTACCTTTGCCTGGCTAAGACACAAGCAGAGAAAAAAGGAGTAATTTTGCCAGATGAATGGAATCCTGATTATATTGCTGCTGGCAATAGCTTTTTTTGCATTTTTTTCCGGTATGGAGTCAGCGTTTATTGCTTCAAACAAGCTCCGTATTGAGCTTGACAGAAAGCAGGGGGTTTTCGGATCTGAAATCCTTAAATTATTCACTAATAGTCCCGGGCAGTATATTGCCACAATGCTTATTGGCAATAATATTGCCCTCGTAATTTATTCTCTGATTTTTTCAAGCCTCCTTGGACCTGAATTGTCAAAATATTTTGAATCTGATGTCATTGTGCTCATTATCAATACAATAATCTCTGCAACAGTTATACTATTTGCTGCAGAGTTCCTGCCAAAGAGAATTTTTATTGTCACTCCAAACTTTTTTCTTAAATACCTGAGCATTCCGGCTCTTTTTTTCTATTCTCTTTTTTATCCCATCATAAAATTGACTATTGCTGCCTCAAACCTCATCTTAAGAATATTTTCAGGAATTAAAATACCTGTGGAAAACCAGGAGGATATCGTTTTTAACAGGACCGATCCTGATCATTTTATTACTCCTGATCAGCAAAACCCTGAAGAATCAGTATCTGACAATGACAATATCAGGATATTTCAGAATGCACTTGATTTTTCAAATGTAAAACTGAGGGAATGCATGATTCCCAGAACCGAAATAGATGCAGTCGAAAGTACGAGCTCTGTTGCTGATTTAAAGGAAAGGTTTATAGAATCGGGGCATTCAAGGATCCTGGTTTACCAGAATTCCATCGATAATATTATAGGGTACTTTGAACTTAAGGATCTGTTTACCGATCCTCCTGATATTAATTCCCGTTTAAGAAAAGTTGCAGTTGTGCCGGAAACAATGGCAGCCAATAAGCTTCTGAAACTGTTTGTTGAAGAGAAAAAGAATTTAGCCCTGGTTGTTGATGAGTTTGGAGGAACTTCAGGGATGGTTACAATTGAAGACGTTCTTGAAGAGATTGTCGGGGATATAGAGGATGAGCATGATTTTAATGAACTCACTGAAAAGAAGACTGGTGAAAATGAATATATTTTTTCCGGCCGTCATGAGGTTGATTACCTGAATGAGGAATACAATCTCTCTCTTCCGGAGCAGGATGATTATGAGACCCTTGCAGGCATGATCCTGTTTTACCACGGAAGCATTCCTGCTCCCAATGACATAATAAGGATAAATAATATTGTATTTAAAGTTCTTCGTGTAACCGCTACAAGGCTTGAGCTAGTAAGCCTGAAGGTTACTTAAGAATAATTTCTCTGCACCGTCATTGCGAGGAGCCTGCGACGAAGCAAAAAAAAAGAGGCTGAACTTGCGGTTCAGCCTCTTTAAAGTAAGATTCAGCTGACTTAATTGTTATGTGTTATAGTAAATACACCATTAAGGTTGACGATAGTCAGTATTCTGTAAACAGGAGCAGTACCGTACATATCAACTGTGTACGCATCAAGATTTTCTGTATCAAAAGTTCCTGTAATAAACTCAACTGTCTGATCGGGACGTCCAATGCTTATGGTATAATCGAATGTAGGCGTATTTACAATATATGGATCAATACCAACATAATATGTACCATTAGGATCATCAGGCCAGATTGATGTAAGTATTTCCGGGTTGTCAGAACTTGCTGCTGCACCCCAGCGTGTCGTACCATACAATGCAAAAACATCAATATCATCATCATGATTTGGCCATCCGAATGCTATAGTGAGTACCGTAGGATCATTATAATTAGTTATTGTAAGATTCATCGTTGGATTAACTGTACTTGGATTAAGGAGATATTTATCAGCTAAACCAAATACACCTATCTCAAGTTCCAGATTCTCACCGACCTCCGGAATATTATCTGCGATTGCAATAATATACAATTTAGTTTCAGTAGTATAAGGAGCGAGTACAGCCGGCTCAGCAAGAAAATCGAGATCATCAGCTGTTCCGCTCTTTACTTTGGCTGAAAATGTGAGAGCTCTGTCTAACATTTTATCAATTTTCACAGTATAAACCAATGTGTCGCCTTCAGTAAGTGTAGTACTTGAAGAACTTGTAGTAAAAGTAGCCACAGGTTTATTATCCGGGCTAATAACAGGGCTTACATCCTGATCAGCGGTGTCACATGCAACGATACCCACCACTATCAGAACAAGTCCTAATATATATTTAAAATATTTTCTCATTACTTTTTCTTTTTAATTATAATTAATGGATATCAGGTTATTGCTTAACAAAAGTACTTTCATATAATCTGCAACCAGATGCAGTACATATTGAATACTTCATAAACAGATTCCCTGTAACCGGATCAACTGTTCCAAAATCTGTACCCTCAACCCAGTTTGAATACAAATCAACTAAGTTTTGACCAGGAATAGTTATAACATCACATACATCCATAAAAGTAAATCCGGGTGTTCCGCCAAGATCTGCCGGAGCCCAATGTCCTACTCTGGATGTACGATATGTCCCAACACCTGTCTTGGTTATTACTTCAGTCCAGGTCAGAGTCGAAGTTACACCAGCAACGGTTGTATAGAGGGTGGTAACATCATAAGTTCCCTCCAGATCAGAGGAACATCCATAATTAAGAGTTATCTGTATAGTCTTCCCGTTATTAAGAACGCTGGGATCTCCTGATGCATCTGTAACATTAAGTACCAGTACGGGAGCTACATCAAGAGGAGCCTCTATGCCGGAAGTCAGAATAGTAATCGGGAAAAGACCCAGAAGATTATTATTAGGATCAAGTGTCAAATTCGGCTGATCTATTCTGAAGTGAGTGCCTTCTATAGCTGTTGAAGAAGGGTCAGCTGCAACTGTGACAGTAACAGGACTCTGGATATCAGCTAATCTTGGACCAACAACTTTCATTCGTACCGTAAAGTTATATTCGCTTCCATCAGATACAAATGAGAGAGAAGTCCTGGCTTGCTCAAAACCTGCCAGGTTAGGGCCATCATCATTAAGATCGTATCTGGTCTCATCTTCAACCAGGCATGATTGAAATGTACCCATTACAAGGATTAATAAAAATATATATTTCAATGTTTTCATAGTTTTTTTCTTTTTAGGATTAGTTAGCCCAGAATATCTTATCAGTAAATGCGTTAGGCTGGGCAGGTACGTTGGCACCGTTTGATGACAATTCACCGGCTACATAGAACAATCTTACAGGTCTGTCAGCAGTGGAAGCCAACAAAGAGATTGGAAGCCCTGCGGGATAACCGGTCCTGTTATAATCGAACCATGATTGTTCAGCTGTTATACCATTGACTGCAAGCCATTTCTGAGTAATAATTGCCTGCAATTTATTTGAGGAAGCATTCCAGCCAGCAAGATTCATAACCTGGTTATAATAGGTAGTTGCCTGAGCAGCTGTCAGGCCAAGATACTGAAATGATGCTGTTATACCTGACTCATATAAGGCTTTCCCTGCATCTGCAACAGTTAAGATACCTATATTTGCTGCCTCAGCCTGATTAAAATAGCTTTCAGCAAGTGTAAAGATCACTGCACCCTGATCAGCTGCCTGAAGGATCCCGGGTCCGATGTTGGAAACTTTATCAGCAACATAAGCATCAACAACAGGGGTATCGTAATCCAAAAGTCCCTGTGGAACTCCAAGATGGCCATCTGCAGGTTCTTCATACAAATAATCAATTCTTGGATCATTTGTATTCTGCAAATAGGCAAGGATATAATCAGTAGCACTGGTTGCCTTACTGGTCATTGTCTGAGCACCTGAAGCATCTTCACCAAGAAAATCCCAGATAACATTCTGCTTGCCTTCTTCATTAGCAATGAAACCCGGATTCACCATAACATCTTCTGTGATGAAGCCTGATCCTTCTGCCAGAATTGCAGATATATCAGATGCTACACTGGCTACGTCTGATTCACGAACCAAAATTCTCATTTTTACAGTATTTGCAAATTGAATCCATTTGTCCATATCTCCTCCGAACATTGCATCATCATCAGCCGGCTCTTCCTGCTCTTCAGCATTTTTAATAAGTTCAATTGCAGCATCCAGCTGAACTAACAGATCAGCATATATAGCCTGAGCATCATCATATATGGGTGTTGGATTAAGGCTTCTTCCAAGAGCTTCTGTATAGGGAACATTACCGTAAGCATCTACAAGTAATTGATAATGATACGATTTCATTATCTTAGCAATAGCCTTGTAATACTGAAACTTTGTGTCTTCAAGCTTGTCAAGAACATCATATTGCTTAAGTGCTGTTGAGTATGAATCATTAAATACATTCTGATAAAATGAAGATGTTACAAGATATTTGAATTCATCAGGATACCATGCATAACCATCGCTCTGGCTCCAGTTGTACATCATCATATTTCCAAGATGGTTTAATCTTCTGTCACCCTGTACAATCCTTGCTGTATATAACTGGGCAACAGGAAGAACAAGGTTTGGAGATACCTTTGTCGGATTATTCGGATCTGTGTTTACATCCAGATAATCTTCACTACAAGATGCTGCGAGTCCTAAAACCATCAGCAATATTGCGAATTTTATGATATTTTTCATATTTTACTTTGTATTAAAATTCAATGTTAACATTTACACCAAACGATCTTGTAGGAGGCGACTGGAAATAACCGCCAACCCCAACAGAGTTGTCATTAGTGTTATTAAATTCAGGGTCGGAGAAAGCGTTTTCAGCAGGCAATAAAGTGTAAAGGTTTCTTGCGATGAAACCAACAGTGACTTTTCCCAGTGGTGTTTTGCTCAGAATTGTTTTTGGCAGAGTATAATTTAATGCAAGTTCCCTGATTTTGAATGCTGTAGCATCTCTGACATAGTTCTCTTTTACATCGTTGTAAACGTCAGTCCAGTAACTCTGACGACCGCCTGAAACAGGAATATTTGTATTTTCGATATATGATCCATCACCAGTCTCTATTACTGAATTCGGAACTACGAAATCCTGCCTGTTTGAAGAAACTGATTCCATTGATCTTCCAACAAATTCCATTACATCCGATCCCTGTGCATAAAACACGTGTCCTGTTCTGTAATCAATTGTTGTTGATAATGCTATACCTTTATATTTAAGAGCGGTGTTTAAGCCAAGAATATAATCAGGCGTTGTTTTGCCTAAATTCTGAAGCTCAGCTACAGTTTTTGGAGCTCCTGATGAAGGATCAATAACTATTCTTCCCAAAGGATCTCTCTCGTAAGTATTTGCTTTAACCTGTGGGAAAGGAAGATCTTTAACTGCATATATTCCCCACTGCCCGGTTGTTCTTAGAGCAATTTCATCAAGACCTTCCTTAATCTCTTTTACAATTGTTTCGTTCGAAGTGTAGTTTACACTCAGATCCCAGGTGAAGTCACTTGCGTGAATTACTGTTCCTCCAAGAGTTACTTCAAAACCTTTACCCTGCAATTCCCCGATATTGGTCAGGAATGCTGTTGCTGCTGAAGCAACTGAAGGGGTTGTATTTGTAATAAGATCAGTTGTTTTAGTCATGAAGTACGACATATCGAGTGAGATTCTTGATTTCAGAAAACCAAGGTTTAACCCAATTTCAGTGGTATTCAGTTTCTCTTTCTTAATGTTGGCATCGACAGTTGTGTTGCTCAGAACAAAACCGTTTATGCTTCCCATAGGGAAAGCAGAATGCCTGCTATATGACTCATTAAGCCTGTAAGCCTCAAGGTCATTATAAACTGTTGAATTGGATAAAGTAACCTTTGCATATGAAAGGATCTCATTATTTTTAAGAGATTCGAAAGCATCTGTAGCTACAAATGAGAGACCAACTGACGGGTAGAAATAACTGTTATTACCCGGGCCGAGTGTTGAAGTCCAGTCATTTCTTCCTGAAAAGTTAAGGAAGACAAAGTTATTATAACCTAATGTCAAATCACCAAAGAAACCATAGTTGATATAATTTTCTTCATTTGCCACATTATTGCCATCTATACCTGTTAAACTTCCTGTACCATTTGAAATATCATAAAAATCAGGAATACTTAAGTTATTAGCTCTGATTCCGCTGAATTTATATTTATGGGTAAGGTTGGTAGCGCCGAGGATAGCTTTTAATGTGAATGCTTC
>JBBQJD010000081.1:0-17682 GCA_038325595.1 Bacteroidales bacterium | reverse complement strand
AGTGGTTATCCGATAAATACTCCCTGGGACGAACTGTTTTATTATCCATCTCCCGTTAATGACAGCATGTTCTATTTTGTATCTGACCGTAGTGGTGGTATCGGCGGACTTGACATCTACCAGGGCATAATATTGCCTCCGGTAAAGCCCGCAATAATTGAATTGCCGGTACAGCAGCCCGTTAAGACAGAACCTGATACAGTATTTATAAGAGACACTCTGGTCGTGATCAAAGAACTGGTTCCTGCTCCATTATCTGTGGTACAGCCTGCTCCTGTAAAGGAAGAATTTATTTTATTTCTGTCAGGAACAGTGAAAGATTCGGAAACGGGTGAACCGGTGATGGCTAAAATAGATATTATTGATCTGTCCGGTGATCTTGTTATCGCCACAACTGCAAGTTCTGACATTGATGGAACCTACAGGATAAGGCTGCCGGAAAAAAAACCGTACATGATTGATTTGCGTGCAACCGGCTTCATGTCTGATTTAAAGCGTATAAATATTCCGGCATCACTTGCAACTAACTCATTCAATTTTGATGCTGTATTGACAAAAGTAAAAGTGGGTACAAAAGTTGTGCTGAATAATATCCTTTTCCAGAGCGGAAAATCGGTACTTACAGCTGATTCGTACTCAGAAATTGACAGGCTTGTAAATTTCATGGAGGATAATCCTCAGGTTAAAATTGAAATATCCGGGCACACTGACAAAACAGGCAGCGAACCTTTAAATCTTAAATTATCGGAGAACAGGGCCAGAGCTGTAACCGACTACCTTGTTCAGAAGGAAATTGCAAGGGAACGAATAGAATATAAAGGATTCGGCTCGGTTCAACCCATTGCTGATAATGGAACACCCGGGGGAAGAACTAAAAACAGGAGGGTTGAATTCAAAATTCTGGAATTCTGACAATCATCATAATCCGGGATGATACTTTTATTTGTTTTGAGTCTATAGGAAAACTATCTTGAGGTCACAATAAATCTCTTACATTGTTTTAAGAAATTATTGGTAATCAGCTTATTACCATAAATTTTTATTACAGGTGCTTGCCATTTTTATTGAAGTTGTCCTGTTTTTATGAACAAAACGTTTAAAAATATTTGAAAATGAAAGATACTGCTTTTATCGATTTTCACCGTGAAGCCGGTGCCAGAATAGTTCCTTTTGCCGGATATAATATGCCAGTTGAATATTCAGGTATTACAGATGAACATATAACTGTACGGACAAAAGCAGGTGTTTTCGATGTCTCGCATATGGGTGAATTCTGGGTTACAGGTCCCTCTGCCCTGAAATATCTTCAGTATATAACAACCAATGATGTATCGGCTCTGGTCGACGGGAAAATCCAGTATTCATGTTTTCCGAATGGGAAAGGCGGTATTGTCGACGATCTTTTAGTTTACCGGTATAATCCTGAAAAATACCTGCTTGTGGTAAATGCTGCAAACATTGAAAAAGACTGGAACTGGTGTGTGCTGAATACATCCCGATTCGGGCTTACACCCGGAAAGTACCTGATCAATGCTTCTGATGGCATTGCACAGCTTGCTGTACAGGGACCGTCAGCCCTCAAAGCCATGCAGAAACTGACTTCATCTTCCATTGAAGATATGGAATACTACACTTTCAGGGTTATTGAATTTGCCGGAATAAAAGATGTAATATTTTCTACCACCGGATATACCGGAGCAGGAGGTTGTGAGATCTATGTAAAAAATGAAGATGGCCCGAAATTATGGAAAGCTGTTTTTGATGCAGGTAAGGAATATGGCATTAAGCCGATCGGACTTGGAGCAAGGGATACATTGCGGCTTGAAATGGGCTACTGCCTTTATGGGAATGATATAAATGACCAGACATCGTCAATTGAAGCAGGTCTGGGATGGATAACCAAATTTAAGGATGATAAGAATTTTATCGATAAAGAATTGCTGGCAAAGCAAAAGGAGAGGGGCGTTGATAAAAAGCTCAGCGGTTTCATCATGATTGACAGGGGTATTCCCCGCCAGCATTATGAAGTTGTAAATGCCGCCGGAGAGCTTATCGGAGAAGTAACTTCCGGAACCATGTCCCCGATGATGAAGCAGGGAATAGGGATGGCTTACCTTAAAAAAGCTTACAGCATCAATAATACTGAAATTTTCATCCGTATAAGGAATAAAGATCTTAAGGCACAGGTAGTAAATTTTCCGATATACAAAAAATGAGGAGGCTGGATTCATGATAAAGGCAAAACTTGAAACCTGCTTCTCTCCTGCACTATATAATCCAGAGGGTCATGGTAACTCAATCATAGTAATAATTGATATACTGCGTGCTTCATCCTCCATATGCACAGCGTTTGCAAATGGAGCACTCAGTATAATTCCTGTTTCAGATGCAAATGAGGCAAAGAATTATAAATCAAAAGGTTACCTCGTAGCTGCCGAACGTGATGGCTTCATTCTCGATTTTGCGGATTTTGGAAATTCACCATTTAATTTTTCCAGGGAGAGGGTGGAAGGCAGAACAATTGTTTACAGTACGACCAATGGAACCGGAATAATAACCCTTGCATCGGCAGGTTATATGATTGTTATCGGATCATTCTTAAATCTGGGCGCACTGACCAGGTGGCTTATCAATGAGAAAAAAGATGTTTTGCTGTTCTGTGCAGGTTGGAAGAACAGGTTTAATATTGAAGATTCAGTCTGTGCAGGATCAATAGCTGAAAAACTTATTAACTCTGGTTCGTTCAGCACAATATGTGATTCTACTCTGGCAGCAATGGATCTCTGGTCGCTGGCAAAGCCCGATATTTCATCTTATATGGAAAAGGCTGCCCAACGTTCTCGTTTAAGGGACAAAAACCTCGATGATTGTATTGAATTTTGTCTTACACCTGATTTTACAGATAAAATCCCTGTAATGAAAAATGGTGTTCTTGTTGATAATATTTTATAAATTATGCCTTTTAGTGTTAATTAATTAACACTAAAGAGGATTATTTGTATATTTTTGTAAATCTAAGGTTCAGATTTTACCTATTATTAATAATAATATTTCTAACAATGAAAAAACACAACTTCTATGCAGGTCCTTCAATACTGCCTCAGTATACACTGGACAAAACAATTGAAGGAATAAAAGATTTCGCAGGATCTGGTTTATCCATACTTGAAATTTCTCACAGAAGCAAGGAATTTGTTGCTTGCATGAATGATACTATCTCACTTTTTAAGGAATTGCTTGAGATTCCTTCAGGTTATCAGGTTCTCTTCCTCGGCGGAGGTGCAAGCCTTCAGTTTGCAATGGTACCAATGAATATGATGAATAAGAAAGCTGCTTATCTTAATACAGGCGAGTGGGCAAGCAAGGCCATCAAGGAAGCAAAATTGTTTGGCGAAGTTACAGAGGTTGCCTCTTCAAAGGAGACACTGTTTAATTATATTCCAAAGAATTATACTATTCCTGAAGATGCCGAGTATTTCCATATTACAACAAACAACACCATATTTGGTACTGAGTTGAAGAAGGATCCGGATGTTAAAATTCCGCTGGTTGCGGATATGTCATCTGATATTTTCAGCAGGCCTGTAGATGTTTCAAAATACTCTATAATATACGGAGGAGCCCAGAAGAATCTTGCTCCTGCAGGTGTTGCCTTTGTTATAGTAAAGGAAGATGTACTCGGCAAGGTGACCCGTCCTATTCCTTCAATGCTCGATTACAGGGTGCACATCAAAGGCGAATCGATGTTTAACACTCCTCCTGTGTTTGCAGTATTTGCAGCTCAGCAGACCCTCACATGGCTGAAACAGCTTGGCGGTGTGAAGGCTATTCAGAAAAAGAATATTGAAAAGGCAAAGCTGCTCTATGATGAGATTGACAGGAATAAGCTCTTCATTCCTACAATCGCTGACCCTGAAGAC
This sequence comes from Bacteroidales bacterium, assembly GCA_038325595.1. Lineage (GTDB taxonomy): Bacteria > Bacteroidota > Bacteroidia > Bacteroidales > VadinHA17 > LD21. The sequence goes on along the minus strand of JBBQJD010000081.1, from coordinate 13,762 downwards.
AGGTCGCTTATGAATATCTGCTTTGTTATGGCTCCTGAATACAAGGAACTTGAAAAACCATTCGGAGAGTTCGCAAAATCGAAAGGTTTGCTGGGTATTGAAGGCCATCGTTCAGTTGGTGGGTTCCGTGCTTCTACATATAATGCACTTCCGCGTGAGAGTGTTGAAGCTCTGGTTAACGCCATGAAGGAATTCGAATCAAAGAATTAATAATATAAGGTATTTATTTGATTATAAGTTTGTTAAATTAATTATTACAATATGAAAATCCTGGTAGCTACAGAAAAAGCTTTTGCTCCGGTCGCAGTTAAACAGATCCGTGAAGTAATAGAATCTGCAGGTTTTAAGCTTGCCTTACTCGAAAACTATAAGAATGTTGCAGATCTGCTTTCAGCTGTTTCCGATGCTGATGCACTGATAGTACGCAGCGACATTGTTACCAAAGATGTACTGGATGCGGCAAAGAATCTCAGGATTGTTGTGCGCGCCGGTGCAGGCTATGATAATCTCGATCTTGCTGCATGCACCGACCATAAAGTGGTGGCTATGAATACTCCGGGCCAGAATTCAAATGCTGTGGCCGAACTGGCATTCGAAATGATGCTTTACCAGGCCAGAACCGGATTCAGCGGGAAATCAGGAACTGAATTGAGAGGAAAGACAATAGGAATTCATGCATTTGGTAATGTAGGAAAATACGTTGCTGAGATAGCTCATGGATTTGGAATGGAGGTTTATGGTTATGATCCATTCGTGAGTGAAGCTGATATGGTGAAGAAGAATGTAAAGATTGCTAAAAGTGCTGAAGAATTATATTCAAAATGCCAGTACGTGTCTCTTCATATTCCTGCCAATGATAAAACTAAAAAATCAATTGGTTATGATCTGCTGAAATCGATGCCTGAAAATGCAGTTCTGGTTAATACGGCAAGGAAAGAGGTAATAGATGAAGAGGGATTGCTCAAAATCTTTGAAGAACGCAGGGATATCAGCTATTTGTCAGATGTTGAGCCTGATTGCAAGGCAGTGTTTGAAGAAAAATATAAAGGAAGATATGTTTTCACGGCCAAGAAAATGGGTGCTCAGACAGAAGAGGCAAATATAAATTCAGGCGTTGCGGCTGCCAGACAAATAGTTGATTATTTCAAAAATGGCAACGAAAAATTTAAAGTAAATAAATAAAACAGCAAATAGTCAGATGGCAATTGTTAAACCTTTCAGGGGACTAAGACCACCTCGCGCCTTAGCCAGGGATATGGCGTGCCTGCCATACGATGTTATGAACACTGAGGAAGCCCGGAAAATGGCAAATGGGAAGGAATGTTCGCTTCTTCATATTACCAGGTCTGAAATCGATCTCTCTGCAGATACTGATACTCATTCCGAAGAGGTTTATAACAAATCAGTGGAAAATTTTAAGAAGTGGCAGCAAAACAAGTGGCTTGTGCAGGATGAGAAGCCATATTTTTATATCTATGCACAGACGATGAAGGGAAGAACCCAGTATGGGATCGTAGCTTGTGCATCTGTTGATGATTATCTTAAAGGAATAATAAAAAAGCATGAGCTTACAAGGCCTGATAAGGAACAGGACCGTATGGTTCATGTTCGTGTGAACAATGCGAATATGGAACCTGTTTTCTTTGCTTATCCTGCAGTTAAAGAGATCGATGATATAGTAACTGAAATCGTAACCACAGAAAAACCTGAATACGATTTTATTGCTGAAGATGGTTTTGGTCATCATTTCTGGGTGGTCAGGAAAAAAGAAACAAACAAGCTCATTGAAAAGCTTTTTGCTGAAAAAGTACCCTATACCTATGTTGCTGATGGTCATCACAGAACGGCAGCAGCTGCTCTTGTGGGAAAAGAAAAAAGGGATAATAATCCATCTCAAAATGGGACCGAGGAGTACAACTATTTTCTTGCTGTTCATTTCCCCGATAACCAGCTGAAGATCATTGATTACAACAGAACAATAAAGGACCTCAACGGACTTGCACCGGAGGAGTTTATCAAAAGATTGTCCAGATCTTTTATTGTTGAGGAGAAAGGCACACGGATATACAAACCTAAAAAACTACATAATTTTTCGTTGTATCTTGAAGGCAAATGGTACAGTCTCACCGCAAAGAGCGGAACTTTCGATGACAATGACCCTATTGGTGTTCTTGATGTTACCATACTTACAAATCAGATACTCTCACCTATCCTCGATATTCAGGATCTTCGCAGATCCAAGCGTATCGATTTTATCGGTGGAATACGCGGTCTTAAAGAATTGAAGAAGAGGGTAAACAGCGGGGAGATGAAAGTAGCATTCGCATTGTACCCGGTATCAATGAAGCAGCTTATAACAATTGCTGATTCAGGAAATATTATGCCGCCTAAATCGACATGGTTTGAACCGAAACTGAGAAGCGGGCTAGTTATCCATTTACTGGATTAATATAGAAGAAATCCATTAAACAAAAGGTCGCAAAGGTTTCCCAGAGAACCCAAAGGATTCTCTTTCCATGAGATTCCTATGTGAAAAGCCGGAGGCATAGCCATCCCCCCGCTTTTGCGGGGCAGGCTCCCGCTGATGCGGGACAAGTCCTTCTTTTTGAACTAATCTCTTATCACATTTAATTTTGGCTCAACGAGAAGGGGATCCATTTTTTTGTACATCAGGTATTATGACAATACCCGCAGCCAAAATCAATTTATTTACCCCAGCCCCAAGGGGAGTGAATTGATTTTGGCTGGGCCCGGGCTCGCCAGCAAGCTTAATCGGTTCTCCGCTCCCCTTGGGGACCCTTGGGGACGGGGTAAACGAAGAACCGATGAAGCGCAGCAAGGGCCTGGGGGAGAGGCCAGTCATATGCAGATTTGAGTTATGTATGAAGATTAGCTTCAAAAAGGGGAGGAAAGTTAAATAACTGACTATCTAATCGATACAGCATATTTAATGTCCTACTAGCTTAAGTTGACGGCTATGGCGCCAGGGGGAGAGGTTACCCAAAACCCCAGGTGCGACCCTGCGGTTATTTTTTTTCTTTTTACGCTTACTTTTTTTCATTAATTTTATAGCCTGATTCTTACTCCATGTCTGACATCGCCGGAAACTTAAGCTATATAAAATCCCAGATACCGCAATCTGTCAAACTCGTAGCAGTTTCCAAAACCAGGCCGGCATCTGATGTCCAGGTAGCTTATAATGAAGGTCACAGATATTTCGGGGAAAACAAAGTTCAGGAATTGTTGAACAAAAAAGATCTTCTTCCGGCTGATATAGAATGGCATCTCATAGGCCATCTTCAGACCAACAAGGTTAAGTATATTGTTCCTTTCATCAGTATGATCCAGTCTGTTGATACATTTAAATTACTGAAAGTCATCGATTCCGAAGCCTGGAAAATTTCCAGGGTAATTAATTGTATGCTTCAGATACACATCGCAGCTGAAGAGACAAAATTCGGATTCTCAATGGATGAAATTAAGGAGATGATCAGTTCTGTTGAATTTGCAAATTTAAAGAACATCACTATAAGAGGAGTGATGGGAATGGCAACTTTCACTTCCGATGAAAACCAGGTTAGACGGGAATTTACTTTTCTCAGGGAATGCTATAATAATCTTAAATTCAATTACTTCACCAATAACCCGGAATTTGAGGAAATTTCGATGGGAATGTCGGGTGATTTTAAAACTGCAATTCAGGAAGGAAGTACTATCGTAAGAATAGGAAGTCTTCTTTTCGGAGTAAGAAACAAAAACTAAGTTTAAAATATGGAAAACCTTACCACCAGTTATCTTGGATTAGCATTAAAAAGTCCGCTCATTTTAAGCAGCAGCCGGCTGACATCTTCAATAGAAAATCTTATAGAGGCGGAAGCCAGCGGTGCAGGCGCAGTGGTGTTAAAATCACTTTTTGAAGAGCAGATAAACCATCATATTTATAAATTATCCACAAGGGGAGATTTTCCTGAGGCAAACGATTACATTTCATATTATACAAGATCACATTCTGTTGATGAATATCTTAAGTTAATCAGAAATGCAAAGAAAACACTGGGAATTCCTGTTATCCCAAGCATAAATTGCGTCACATCGAGGGGCTGGATTGACTTCGCGAAGATAATAGCCGATGCAGGAGCTGATGCAATCGAAATAAATGTCTTTTTCATGCCGCTCGACAGAAAGACTACATCTGCGGATGCTGAAAAAATTTACTTTGAGCTTATTGAAAAGCTAAAGGTTGCCGTTTCAATCCCCATCGCCATGAAAATTGGCAACAGATTTTCAAACATATTATACATGATAGATCAGTTTTATATGAGGGGCGTGGAAGGTGTAGTTATGTTTAACAGATTCTATGAACCTGATATTGATATAAACCACATGGAAATTATTCCTGCAGCTGTGTTCAGCAGTCCTGAAGAAAGACGTTATGTCCTCAGGTGGATTGCAATGGCTAGTGCACAGAAACTTAAAATAGATATTTCAGCCTCTACAGGAGTTCAGAGTGGGGAGGATGTTGTCAGATACCTGCTTGCCGGAGCTCAGACAGTACAGGTTTGTTCTGCATTGTATCAAAAGGGTATCATTTTCATGAATAATCTGAACCAGCAGGTCAGTGACTGGATGATCAATAAGAATTTCGCGAATATTGATGAATTCAGGGGAAAACTTAACTGGCTGAATTATGAAAATCCCTCAGCTTTTGAGAGAACCCAGTTTATGAAATATTTCTCATTTGTTGATTGATACAGGAACGCTATCTTTTTAAAATCAACAATAATTCGGATTTGAGAGCTGCTTTTTCACTGCCGGGAGATAAAGGATTCGTGTCAAGTAATTTTAATACCTCTTCTTTTTTTTCACTGGTCAGCTCATGAGCTGTTTCTTCAATCAGGGTGAGGCATTCAAAAGCTGTAACATAATCTCCCCTCAGAAAAACTTCAGCAAAATCAAGAGTGTACTCTGAATAATCGAGTCCTGATTGCCAGCAGGAAGATACCAGCATGCTTAAAGTTTCAGGTTTCCATTGCTTCCTCAATTCTGTTATTACTTCTTCAGTAACTGACTGATCCTTAAGGTCATTTAAGAACTCTTCAATTGCTTTCCTGATCTCGGAATTATCAGTTTTATTGTAATATGAAGCAAATAATCCGATGACACCCCTGAAGGATGGCTCCTCCCGTAATAAGCCAATTGCCTTACAACCTGCTTTTGAAGTTCCTTTCTCCAGTATTCCGGCAAGTTTCTTTAATTTATCTTCTGTTTTTATCATTTTTCATAATGCTGCAGCAAAGTTAGAAATAGTCAATTACTTTGAGCTGTTTTTGAAAAATTAAAATATTATATTACTTTAGTCCTGAATTACATTTGACACCTAAACCTTTAACCATGAATAAAAAGTACGGACTTAACCTGGGATTCCTGATGGTATTTTTGCTTTTTGCCTTTATAATTTTGGGCTGTAAGTCAGGTGGCGATAAAGCTGCCAAAGACGATGAAACAATAAGTGTACCAAAGGATAATGCCGCTATTTATGAAGATATCAAACAGGCGGAAAAAATATTCAATGCCCTTCCTTCACCCCTCGAATCGGCTATGCTTATTAAATCTGCCGGAGCACGATTTGATGAAGCTTTATTAAACCCTATCGGAAATGTAAACAACTATGCCACAAACAAGAGCATGGCCCTGAATCTTGGAATCTATACCTGCGATTTAAGCTTTGCCAGTTTGTATGAGCAGACACAGCTTATCATTGACTACATGAATGCAGCAAAGAAGATGGCTGACGGTCTGGGTATCCTGAAAGCCATTGAACAATCGACTATCGACAGACTCGAAGAGAATATCAATAACAGTGAAGTCATAATGGAAATTGTGAGCGAAACTTTCATGAACTCAAATTCTTACCTCGAAGACAATGGCCAGCCGGCAATTGCAGCAATGGTACTTGTAGGAGGGTGGATCGAAGGATTATATATTTCCACTCAGCTTATTGATATGAAAGATTTTAACGGAAATAAGCTGGTAGGCAGAATTATTGACCAGAAACTTTCGATCGACATTCTTTTCAAGCTTCTTGAGAGCAGTAAGGGAAATCCAGCAGTTGATGAGCTTATGGGCCAGGTTAATAAACTGAAAACAGTATTTGATAAGATCACAATAACGACATCACCTATAAGACCAGAGTTTGATAAATCATCAAATACCACCATTCTCAAATCGGAAGTTAAAACGGATATGACACCTGCAGTGTTCCAGGAATTAGCAGCCACAGTTGCAGAGATTAGAAATACATTTGTAAAATAATTCTAGCCATGAGAATATTCAAAATAATCCCCATTATTGCATTATTTATCTTTTCCGGCGCTTTAAATGTTGATGCTCAATGCAAGGCATTCGCCAAGAAGGTATGCCTTCCGGAACTGGGATCTTATACGCACGATGGTAATTACCATGCAGCTGTACTTGTGGAAGGAGAAGAAGCTGAACTCTACAAAACATTCTATTCTGACATGGACTACAGGGTTGCCATATGTGGTGAAGACAAGCTTCCGAATGTTGAATTCAGAGTACTCGATTCAAATAAAAATGTGCTCTATTCAAATAAGGATTCTGATTTTTCACCGACATGGGATTTTAAGCTTCAATCAAGCCAGCAGTTAAAACTCGTAGTAAAGGTTTCATCATTTAACCAGTCTGGCGATACTCCTGCAAGTGGCTGTGTATCAATTATGTTTGGATTTAAAGTTAAAAAATAATACTGCTTTAAAGCAGTATTAAAAGACGTTGCAGGCAACGTCTTTTTTTTATCCTATTTTGGAAGCAAGGAACCTTCCCGTATAAGATTCAGCACATTTTGTAAGTTCTTCAGGTCTGCCTTCAAACAAAAGACGTCCCCCGTCTTCTCCGCCTTCAGGTCCGAGATCAATTACCCAGTCAGAGCTTTTAATCACTTCCTGATTGTGTTCGATTAATATTACCGAGTGACCATGATCGACAAGGGCATTGAGCGACTTAAGCAGCTTTTTTATATCATGAAAATGCAAACCTGTTGTCGGCTCATCAAAAATAAAAAGGATATGTCCGCTGCCACGTTCCTGGCTTAGGAAATAGGCCAGCTTCACCCTTTGGCTTTCACCTCCTGAAAGAGTGCTTGATGATTGGCCCATTTTTATATAACCGAGCCCCACATCTGAAAGTGGAACCAGCTTTTCGGCTATTCGTTTTTCGCACCTTCCCGGATGTGAATTGAAGAAGTCAACAGCTTCATCAATTGTCATCTCAAGCATATCGTAAATATTCTTTCCATGGTATCTCACATCAAGAATATCTTTGCGGAACCTCATGCCTCTGCATACCTCACAGGTAAGCTCGACATCAGCCATGAACTGCATTTCAACCCTTATTATGCCTTCACCCTGGCACTCTTCACATCTTCCGCCTTCCACATTAAAAGAAAAATGAGAGGCTTTGAAATTATTCTGCACCGAAGCCTGCTGTTCGGAATAAAGCTTCCTGATCTCATCGTAAGCTTTCAGATAAGTGACAGGATTTGACCTGCTTGATTTTCCGATCGGATTCTGATCAACCATTTCTATGCCTGTAAGGGTTGAAATATCACCTGAAATATCATTAAACTGGCCTGGCCTGAGATTGTTGCCATTGATCCTGTTTGAAAGGACTTTATACAAAATATCTGAAACAAGGCTCGATTTTCCCGAACCGCTTACCCCTGTAATTGCAGTTATGGTATGAAGAGGAAATTTAACATCGATCCCTTTTAGATTATTTTCCCTTGCACCTTTGATTTCTATAAAGCTGTTCCATTTCCTTCGTATTCTGGGAACCTGGATTTGAAGTCTCCCGCTCAGGTAACCAGCTGTCAATGATTTGTTTGACAATGAAAGATCAAGTCCGCCCTGGTACACAACTTCTCCACCCAGGCGTCCGGCTTCCGGACCCATATCAATAATTTCATCAGCAGCCCTTATAATTTCTTCTTCATGCTCAACTACCAGCACTGAGTTTCCAAGATCACGCAGCTCCTTAAGAACGTTTATCAACAGGTTGGTATCTCGGGGATGAAGACCGATGCTGGGCTCATCGAGTATGTACATCGAGCCTACGAGGTTGCTGCCAAGTGACGTCGACAGGTTTATTCTCTGGGATTCTCCTCCGGAAAGTGTGGACGAAATCCGGTCAAGTGTAAGATAGGGGAGTCCTACTTCAATAAGATATCTTAATCGTACAGTTATCTCTTTAATAAGCCTCTCGCTGATTTTTGCATCTGCATCATCAAATTTCATCTGTGAAAAGATGTCGGGAAGCTTAGCAACCGGTACTGAAACAAGCTGCTGGATGGAATATCCTGCAACCTTTACATATCCTGTTGCTTTTTTTAATCTCGATCCCCTGCACTCAGGACAGATTGTCTTGCCTCTGTAACGGCTCAATAATACCCTGTACTGAATTTTGTATTTTTTCTCCTCAAGATGTTCGAAGAATTTATTAATACCGAAAAAATACTTATTTCCTGTCCATAGGAGTTCCTTCTGTTCCTGTGTAAGCTGAAAATATGGTTTATGAACAGGGAAGCCGAATAAACCGGCGCTTGAAATAAGTCTTTCTTTCCATTTCTTCATCGATTCACCTTTCCAGCACGCTATTGCATCATCATAAACCGAAAGATTCTGATTGGGGATAACCAGGTTCTCATCAATTCCTATAATCTTGCTGTAACCTTCACAGACAGGGCAGGCTCCGATCGGATTATTAAAACTGAACAGGTATTCCGTTGGTTCCTCAAACGTAATCCCGTCCTCTTCAAATTTATTCGAGAAGCTTTCCCTTCTAATGCCATTTTCTTCCTGCACAACAACCTGGCAGTAACCTTTGCCTGTATGGAATGCAGTTTGGGCAGAATCAGCAGCCCTGCTGAAATTATCTGAAGAATGTGTTATTATGAGCCTGTCGATCACGATGTTTACCTGCTGACCCGGCTTAAACATGTCATAAGATTTCAGCTCGTCGATCTTTATTATATTTCCATCAGCTTCTATACGGTTGAAGCCCTGTTTTCCGAGGAATGAAAAATATTCTGAAGGCTCTATATTCTCCGGTACTTCGCCCAACGATGTTATTATTACTTTTGTGCCTTCCGGCAACGAGGCCAGATAGTCGACTATGTCATCAACACTGTGTTTCTTTACTTCCCTGCCTGAAACCGGAGAATAAGTCCGACCTATCCTGGCAAAGAGTAGTCTCATGTAGTCGTATATTTCGGTCGATGTACCGACGGTTGATCGTGGATTGCGTGAATTTACCTTCTGTTCAATAGCAATGGCAGGTGGGATCCCGCTGATGAAATCGACCTCAGGCTTGTTCATTCTTCCAAGAAACTGTCGGGCATAGGAAGAAAGGCTTTCAACATATCTTCTTTGGCCCTCTGCATAAAGTGTATCGAATGCAAGTGATGATTTTCCGGATCCTGACACCCCGGTAATTACAACAATTTTGTTTCGGGGAATTTTAAGACTGATGTTTTTCAGATTATGTACCCGAGCGCCTCTGATTTCAATGATCCCCTGCATATCTGATCCTTTATTTTTGTTAAAATTCAGTTAAAACGCAAAAGTAATCATTCATATCAAAAAAATTCTTTTCTTTGTATCTGAAATTCAAATTAAACGGAGGACAGCCTATAGAAATATCTCTACTCTTATCAATACAGAGTGAGTTATGAATAAAATGATTTCTGATTATGAACTGATACTGAAGTTCATAGATGGTGAAAAGCTGTGCTTTGAAGAATTAATCCACCGACATAAAAATAAGGTTTTCGCATATATAAGCCTTTATATACGCGATCAGGCTTTGGCTGAAGATATTTTTCAGGATACCTTCCTGAAAGTTATTCAGTCTGTCAAAGGAGGAAAATATGTAGATAACGGCAAGTTTATTTCCTGGGTGATGAGAATTGCCCACAACCTGATCATTGATCACTTCCGGAGGATCAAACAGATGAACACAATTTCAAATGACAATTATGAATCTGACATCTTCAATTCCAGCAAATTTGCCGAGGACAATGTGGAAGATGATATGATCAAGCGACAAATTCAGAAAGATGTGAGGCGTATGATCACATACCTTCCAGATGACCAACGTGAAGTAGTAATTTTACGGCATTATGCAGGACTGAGCTTTAAGGAAATTGCTGAGATTACTGAAGTCAGCATCAATACAGCTCTTGGAAGAATGAGATATGCTCTCATAAACATGAGGAAACTTATGGAGGAGAAGAAGATCAGTCTCACTGTAAGCTGACCTGACCTTTGTATAAAAAACTGAACGCAATCATATTTTTATTATATGAAGCAATAATAATTACCCATAGGTCGTTTTTAAATAAATTAAAAACATGGAGCCTATGGGATTATTTTCTACTCAATTTATTTCATACGATGACATCAGAGTTGAGGAAATAGAACTCATTGAAGATGCATGGGGTATGAAATCAGAATTCTATGACGTTTTTGCACTTCTTGGTCAGGTAAAAACTGGACCAGACCCGCAACTGACAGGTAAGCTGATTGGAAAGATCAGGAACCAGAATTAAAAATAAAAAAAAACACAGGAAATTTCCTGTGTTTTTTTTTGCACATTTAAATTTAAAATAATATCTTCGTGATATTAAAATAATATCATACAAAGATGAAAACTGAATTTACTGTTAAACCTGTTTCCGGTTATGTGGCTCTGCTGATGGCATTTCTGTTTCTTGGCGGAGCAATTGCCGGCTTTGCCTTCATGATTATCTGGCTTGGAATCGTCTGTACGCTTTTGTTTATTTTCACTGTCATCGGCTTTACCGTGATCTATCCAAACGAAGCCTGTATCCTGGTTCTGTTTGGAGCTTATAAGGGTACGATTAAGGACAATGGATTCTTCTGGGTAAATCCTTTTTTTGCAAAAAGAAAGATTTCGCTGAGAGCGCGTAACTTTGACAGCGAGCCAATCAAAGTTAATGATAAGATAGGTAATCCTATCAAGATTGGTTTTGTACTTGTATGGAAGGTTGAAGAGACATATAAAGCTGTATTTGATGTAGTTGATTATCAGCACTTTGTTCTTGTACAAAGTGATGCTGCACTCCGTAAGCTGGCAGGTTTATATCCTTATGATAATCTTGAGGATCATGAAGCTGTGATGTCACTCAGGAGTGGGGGTGAAGAGGTAAATGACGAGTTGGAAAGAGAGATCCGCGAGCGTCTTCAGATTGCAGGCATAAGAGTTATTGAAGCCAGGATAAATTATATTGCTTATGCTGAGGAGATAGCAAATGCAATGCTGCGAAGGCAGCAGGCTACAGCGGTTGTTGCAGCCCGCTTCAAGATAGTTGAAGGAGCCGTATCAATGGTACAAATGGCTCTTGAGCAACTGTCCGACAAGAATATTGTGGAGCTTGATGAGGATAAGAAAGCTGCAATGGTAAGCAATCTTATGGTTGTGCTGTGTGGTGATAAAGATGCCACACCTATTGTAAATACAGGAACATTGCATTCATAAAATGAGTGAGAAAAAACCATTTGTTCTAAGAATAGATCCGGAGAAGCTTAAAGCGCTGGAAAAATGGGCTGCTGATGAATTCCGCAGCACAAACGGGCAGATTGAGTATATACTCGATCAGGCTTTACGGAAGGCAGGAAGATGGAAAGCACGCAAAGAGAACCCAAATAATGAAGAAAAATGATTAAACCAATGAAATACTCATGTCCGAAATGTGGATCAAGAGTATGCACAACAGGAGAAATACGTACAACAGGAGGTTTCTGGACAAAGATTTTCGATATTCAGAACAGGCGATTCACCTCCGTGACGTGCGAGATGTGCAAATACACAGAATTTTATAATGTCCCGGCAAAAAAGATCGGTGATATACTTGATTTCTTTACAAGCTCATGAAAAGCTCACTGATTGATAAAATAGACTGAATGACATGCTGCTATACCGGCAGTCTCTGTTCTTAGCCTGCTTCTACCTAGATGAACAGGATTAAAGCCTTTAATAAGTGCTGATTTTATTTCGTCCTCTGAAAAATCACCTTCCGGACCGATTAAGATCAGCACATCTTCATTCCTGGAACAGATCTCAGAGATTTTTTTTCTTTCAAATGAAACGTTGCAGTGTGCAATCAATCTTTTTGCTTCAGATTCTGCAGAAATAAATTCGTTGAATGGGCACGGAGAATTTAAAATTGTTCCGGTTGCCTTCAACGATTGTTTCAATGCAGAAATAATAATATTATTAATTCTTTCCGCTCTAAATCCCTGTTTTTCGGTATTCCTGCAAATCAGGGGAGTTATCTCGTCAACTCCTATTTCCACGCTTTTTTCGATGAACCATTCAAAGCGTTCTGTATTTTTTAATGGTGAAATTGCTATATGAAGCCTGTAATTCCTTTTTTCAAAATCACTGATCTTTCCGGTAATGGCAATGATGCATTTTTTTGGATCAGCTATTTCAATTATTCCTTCATAAAGGTTCCCTCTTCCGTCGATCAATTGGACAGCTGTTCCTTTTGTCTTCCTGAGTACCTTTATTAGATGCTTTGACTCATTTTCGTTTAATTCATAAGTATCTCCGGTTATATCCGGGGCATAAAATACCTGCATGGGAATTCAGTTTGTACAAATATCAAAATTTTTAGGCTAAAATCGTGAGGTTTTACCTGCAAAGTCAGGATAAACGCATGAAGGAAATTATAACATACAGGCTCTTCAAGGCAACTTTTTTATTTAGAATCGTTATAAATAAGGAGCATGACTAGCAGATTTCTTAAAAAACCGTGTCACATTTCATGGTTCTCCGACATATATAATCAGATGTTGAAGTCTGGCATAACATATGGACATGTTCAAATGTATAATGGAACTCAATGGATATCAAATTATAACCAAAATAATTTTTGGCCAGGGGGTAATTATCGAACATACCAACCTTCTTTTGAAATCTACCGTCGAAGTTATTGGTTATTTATAAAATTATAACTATGAAAACATTAAGATCTTTTCTAATAATATTTATGCTTTTTGTAATAAATGCGTGTGGTGCTCAAAATAATACAAATGATATTCATATTACTATGTTAAAAGAGTTTTATACTGAATATTGTAAGCAATGGGCAGTCAAGCCAGTTCCACATCCTAGTGACCTATACATTAAATTAAGTTCCTTACTAGAAAAATATTGTACTCTAAAATTAAGAACTGAAGCGAAAGAATGGTTTGATGATGGTCACGATTTATTAACTAATGATTGGGAAATAGATGTTGAATCATTAAATACAATGACCATTGTAAGGGACACCGGCAAAGAAAACACTTATGTGGTATCGTATATTGTTGATTCATTCCCCGAGTCACCTAATAAACCAGAAAAAAAAAGGGTTAGTCTGTATGTGGGTATAGTAAAGGAAGGAGAAAACTATAGAATAGATTCGGTAAAATAGGTGTTCGGGTTGCTCTCTTTATGTTGTATGGCCTGCTGCAGCCAATTTTGAGGCAGAGGGCAGAAGGCTGAAGGCAATAGGAAAACCGCATCCGCCCTCCGCCCTTCCGCCTGATTTAATGACCAGGCCGGACAAATAAATTTAAACATTGAACTCATATCTGAGCATTTCCTGTACAGCTCTCAGATGTTGTATTGCAGAATGTAAAAAACTAAAAAGTAAGTCACGAAACAAATGACAATAAGT
>JBBQJD010000080.1:0-17878 GCA_038325595.1 Bacteroidales bacterium | reverse complement strand
CTGTAAAGATTTATACGTAAGCATACGTTCCATACTCTCCCTCAATAAGTCCCTATGCAATTTAGCATAGCTTTTATTGAAAAAGAATGCAGAACTAGTTGCAGTAATTGATAATATAATAATAGTGATAAAATGAGATTGCCATATCTTCAAATCTGTAAATATCAAGTTTTTTGTAACCTCATAAAAAAACAGAATAATAATTGAAAGCGCAAATACTACCATCAAGGATTTCCAAGGTTTGGGGGATAAAGCATTTCTGACAAAATAATTTTGCAACTGCTCGATAACTCTTTCAATAAAGGAATCTGATTCCTTTGTTTTTTTGTTTTCTTTTTTCATAAGTATTTATGATTCAAAAAAATCTCGCCAGAGGGTAGGATAAAACAGTATTTCGTTTACTTTTAATTAAAGTAGCTTTTAACTAATTCGGTCAATAAGGGGTCGGCTCACGAAACGGAAGTTAAAGTACGTTAGTGCAAATTTTATGTATTTAAACGTTCTAGGATACGATAAATGGTAGCAGGATGCGCTTTGAACGTTTCTGCGACCTTCTTAACCGAGTTTCCTTTTTCTAAGAGACTCTTAATTGAATCTATTTGGCTGGGGCCTAATTTTGATTGCCGGCCAAACTTCACTCCCCTTTTTTGAGCCGCTAGTCTTCCCGAACTGGTCCTTTCAACGATCAAGTCCCGCTCAAATTCGGCTATTCCCGCAAAAACAGTAAGTATCATCTTACCACCTGGAGAGGTTGTATCTGCCCATGTTTCGGATAAAGAGCGAAAACTTGCTTTTGATCTGGCTATACGGTCACATATATCAAGTAAATCTCTGGTAGATCTGGCTAGTCGATCTAATTTCCAAACAATAACCTGATCGTCCTGACGTAATTGATCGAGCATCCTTAGGAGCTCTGGTCGTTTCAAATGGGTTCCTGAAACTTTTTCTTTGTATAATTTCTCACACCCAGCTTTTTCGAGTTCTCGAAGTTGTATTTCAAGATGTTGGTCTGTGGTGGAAACCCTGGCGTATCCAATTTTCATAAGCAGTTGTATTGTTTGAATATATTTTACAAACTTCGCAAAAGTTATCGCAAAATACTCTAATTATGCAAATAATATTTGCGAAACACAAAACCCCTGTAAAATAGATGTTTTCGGTTCAAGGTGGATGGCTTCGCAAAACTTACAACTTTTGCGAATATAAATTATGCCACGACGCCAGATATTGGATCATCTTGTTCTAATTTCATTCCATCGAAGTAATACATGTAATAAGGACTCATTAAAAATAAGTAATTTTATTAACTTTGCTTCCACTCCTGAAAAGAGTGAAAAAATAATTAAATCCAACTGTTATGGGAAAAGGTGATTCAAAATCAAGAAGAGGTAAAATTATCCTGGGTTCTTATGGTGTAAGACGTCCCAGAAAAAAATCCAATAAAATTGAAATCAAGCCTGAAAAAGTAGTAAGGGAAAAAGAATCAAAAGAAAAGAAGCCTGTAAAAGAAGATAAAGAGGTAAGAGAGGTACATGTTGTCAAAGAAAAGGCTGAATCTGCAGCTCCGAAAGCTGAAAAAGTGAAAAAAGAAGCTAAACCCGCCAAAGAATCAAAAGAAGCCGCTCCAGCCAGGGAGCCGAAACCAAAAAAAGATTCAAAGAGCTGAGTTATCTCTTTACAATCAGCCACTTATAGTCTTCCGGATCAATTACTGCATTTATGATTACCGGTTCATTGACTGATAGTGCCTCGATCACTGCTGATGTCATCTTTTGGTGTGTATCAGCTGTAATGACGTTAATTCCAAGGAAAGTATCAGCTCCAAAAAGATCTCCATGGTACAGAAATGTGCCGTAGGGGGCTATGTTTTTCCATGATTGCTTGACTTTTATCAGATTAAGTTCTCCATCGGAAAAAACAACGACAATCACAGGGAGATTATATCTTCTGGCGGTCATCATTTCACCTGCCATCATCAGGAAACCACCATCTCCCGTAACACAAACAACGGTAGATTCCCTGTCGTTAATCTGTGCTGCGAGTGCAGAGGGAATACCGAATCCCATTCCCGACCAACCATTTGTCATAATTATTTTTCCGGTACCATGTGTTTTCCAGAATTGTCCGATCAGGTGAAGATGTGACCCTACATCAGCTGTAAGTATAACATTTTCAGGCAACTCGTTCTGAAGGATCTTCAGAGCAGCAGCAGGGCCGAAATGGTTGGTAAACCCGTTAAACACAGACTCCATTTCATCGCGAACAGATTTTACGATTCCATGTTCGCACAACAGCTGACCTGCATTAAAATTTTTAAGAAGTGAAAACCATTCGTCAGCGGGTCCGGTATACTGGATTATATTTCTGCTATCGGGCATGTCGGTTTCCTGAAGATCAAAATGGATCAGGGGTACATCAGGGATCCATGTTTCGTAATTAAGCTCAACAGGATCATAGCCAATTCCGATAACAAGGTCGGTTTTTTCATAAATATCTTCAAGATAATCGCTTAATGAATGAAACAGGACACCTGCATAGCAAGGATGTTCTTCTGGAATTATCCCTTTGGCCATTGGGGTTATAACAACAGGAATTCTGTAATGATCAATTAGTTCAAGAATCAGGTTATTGATTTTTAATCTTACAGCCGTCAGTCCAAGTGCTATCAGAGGCCTCCGGGAATTCTCAATCAGGGAAATTATTTTTTGAACATCATTCTTCTGAGATCTGACCTCAATTTCATCCGAAATCCCTTCGGAAAGGCACATTTCTATTCCGGAAATATCAGAAGGAAGTCCGATATGTACCGGTCCGGGGTAGGATCCCTGACAAAGATTGAAAGCTGATTTCATGACATCTTCAGCATTTTCTGCACTTAACCGGTATGTTGCTTTTGTGATTGGTTCGAACAGCTTCTGATGATTAACATTCATCTGAGTCGTCCTGTTAATCATTTTGTCATCCATTTCACTGGTGAAGACAAGAACCGGGGATCTGTCGAGCAGCGCTCCGCCAACACCTGTAGCCAGATTTGTAGCGCCCGGACCGAATGTGGCATGACATACCCCGGGAGTTCCGGTGAGCCTTGCAGTAACATCAGCCATTATTCCCGCTGACGCTTCATTGGAGGTAAGAATGAATTCTATTCCGGCTGACCTGAAGGCTTCCAGGTACGGAATCGATGGTCCGCCTGGAATGCCGAACACATATCTGACTCCATGATCAAATAATTGACTGGCAATATATTCTGCAATGGTCATGTACTAAAATATTGAATTTCAGACAAAACTATTAAATATTATAATGCCTTCTGTTAAAAGAATTCAAATATGGTAGAATTTTCTGAGTGATTTTTTCTAATATTTGCAGTTAAAATTATTTTCATTGTACAGTAAAGCAAACACTATCTTTTGGGCAATAATAGCATGCCTGCTCTGGTCAACCGCTTATGCCAGCATAAAACTTGGCTTACAGTACGATACTCCCTTTCATTTTGCTGGAATAAGATTTCTCATTGCAGGGATAATGATCCTGCCTTTTACGGTTAAGCCTAAGATCTATTTGAGAATGGTCATTGAACACTGGAAGGTTGTTGCATGGGTTGCATTCCTCCAGACTTTTGTGAATTATTCTTTCTTTTATCATGGAATGGCTCTAGTCCCCGGAGCTCTTGGTGCAGTTATTGTTGGTTCGCAACCTCTTGTCACAGCAGTTGTGGCAGCAATTATGCACAGCGAGGATAAACTCTCAAGAAACAAAATCATGACAATTACATTCGGGATATCCGGCGTAATACTGATTAGTGCAGGTAGACAGGCTTTTAAGCTGGGCACTGTTGTGGAAATTCTGGGAGTATTCATGATCCTTTTTGCCAATATAGGCACAGCAGTAAGTAATGTAATAGTTTCCCTCAGGAGCAGGAAACTTAATCCGTTTGTCCTAAGTTCAGCTTCACTATTTACAGGAGGTCTGATGCTTTACTTACTGTCAATACCAACGGAAGGGAGCCCGACAGGTCCGCTTCCAATGGAATACTGGCTGATATTGCTGTGGCTGAGTTTCATGGCAGCAGCTGCTTTTTCACTTTGGTTTAAGTTGTTGCAAAGACCAGGTGTTAAAGTTTCAGAATTGAATTTATGGAAGTTTATTATCCCTGTTGTTGGCGCAATACTGAGCTGGATACTGATACCAGGAGAAAATCCTGAATGGCTTACTATATCCGGAATGGTAATCATTACGGTATCATTGGTTCTTTTTTACAGAAGTACGAGACAAGTTTCTGTCAAAGAGCAAGTTCCTGTCAAAGAAGTCATTATCGGCGTATGAAAAAAAGACTCCTGGCGTTCTTATCATATACAATATTCTGGATTGTGTTTTTCTTTTTTGCACGATTGTTTTTTCTGCTGGTGCAATACAAGAGTTCTTTTCCCAATACTGCAAGTGATCTTCTTGGTACTTTTCTTAATGGAGTCAAACTCGATATTTCAACTACCGGCTATTATCTTTTATTACCCCTGTTTGCTGCAATACCCGGATTATGGTTTAACGGGAATTGGTTTAGCTACTTTATAAAGTGGTATTCGTACATTCTGATAGGTTTCTCTGCAATAATAATAGTTTCTGATTCGAGTCTTTATTCTTACTGGGGCTTCAGGATGGATTATACACCAATGCTCTACCTCAGAACGCCCGGAGAGGCAATGGCTTCAGTAAGTACTCCTGGCTTAATTACATATTCCGTTACAATAACACTCATAGCCTTTTTATTCATTTATGTTTATAATTTACTGATAGACAGGTTGTTTAAAAATTTTGAAAGAGTGCGGCCACTGCTTCCGGCTATGTTGTTTTTTATGATCCTGTGGGGTGCATTAATTATCCCGATAAGGGGTGGATTCGGAGTTGCACCTATAAATGCAGGATCAGTATACTTCAGCAATAAAATGTTCCTGAATCATGCTGCAATAAATGCGGTATGGAATGTCGGGACTACAGCCTTCACGCAGAAACCTGTAAAAAATCCATATGAATTTACAAGTCAGACAGATGCCATTGCTGTGGCAGGTGCTTTGACTCAAAATCAGGGAACTCCGGTAAAAGTCCTGAACACCGCAAAGCCAAATATACTAATGATCGTGCTTGAAAGCTTCAGCAGCTATCTTGTCGGACCGCTTGGCAGGGATGAAAATGTAACTCCTAATCTGAATGGCTTTATTAATGAAGGTATCCTGTTTACAAATTTTTACGCCTCTGGTCCGCGAACAGACAAAGCAATGCCTGCAATACTGAATGGCTATCCTGCCCAGCCGGCTCAATCAATAATAAAAGAACCTAAAAAAACCCAGACCTTACCGGGGCTGGTAAAGATCCTTAATGAGAAAGGATACAATAGCTCATTCTGGTATGGAGGTGAAATAAATTTTGCAAATTTCAATTCTTTTGTGATCGGTTCAGGCTTTCATGAGATTGTTACTAAAAAGGATTTCGATCAGGGGACATATAACTCAAAGTGGGGCGTTCATGACCATATTCTTTTTAATGAATTAAGGAGTTCACTGAAGACAATTAGCGAACCGTTTTTTAAAGTGGTTCTCACATTATCGAGCCATGAACCATTCGATGTGCCTATGGAACCGGTTTTCGAGGGTAGTGGTGATCTTGCAAAATACAAGAACTCAGTCTATTATGCTGATTCTACACTCGGATCGTTCATCAGATGGGCAAAAACAACAGACTGGTGGAAAAATACGCTGGTTATTCTGGTTGCAGATCATTGTTGCAGGATATCAGGGGAGATTCCGGTTTATTCCCAGGAAATATTCAAAATCCCAATGCTCTGGATGGGTGGAGCAGTCTCAGATACAGGAATAAAAATCAATAAGCTTGGCAGTCAGGTGGATATCCCGATTACCCTTTTGAAACAGCTTGATCTGACAGGGAATTTTCCTTTCAGCAAGGATTTGCTTTCGAAGGAATCAGAATCCTTTGCATTTTATACCTATAATGAAGGCTTCGGATTTATTTCCGACAGTTCAGCGGTTATTTATGATCAGAAGCTGGGCAAGCCGGTTCTTCAGGAAGGAATCGATCCCGATACTGCTGAAAAGAATGGCAAAGCATACCTTCAGGTTTTGTTTGATGACTATCTGAAAAGGTGATAGTGTAAGCTCATTGAGCGGACTGAATAGTGTATGCTCATTGAGTGGAGTCGAAATGAGCCCTGCTCGGTTGCCAACAAAAACGCAAAGACATCTCACTGAATGAGTTCTCTTTGCGTCCTTTGTTTAAGCTTTATACTCAATGCGGTTAACAGAGTTCTTATCTGCTATACTTCTTTTTATCTTTCTTCCCGTACTTCTTATCCTTTTTGAAATCCCTCTTTTTGCTTTCAGATCTGTCGCCTCTCCTTTTTTCAGGCTTCCTGTCGGACCATTTAGCCGGTCTTTTTTCAGAGCGGTCAAATTCCCTTTGTCCTTCAGGTTTTTCCAGAGCAATCTCCACTGCAACCCTTCTGTCATTAAACTTTGCATTATTAAGGGCTGCTATGAGATAATCAGCAAATGTTTCCTCCACTTCAAAGAAGGAAAAGGTTTTTAACAGGTCAATTTTTCCAAGCGGAACCTTTTTCCCGGGAGTATTCTTATTGACAAGCTCGATGAGCTGCTCGGGAAAGAAGCCATCGGTTTTTCCGAGATTGATAAATAATCTCTTATAGTTACCCGAGTAATCCCTTGATGATCCTTTTTTGCCTGATCCTCTGAAATCATCATCCCTGTCCATAGGTGATGCAATTTCTTCACCCGATCTGTAATCATCGAGGAATTTACCGAACTGAAGGGAGACAACTCTTCTGAGAAGTTCATCACGGTCAAGATCTGCGAGCTTTTCAGTAATTTCAGGAAGGAATTTTTCAATCTCCTGGTGCTCTGTTACGACAGTTTCAAGTTTCTTAACCCAGTGAAATAGTTGCTTGCCGCATATTTCACTTCCTGTTGGTATCTGTATTGCCTTGAATGGTTTTTTGACAATCCTTTCCACCTGTTTGAGATTATGCTTTTCCCTTACATTGATCAATGAGATTGAAATGCCTTTTTTACCAGCCCTGCCTGTCCTGCCGCTGCGATGAGTGTAGACCTCATTATCATCGGGAAGGCTATAGTTTATAATATGTGTCAGGTCATCAACATCAAGGCCGCGGGCAGCTACGTCTGTTGCTACGAGAAGCTGAAGATTTCTGACCCTGAATTTCTGCATCACGGTATCTCGCTGAACCTGTGAAAGGTCACCATGAAGAGCATCGGCATTGTACCCGTCATCAATTAGCATTGAAGCAATTTCCTGAGTTTCTTTCCTTGTACGGCAAAAAACTATACCATATATATCGGGCTCTGAATCTGCTATTCTCTTCAGTACTTTGTATTTGTCTTTTGACTGGACAAGATAGTATCCATGAGTTACGTTTTCTGCTGAAGCATTTTTTGTTCCTATTGTAATCTCCCTGGGATTAGTCATATATCTCCTTGCTATTCCGGAGATCTCGTTTGACATCGTTGCTGAAAACAGCAGTGTTCTTCTTCCCTCAGGAACCTCTTCCAGTATTTCGTTTATGCTGTCAAGGAATCCCATGTTGAGCATTTCATCAGCTTCATCAAGGATGACAGTAGTAACTGCATTTAATCTGGCAGCACGCCGTCCGATAAGGTCAATAAGCCTTCCGGGAGTTGCAACAATTATATGAACGCCTTTTTTAAGCTCTCTTATCTGGTTATCGATACTGGCTCCGCCATAAACTGCAAGTATTCTCAGTTTTCCTGTATATCTGGCGAAATCAGTAAGATCGCCTGTTATCTGCATACATAATTCGCGGGTAGGACAGAGAATCAGTGCCTGAGTGGCATTTAATCCGGTATCGGTCGTTTGAACCAGCGGAAGGCCGAAAGCCGCAGTTTTTCCGGTTCCTGTCTGAGCAAGTGCTATAATATCACCTCCCTCATCACCGAGCAAAAGGGGAATCACCTTTTCCTGTACAGGCATAGGTTGCTCGAATCCCAGTTCCTGAATAGCCTTCAGAATACCGGGAGTAAATCCCAATTCTTCAAATTTTGTCATTATATGTTTTTGGCGTGGTTTCGCAAGCGATACTTTTTTAATCCGTACTAAATGAACTCATTTGCTAAATCGGAATGATGTATGAAACCGCCTATGGAAATCACCTTGTTAATTTGGGTGCGAAGTTAATCAAATTATTTTAATAATTTGATTGTATTTATCTTACTTATTGACAAGTATTTACATAAATTTGTAATATGGATCTCCGACCTTTGAAAATTTATTCCAGTGAAGATACCCCGCGTTTGAGGTATATCGCCGGCTTTATCTTAACTGATATACTCGGGCTACATATCGAGATTACCACGGATAAAAGGAAGCTTGGAAAATATCAGGTAATAAACTATTCTTCGGAAAATATTAAAGGTTCATTGAAAATAGCACCCGATCGTTTATTATTTGAAAGAGGAATAAAGGCAAGAGAAATAGCAGTAAGTCAATGGAAGGGATTGCCTGTGTTCTTTAGCACCACGGCAGAATCTGATCTTCCCTTTGATATTTTTGCTGCATCATTCTTTCTCATAACAAGATATGAAGAATACCTGGAATTTCAGCCTGATGAATTTGGAAGGTTCAGGGCATCTTCATCGGTAGCTTTCAAAAACGGATTTCTTCAGATTCCTGTAGTGGACAGGTGGATTAAGGAGATGGCCAGGGTCCTTCTCAGAAAATTCAATATGCTTGCATTCAGGCGAAATGAATATAATGCACTTCTGACAATTGATGCTGATCAGCCTTTTGCATACACCGGAATTAGCCTGATGCGGTCGTTGGGCGGACTTTTCCGTGACAGACAAAAGAATGAAAGATCTGCGGAAAAAGATCCTTACGAGGTATTTGATTATATTATTGAAAGCCTGGGACTTGATACAAGCATCAGGTTCTTTTTCCCGGTAGGAGATCATTCCCGATATGATAAAAACCCCTCATGGAAAAACAATGAGTATCGCAAGCTGATAAAAAAAATCGCAGATAAATTTGATACAGGATTGCATCCTTCCTTCTATGCAGCTGAAAAGCTGGTGGTTATAAAGAAAGAAATGGCACGTCTCAGCA
The DNA here is from genome assembly GCA_038325595.1 of Bacteroidales bacterium. Classification (GTDB taxonomy): domain Bacteria; phylum Bacteroidota; class Bacteroidia; order Bacteroidales; family VadinHA17; genus LD21. The sequence goes on along the minus strand of JBBQJD010000080.1, from coordinate 8,713 downwards.
CCATTCTTGGCAAGCCGATATCATCCGGCAGGTTGCATTATATAAGGTTACATATACCACAGTCATACCGTTATATTAATGAAGCAGGTATTCCGGAAGATTTTTCAATGGGATATCCTGATGAACCGGGTTTCAGGGCAGGCATAGCCCGTCCGTATTATTTTTACGATGTGGCCGAAGACCGGCAAACTTCATTGAAGATTATTCCGTTCCAGATAACGGATGAGGCACTTGATTCCAAACATTTTGATCCGGCTGCTTCAAGCGAATTGATTCTGAACCTTATTAATGAAACCCGTAAGGTCGGAGGACTTTTCGTAAGTATCTGGCATAACACGTTATTGCTTGGTAATCAGCAGTGTAAGGGATGGAGGGAGGCCTTTGAATTTACGATCAAAAACCAGGTTCCATAGATACTGACCTCAAGCACCATAGACCTCAACCTAATCAACCACCCCGGTCTGACCTAAAGGCTTTATTTTCAAGGTGTAAGATTGAAAAGGTCAGACCACCCCTCGCAAAACCGCTAGAAAGCGGGGGCAAACTAACATCTTGTTATTCTGCTACATATAAATATTTTGATTTTTAATGGCTTCTTAGGTTGACGGCTTTGTCCCAAACTCCTTAAGAGGGCTTTTACATCGTTCTTTTTTAGCCTTTATTCCCATTATAGCATTTTTATTCTTTTTCTGTTATCTTTGCCGCACTTCAAAAAAATTAACCCATAAAACTTTTAACCATGTCAATTATACTTGTTGGATTTATAGTATTTGTTGTTGGGTTTGTTGCAGCAAAAGCTGACCCTTCAATACGGCCGTACAGTTTTTATATTAAAATGTCAGGAATCATAGTGATGCTGGTAGGATTTTCAATTTCAGCCGTAGTCCAGGTTGAGCCGGGACAGGTTGGTGTTAAAAAACTGTTCGGGAAAGTTGATAACGATATTCTGGAAAGCGGACTGAATGTGATCAATCCACTTGCAAAAGTTGTTATGTTCGATATCAGAACAGAAAATTATACAATGACAGGAATGACAGATGAAGGAGTCAAGCAGGGAGATGACGCAATCAGGGTATTGTCAGCAGACGGACTTGAAGTGATCGTTGACCTTACAGTTTTGTATAAAGTAATTCCGTCAGAAGCTCCGCGGATACTCAAGGAAGTGGGAACAGACTACAGGAATGTTCTTGTACGTCCAATCTGCAGAACAAAGATCAGGGATAATGCTGTCTACTATGATGCAGTTTCATTATATTCCACGAAAAGAGATGAGTTTCAGGACAGGATCTTTTCAACAATTGAAACAAATTTTAAGGAAAGAGGCCTGATGCTGGAACAGCTTCTGGTAAGAAATCTTACACTTCCCGAATCAGTGAAAATAACCATTGAATCGAAAATCAATGCAGAACAGGATGCACAAAAAATGACCTTTGTTCTTCAAAAGGAAAAACAGGAAGCTGAACGTAAAAGAGTTGAAGCACAGGGAATTGCAGATTATCAGAAAATACTTAGTACAGGACTCAGCGACAAGCTGCTTCAGTATGAAATGATAAAGGCTATTTCTGCTTCGCCTAATTCCAAGCTTATTTTTATGACTAACGGGAAAAATCTTCCTGTGATGGTTGACACCAAGTAAGATTCAATCAGATAAGTTCTATCTCCACATCGTCCTGAACATCCGTCAGCATGCCATTTTCGCATTTGAGGGTTCTGGCATGAAATTTTTTGAGGATGGTATAATTGTGAGTTGCAACAATCACCGCTCTTCCTGTCCTGCTGATATCTGTCAGCAGACGGATAATACCTTCGGAAGTTTCAGGATCGAGGTTTCCTGTGGGTTCGTCAGCAAGAATAATGTCAGGATCATTCAGCAGGGCTCGTCCTATTACCACACGCTGCTGTTCTCCTCCGGAAAGTTGGTGCGGCATTTTATAACCTTTCCTTCCAAGACCTACTTTTTCAAGCACTTCCAGGATTCGCACCTCTATTTCCTTGGCATTTTTCCAGCCTGTTGCTTTTAATACGAATTCAAGGTTTTCATTGACAGTCCTGTCTATGAGAAGCTGAAAATCCTGGAATACTATTCCTATTTTTCTTCTGAGGTAAGGTATCTCACGTTTTTTAATTTTTGAGAGATTATATCCTGCAACCAGACCGGTACCTTCTTTTAAGGGAAGCTGACCATTAATAGTTTTAATCAGGCTGGATTTCCCGCTGCCAACACGTCCGACAAGATAAATGAACTCACCCTTTCCGACTCTCAGATTTACATTTGAAAGCACAATATTGTCCTGCTGCCATATCGCACAGTCAGTCAACTCTATAATGACGTCAAGTGGAAGATTTTCCTGCATCTGATGGTTTATTAGTCCGCAAAATAAAGAAAGAATTGATAATTAACATTTATATGTTGATAAAATCCGTAATAAACGCCCGATGACGGCGTTTAATAGTTGTAATTTTGCTATTATTTTATTAAAAAGTGTTGTTGTTATATATGTCTTGCAATTAGGGGCTTATGCATTATAACAAATTACCGGTTGCATAAAAAGCCTTATTGTATGACCAAATAATTAATTTATGAACAAAAAATCGTTTGTTTCACATGAATTCTTCACGAAACTGAAGTTTATCTTCAATAAATTCAAAAATCAGTCATACAACAATATTGCAGGAAATTCCGGAAAAAAGCCATTTTTCATTTACATGTTTTCATTGTTAAGCCTTTTTTCATTTTTTATCATTCCTGATGGTTCATCTCAAATTCCATTTACTGATAAGGAAGTAAGTTCTGAATTCAACCGTGCGATGGATCTTTATAACAAAGAGAAATATCCTGCTGCAATACGATTGTTTGATTCATTCATAAAAAGTCCCGAAAAATACAGTTTGCTTGAGGTATCACAGGCTGAATATTACAGCGCAATGTCGGCAATAAAAGTTTTCAACACTGATGCCGAGTACAGGATGGTAATGTATATCGCAACACACCCCGAAAGCCCGCGTATTAATGAAGCCAGGTTAGCTCTCGGAGATTATTTTTATCAGAATAAAAACTATAGAAAGGCTGTAACTTATTATGAATCAGTTAACAGGCAACAGCTGGAAGGGGAAAAGCTATCGGAATATTTTTTCAGGCTTGGCTACTCATTATATATAAAAGGTGATAAACCAAGGGCCCTTCTGATGTTTTCTGAGATTAAGGATATAGATACTGAGTATACTTCCCCTGCCGTTTACTATTTTGCCCATATCGCTTATGAGGAAAAGATGTACGAAACTGCCATGGAAGGTTTCACCAGGCTGAAAGACGATGAAACCTTCGGAGGGATCGTACCATTTTATATAGTCCAGATATTGTATCTCCAGAAAGATTATGATGGGATTCTTGCCATTGCTCCCGACCTTCTTAATTCAGCCGGAAAAGAGAGAGCTGTTGAACTTTACAGATTCATAGGGGATGCATATTATAATAAAGGGAATTATACGGAAGCTTTGCCATATCTTGAAAAATATGCGGCCGGGGCGAAGGCAAGCGACAGGGAAAATAAATATCAGCTGGGATACAGCTACTATAAAACAGGCGATATCGATAAGGCAATTAAAATCTTTCTTGAGATTGGATCAAGGTCTGATCTGGTAAGCCAGAATATATGGAACGTACTTGGTGATTGCTATCTTCAGAAAGGCGATAAGAAGCGTGCCCAGCTTGCCTTTGGGGAAGCTTCGAAAATGGATTTTGACAAAGGTATTAAAGAAGAATCTCTGTTTAATTACGCAAAGCTGACTTACGAAACTTCCTATTCACCTTTTGGAGAGACAATAGCTGCTTTCCAGGAGTATATAGAGCTCTATCCGGGTTCTCCGAGGATTCAGGAAGCATATGATTATCTGGTTGCCACATATACACAGTTAAAAAACTACAAAGCTGCTCTCGCTTCCCTCGATAAAATACAGAAAAAGGACAGCCGGCTTGAGGAAGCGTACCAGAGAGTGGCATTTTACAGAGGACTTGAACTGTTTAAAAACCTGGAATTCGGGAATTCAATAGATATGTTCGATAAATCGCTCAGGTATGAAAAGTATGACAGGCCAATAAGGGCAAGAACAATCTACTGGAGAGGCGAAGCTTATTACAGGCTTGCTCAGTACGACAAGGCTAGGGATGATTATGAATTGTTCATGGGAATCCCCGGATCGAGGCTTCTTGCAGAATATGATCTCGTAAGATATAACCTGGGTTATGCAAACTTCAATCTGGGTGATTATTCCAATGCGCTGGACCAGTTTCAGACTTTCCAGCAGGGTGCGACCAATGCCAGGCCTGATGTGACTGCCGATGCAATGAACAGAATAGCAGACTCATACTATATCGCTACCAAGTATCCTCAGGCAATAAACTATTATGACAGGGTAATTGATTACGGAGCTGTCGACGGAGATTATGCAATGTTTCAGAAAGGATTCTCCCTTGGCCTGATGAATGACCAAAGAGGAAAAGTGAACGTACTTTCATCGCTTGCAACAAAATATCCTTCCTCAGCTTATTTGCCTAACGCCATTTTTGAAAGAGGCCGTGCTTATGTTGTGCTGGAAGATTTTAAAATGGGAGAAGCTGATTTCAATTCAGTCATTTCAAATTATCCGAGCAGTCCGTTTGTTCCCCGTGCTATTTTACAGCTTGGATTGCTTTATTACAATATCGGTGACAACCTAAAAGCTATTGCACAATATAAAAAGGTTGTGGAAGGCTACAAATCGACCCCTGAAGCGCGATATGCAATGACTGGCCTCAGGAATGCTTACGTTGATATGAATGATGTTGAATCATATTTCACCTATACCCGGACCCTCGATGGTTACGGCGATGTCAATATGGCTGAGAAAGATTCGCTTCTTTATAATTCGGGAGAGAACCTGTACATGACAGGCAGGTACGACAAAGCCTCAGAGATATTCAAAAGTTACCTTACAGAGTTTCCCAATGGCAGCTTTAAACAGAATGCCCAATACTATCTTGCTGAGAGCCTGAGATCGAGAGGAGAGATTGACGAAGCCCTTAAGCTGTACACTGATCTTTCTTCAGAACAGGGAAGCCAGTTCCTGGAACAGGCCCTTATAGCTGCTTCGGGTATTCTTTATGATAAGGAAGAATATGAAACAGCGCTGGGCTACTATGAAAAGCTTGAACAGTCGGCCTCAAGTGATGAGAACAGACAGACAGCTCTTGCAGGACAACTCAGATCAGCTTATCAGGTTGGCGATGCGGGCAAAACGATTGCTGCAGCAGGGAAGTTGAATTCTTTAAAAGGCATTCCGGAAGAACTGACACGGGAAGCTACTTTTATGAGTGCAAAGGCAAAATACAGTCTCGATAACCTGGATGAAGCCCTGGCTGAATTCAGGAAAGTTGCAAAGGAAGTTACGAGTGCGGAAGGAGCAGAGTCGAAATACAGGGTAGCTGAAATTCTTTACAAAAAAGATCAGACCGCTCAGGCTGAGGAGGTTATCAGTCAGTTTGTAGATCAGAATTCACCTCATCAGTACTGGATGGCGAGGATATTTCTACTTCTTGCAGATATCAGCATAAAGAAAGGCGATATACTGCAGGCAAGAGCAACCCTTCAGAGTTTAAAAGATTACTATTCAGTTGGCGATGATGGAATACTTGATGAGGTAAAAGCAAAACAAGACCTTCTTGAGGCAGAAAAACAGAACTGATAATATTAAATAGAAAGTGAATCAGAAACAGAATTGACATGATAAAAAGATACATTATTATACCCGCTCTACTATTTTGTTTGCTTCCTTTAAGTGCTCAGGTTGACAAGGAAGGGATCGGACCAAAGAGAGAGGTCACATTGTATAATCCCTATAAACCATCACTTTCTGTTGTTCAGAAAAGTAACTTCCTGCCTGACCTGAATGATACTGTTAAGGTCAGGCCTGATTTTCATTATGAGATAAGCACAAAGGCTTTTCAGCCGGTATATCCTATCAGTCAGATCAAGGCAGCTTCACTTCTTCCTGATCCGCTGTCAAAGCTTTACAAGAGTTATATCAAATTAGGGATGGGTAATTATGTCTCTCCGCTTGCCGAACTCAGCATCACCAATGAACGATCGAAAAAAGGTGCGATAGGATTTTATGCCAGGCACTTTTCGAATAATGGAAATATTAAGCTCGATAATGACAGAAAGGTTTATGCCGGATACATGGATAATGAGGCTTCACTGTTTGGGAAAAAGTTTTTCAAATCAGCTGTTTTAGAAGGTTCTGCAGATTTTTTGCAGAAGACCAGGTATGCCTACGGATATGATACCAGTATCATGGTATATTCTCCTTCAAATAAAGATATCAGATTAACATACAATAATATAGGAGCAAAAGCTTCGCTGGCATCATCAAGGTTGGATTCATCAAGACTGGCCTATGATTTTGATATTCTCTATGATTATTTCACCACCTCTTATAATCTTTCACAGCATAATGTGCGGTTTTCAGGGATCATGTCAAAATCTTACAGGCAGTTCTATGTGGGTTCGGGTATAGAATATGATCATTATAAAATTCCTGGTTTCTTACGGGCAGATGCAAAATACATTGCATCAATCAGTCCATTCATCAAGAACAAGTCAGATCAATGGAGCTTCAAAATAGCAATGCAGGCTGTTGTGGAAAGAAGCGTGACCATTAAGCCGGTTATGCATATCTATCCCGATCTCTACCTTGGATTCAATATAGTCCCGGCATATATTAATTTCTTTGCTGCGTTGACAGGTAAGCTCGAGAAGAATGACCCTCTGCAGGTAATCTCTGAAAATCCGTTCCTGTATCCCGATGGAAGCATATTCACCCTGCCGAATACCGATCACCAGCTTATTGTATCTGCCGGTTTTAAAGGCAAGACAGGTCTGCGCGGAAATTACCTTGTTTCAGCCTCATATTCCATAATCAAAGATATGCTGCTCTACACTAATCTTACTTTTCCCGACAGCATCCCCATGCCAGGAAGCGGAAATTATTTTTCAGCACTTTCAGACGATGCTGAACTGCTTAATGTTCATGCAGAACTTAATCAGCCGGTTAATGACAGGCTGACATTAACAGGAGTGTACAATTTTTACAGGTATACCCTTACAGCAAATGATTATGCCTGGAATAAACCTGACTGGGATTCAAAGATTGGATTTAAATATAATCTGCGGGATAAGATAATTGCAGGACTGGAACTAACAGCCATCGGGAAGAGAAAACTGATGGTCAATGGAGATGACCCGGATATTTATACTGATCTTCCACTGCTCGTTTCATCTGACCCTCTTGAAATGCCTTCACATTTCAATCTTAATCTTTCTGCCGAATACCGCTATTCCAAAATTCTTTCAATTTGGGCGAAAGCGAATAATATATCTTATGATCGTTATTATGAATGGGCTTATTACCCGTCGAAAAGATTCTTTTTCATGCTCGGATTCACCTACAGCCTGTAATATAATTTTACCTGACATTTCATTAAAAATGATTTGACAGGAACACCTTTGAAATGAACCCGGCTAAAGATTTTTATTCCCGGGGAAATTGTTAATTTCTTCTTTAAATTGTGCATTATTTTTATTGGAAAAATGATGGTAAATCGTTTTATATCCATATATTTGCTGAGATGATTAAAAACCATCAAATCAATAATTTAGTTTAAGAAAAGTGAAGGGGAACATGCTGCCTGGCAGCAAAAATATATTAAAAAAGATCTTTATAGCAAATAAAGAATTTCAACTTCACTTTTATGGCTCAATTCTGACCATATCCTCCTTAAATATTTTTATTGTTTTTTATTCACTTTAATTAAAAATATATCGATTTAAACTATTTAGTAATGACTGATAAAGAAAAGAAATTGCAGGACAGTATTGATTACTCAGCAGACAACATCCAGGTGCTGGAAGGACTTGAAGCTGTTCGTAAAAGACCTGCAATGTACATTGGAGACATAGGCGTAAAAGGGTTGCATCATCTTGTGTATGAGGTTGTTGATAATTCAATTGATGAAGCTCTGGCCGGTTATTGTTCAAAGATTGAGGTTATTATTCATGAAGATGGTTCAATTACAGTTACCGATGATGGCCGTGGAATACCTACAGGAAGGATGGAAAAGGAGAATAAATCCGCCCTTGAGGTTGTTATGACCGTATTGCATGCCGGCGGCAAATTTGATAAAGATTCATACAAAGTATCCGGTGGTCTTCACGGCGTTGGTGTTTCCTGCGTGAATGCCCTTTCAGAAGATCTTTCCGCTATAGTGATGAGAGAAGGCAAGATTTTCAAACAGGATTACCAAAAAGGGAAGCCTGTTTCAAACGTGGAAGTGGTTGGTGATTCTGAAAAAACCGGGACAACCATTAAGTTTAAACCGGATAGTACAATATTCCAGACCACTGAGTATAATTTTGAAATTCTTGCGGCCCGCCTCAGAGAACTGGCATTCCTGAACAAAGGTATACTTCTTACTATAAGAGATATGCGGGAACTGGTTGAGGACGGTAATGGAGGGAAAACGCGTTATGAAGAGTTCCGGTCTGAACTGGGACTGAAAGAATTTGTCGAATATCTTGATTCAAACCGTGAAAGGCTTATAGAAGATTCAATACACATCACATATGATAAAACGGAGATTCCTGTTGAAATTGCTCTTCAGTATAACAGCTCGTTCTCT
>JBBQJD010000079.1:0-18005 GCA_038325595.1 Bacteroidales bacterium | reverse complement strand
TTCAATGTTTTACTACCAGCTGTAGATTAGTTGTATTCTTTCCATCATCAATCTGGACAATATAGTTCCCATCCTTCAGATTAGCAATTGGGATAGTAAAATTCTGACCGGATCTCGTTGTCGAGTAGTGTAACACACCATAAAAATCAATAATACGTACAGTATAAATTGTGTTTATTTTTTCAACATCGGATTCAATATTTGTATCAGGTACTTTTTTGGTCAGAGTAACAGTCTCGGAAGCCGGGTTTGGAGATAACAACCAGTAGTCGTGTATCCATATACTTGTCTCACCATACGCGCCTGTTCCACAGTCATTTTGAGCCCTTGCCATAACCCGGTAACCATTGGCTGAGTACACATGATAAAATGTAAAATACCCATAAGCGGCATAATTACCACCTTGAGAGGTAGAAATATACCCGTCATAAGGATACATATCCCAACTATAAGAAAAAGGGTATGTGTAAGCAGGATTAACCGTATGAGCCTGAAACGTATATTGAATATTTGGATATCCTTCATCCGGGCCGGTTACACTTACAACCGGGGTACCTGCCCATACATTGTTTTGCGGCAGTGTAAAGTTTCCGCAAGAGCCGGTTATTGTTGCCCTCACCCAGCCGCTGCCGCTGCCCGTGGATGAGAACGTGCAGGGATTGGAGCCCTGTAGTGAAACCCTTTGAAGGTATGAGCCAGTCTCCCAGATAATAGAACTGCCCGCAGGTAAATTATTAACTGTAAATGCTGCACCGGATGAACAGACAATAGATGGGCCGGAGATATATGGGCCTCTTTTGAAATATTGTCTATTAGTTATTGTATATGGGCATTTGTCGGCAGGGTGTCTATAAAGAGGCCATGCTCCCCATTTTGACTCATATAAACCTGAAGGCAGCCTAATTGCCGAATGATCACAATTATTAACCCATTCATAACCGGTCCATTGCCAGCATGAGCCAAACCAAACCTTGGTAGCTTCAGCTTCGGTGCCAATTTGGATATAGCTACAATCATTCCAATACTTATTTATATTATTTGGAGCAGGTGGAATTGATGAGTAAGAATATGGGTTAAAGGCACTAAGGTCTGAGTTAAGAAAGGCATTAATCCAATAATTATTACTACCTCCTTCGGATTTATACCATGCATAAGAATGGCAGTTATATGTACTTGTCGCCCCTCCAATTTTAGTTACATAAGCTGTCCAGCCCCTTTCACTCAACCATTGAGTAGCTTGAGCTTCAAGAAGTGCTATATTCCCTTCAGAGTAAATTATGTAGTCTACTTGAGCACCATTTGGAGTGGTAACCTGCGCAAACAATATACCGCTTGATATCTGTGCCATTAAAATGACCCCTATACAATAATTTCTCATAATCTAATGGTTTATTTTTTGGCCAAAAAGTTTTCTGCGTATTGGATCAATTTGTTATTAAACTCCTCTCCATCCATCCATGTATTATGATTCAGACATAATAAAACTTTTTGAAAATCAACATCATTTATTAAAAATTGAATAAAAGAATCGTCTTTTTCCTTTAGCAAAATAACGGCTATTAAAAATGTGCCGGTTCTTCTGGTGAAAGAAGGAGCTATATATGGCGTTCCGAATTTGTGCTTTTGTTTGTCAACGGCATTTTCCAAAACATCTCTTCTTACCAATGAGCTACAGTCGTTCTGAAAACACTCTTGTGCCAATAGATATTCCACTTTTGCAAAAACATAATGATTATCATCGCTCATACTGGAATATCCGGGCTGAAAATAGGGAAGAAGAGTTTTATAATAATCTATTAATTCTTCTCGTGTTTTGATGTTATCTATTATATTTTGACCTATTTCTGAGGCTATAACATCCCTCATATTCTCATCAAGACTAAAGTCAACCTTGATTTTAGCATTTGAAATTGTTACGTTTAGCTCTTCCGTAGGGCTATGTGATAAAATCTTTCCTATATCCTCAAGTGATTTACAACCGGATAAAAAAGGAATAATACATACAATTACGATTAATCTTTTCATAATTTTATCTTTTTTCTGATGCCTCAATGATTTTGTTTAGTACTTCAATGTCTTCTGTCATGAATGTTTGCTGAAATAATTGCAGATCTGGTTTACTTTTTACAAATATCCCATCTTTATCAAGAATATTTAGACATAGTCCGGCAGTAGGAGATAGATCCCACAATGAATATATATCTGGCATTTGTTTTTTGTTCTCATATTTCGATATAGCTTCATTCAACAATATTCGGGTATCGGGTTCGTCTAATTGTCTAATTATTGCGTTATGCGATAACAGCATTTCAATGCACGTAAACTGAAAACTATAAGTTCCTTTTTGCAACGGAGTCCAACTTCGATCAATTATAAGCGGATCCATCTTTACATATACTTTAATCAGTTCTTTCGCTGCGTCATTTCGAGTAAACAATTCATGAAAGCCATTAAAAAGATTCATCACATTGGCCAATCCTTTTTGGCGATCAGTATATGCATTGATCAAACGCCATTCGGGATAAGCAAGACAAGTCTTCACCAATTCTGCTGTCGATATTTTTTTTATTATTTCCGGCGGTATATCATATGCTTTTAGCTGTTCGTCATAACTTTTAAAGTTTTTCCATTCTTCAATATCAGGATTGATGGGATAATCCCAAACTATTGGCTTTTCTTGCGCATTTGCAGACAAGAAGATTCCCAATAGAAAAATATAAGTTATAGTTTTTATGATCCTTCTGTTTCTAATTCTCATGACTTTAATTTTTTGTATTTTGCTTTCGTATATGATTTCAAACTCTTGTTCAATGTCTGAGAAGTAAACAATTATAAACTTGTAACTTAGGAAAGTTAAGCTGACAAATTTAAATTCCAAATATTTGAGTCATTCTAAAATCAATAATTTCTTCAATATTGCAGTTCAAAACTGCAGGGAGAGCATACAAATGTTCTTTTCCAGCCTGAACAGGCGGTAGTTTTGTGCCAGATCGTTGTGTGTTTTTAACGGACTCATGGCGGTTATTGTTTATTTCATTGAGTATCACCAAGAAAGTTACAACACATAAATGAGAATTCCAAATATTTTTTGGCAGCAGGCACTAAAGGGCGTAAGGGCGTAAGGGTGTAAAGGCCGTAAAGGTTGTAGAGGTTGTAATGCTGTCTCAGCGCCTGGTTTGAACCTCTGCCCTTGCTTTCATTGCAGGTTTTCCGGGGATCTTTGAATCGCGCATGGCGGCATTATAAACAAATGAAGCAGTTATAACCGCATTGTGCTTAAGATCAGCCATTACCAGCCTTTCATAGGTATCCATAATGGTATGATATCCGCGTCCGTATTCTATCCCGTCCTGGATGAACTGGAATCCGGGTAAACCAACCCTGTCAAATGAAAGGTGATCTGTTCCGGTTGTGTTTCTTATTGTAATGGTTGAAGCGCCCATATCAGCAAAAGGCTTCAGCCATTCTTCAAATACCGGCCTGACAAGGTCATTTTCCTGGATATATATACCCCTGTATTTTCCTGTTCCATTGTCCATATTAAAGTACCCGGCAAACTTGTCGTAATCAGGTTTATGTACCTTTGTTCCAGGATCGGCCAGGTAATTATCAACATATCCGGATGATCCGAAAAACCCCATCTCTTCACCGCCCCATAATGCGATCCTGATAGTTCTGCGGGGAGCCACATCGAGCGCTTTCAGGATACGTAAAGCTTCCATCATCACTATGCATCCTGAGGCATTGTCGGCAGCGCCGGTTCCTCCATGCCATGAATCGATGTGAGCTCCGATAAGTACAATTTCATTTTTGAGAACTTTATCAGTTCCCGGTATTTCGCCTATGACATTATAAACTGTAGGGCTGTCAAAGAATTTATTTTGGATTTCAATCTCCATTTCCACAGGTATGCCATGACGAAGAAGCCGTTCCATTCTTCCGTGATTTTCAACCGGCAGATTAAGCTCGGCAATCGGTTCGGGGGCGTCGGCAGTATAATTTGCAGCGGTTGAACGTGGCACATTAAATGTACCTGAACTGTTCAGGATAACTACAGCACCTTCATTTCTGAGAAATGAAGCAATTTTAAGGCGCATTGATCTCTGGGCAGACATTGCAGCAAAGTCATAATTCGGCCTCCTGACCCTTGATGCAGAGGTTGTCATTACAATATCTTTAAGCTGTTCATCAGTATAGCGGCTGGCAAGAGGTTCGAAGCTTGCTTCATAAACATCTGATGAAGCTATTAAAACAATCTTCCCTGATAATTTGCCCTTATATTTCCCAAGATCATTTTCATCTTTTACTTCAAAAAGAACGACATCAGATTTGACGGCGCCATTTGTGCTTCCGGTCCATGCAACAGGATTTACTGATAGAGCAGCATAATATGGGGCTGTCATTGCTGCATATGTCTTCATGTTATCCCAGCCACCACGTTCGAAATCTTTTGCGGCTTCAATCCTGACGTTGTTAAAACCAAATTCTTCCATTTTCTTCTTGGCCCATTCATTTCCCCTGGTGTTTCCTGTGGAGCCGGTAAGTCTTGGCCCGGTCAGATCAGTTAATCCAAATGCCATTTCTTCAATTGAAGAGTTCTTCAGACCTTCCTGCTTAATTTTGTAAACCATGCTTAGATCAACATTTTCCTGCGACATTAAACATATAGGCACGAAAAGAAGAAAGAGGATGAATGCAGAGATTTTTTTCATTGTAAACCCGGTTTTATTTTTTTTCAATTATGAGTTTCAAATGTAAATAAAAAAGATTCCATGGAACCCGATAGGGTAAAAGTATTTACAAAAATTGACTCCAAAATTCACCGCTGACTGATCGGAGTCGAAGGCAGCATTGTTCATTCCGGCTCCGCTCAATGAACCATCACCCGCTGACTGAGCGAAGTCGAAGGCAGCCTACTCGATTCTCCCTTTCTCCCTTTCTCCTTTTCTCGTTTTTTTTACCTTTGTGTTTTTAATTAGAATATGATTTATCCTGAAAATTTTGAATACAAGATCGGATTTGACCGTATCCGTGCACTTCTGCATGAAAAATGCCTGAGCCCGATGGGTCAGGAAATGGCAGAAAAGATCTCGTTCAGTGATGATTTTGATAATCTGTCTGACGAACTGGCTGCTACACAGGAGTTTCAGAACTTATTGCTGATTGAGGAATTTTTTCCATCCGAGCATTATTATAAAATATCCGATTGTCTGGGTAAGATAAGAGTTGAAGGTACTTTTCCTGAAGTATCAGAGGTTTTTGATCTCAAACGGACGCTGGAAACCATTAAAGCCATTCTTAATTTTTTCAGGGGAAAAGATGCAACCCGTTATCCTGTTTTAAGATCGATGTGCGGTTCTGTTAAGACATACCCATATGTTCTTGAGGCTATTGACAGGATCATTGACAAACGGGGCTTGATAAAGGATAACGCTTCTTCAAGATTGAAAGAGATCAGGTCAGAACTTGTCGGGAAAAGTATTTCGGTGTCAAAAAGACTGAATGCAATACTCAGACAAGCACAATCCGATGGTATAGTTGATTCAGATACTTCTGTTTCTATAAGGAATGGAAGAGGGGTGATTCCTGTAAATGTTTACGATAAAAGAAAGATCAGAGGCCTTATTCACGATCAGTCCGCATCAGGAAAAACCGTATACATTGAACCTGAAGAAATTGTTGAGCTTAATAATGATATAATAGAGCTTGAATACGAGGAAAGAAGGGAGATAGTAAGAATTTTAACAGACTTTGCCGGTAGTATAAGACCTTATATTGATGATTTGCTGGAATCAAATGATTTTCTTGGCAGGATTGATTTTATCAGGTCAAAGGCGCTGCTGGGAAATCACCTTAGTTGCATCAAACCGGTAATGGTCAACAAACCTCTTCTTGCGTGGAAAAGGGCAATACATCCCATTCTTTCAATTACCTTCGAAAGGACACCGGGAAGAAAGGTTATTCCCCTTGATATCGTACTTGATGAAAATGACCGTATTCTGCTGATCTCCGGACCAAATGCAGGTGGTAAATCTGTTTGTCTTAAAACAGTCGGACTGCTTCAGTATATGCTCCAGTGCGGACTCACGATACCTGTAGCTGAAGGATCCGAAACGGGAATTTTTAAGAATATACTTATCGACATTGGTGATGAGCAAAGTATTGATAATGATTTGAGTACATACAGTTCTCATCTCATAAATATGAAATATTTCGTAAAAAATGGTAACGAAAAATCTCTTATTTTGATTGATGAGTTCGGAACAGGTACAGAACCAATGCTCGGAGGTTCAATAGCGGAAGCCATTCTTGGAGAATTGAACAGGGAAAAAGTTTTTGGAGTCATTACAACGCACTACACTAACCTGAAACATTTTGCTTCACTTACGGATGGTATTGTTAACGGTGCAATGGCATTCGATAACCATCTTATGCAACCTCTGTTTCAGCTCACAATTGGTAAGCCGGGAAGTTCCTTTGCATTCGAGATTGCGCGGAAAATAGGGCTTCCTGAAGAAATCCTTGCAGAAGCTTCAGAGAAAGCAGGTGTGAAGAATATAAATTATGACAGGCACCTCAAGGATATTGCCCGTGACAAAAGATACTGGGAGACAAAGAGGCAGAGTATAAGGCAGCAGGAGAAACGTCTTGAGGAATTAATGGAAGAATACGAGAAGGAGTTGTCGGGGGCAAAAACAATCAGGAAAGAGATCATTACAAAGGCAAAGGACGAGGCTCAGAATTTATTGAAGGAATCAAACAGGATCATTGAAAATACCATACGGCAGATAAAGGAGTCGCAGGCCGAGAAGGAGAAAACAAAAGATATTCGTCAGCAGCTTGAAGAATTTAAAAGTAATGTTGTTGAGGAAACAAAGCTCCTGGAAACCCGGTCAGAGGAGAAGCTGGCCCGGTTAAGCTTAAAAGCAAAAAAGATAAGGCTTGAGAAGGAAGCAGAAAGGGAAAAACAGGAAAAGGCAAATTCTCAGGATAAGCCTTTAAAGCCCGGTGATTCAGTAAGAATGATCGATACCCTTGCAGCTGGTGAGATAATTGCTATCGAGGGGAAAAAGGTCCAGGTTGAAACCGGAAGTCTGAGATTCTTTGTTCCTATTGATAAAATTGAAAGAATTTCAAGGGGAGAGCTTAAAAAGAGCCTGAGAGCCAACCAGGTACATAGAGAGAACGATCCTGCCCTCGTGCAAAGGAATATAAGTTTCAAGCCTGAAATTGATTTAAGGGGAGTACGGGGTGAGGAAGCAATAAATAAAGTACGCGAACTGATCGATAATGCACTTATTGTGCAGCATCGTCATCTGAGGATTCTGCATGGCAAAGGGAATGGGATCCTGCGTCAGTTGATCCGTCAGTATCTCGATACCGTTGATGTCGTAAAATCATTTCGCGACGAGCATGTGGAGTTTGGAGGATCGGGCATCACAGTTGTTGAAATGGATTTTTAGTTATTTTTTGCTTACTTCATACTTTAATATTAAAAATCTAACCAGATGAAAACAATTCTGAAATATTTCTTATTGTTCCTCATTATTATACTGAACTTTACTTCCTGTACAAATACCGGGAAAAATGCAGATAAGATAGAAACTGCTACAGTTGCAAGGCAGGAATGGGCGATTGTGTTGCATGGTGGCGCAGGCTATATGACAAGGGAGAAACTGTCACCCGGATTAGAGAAGGAATACCGTGATGCTCTGGCATATGCGATGAATACAGGAAAGGAGATACTTTCTTCGGGTGGAACTGCTCTTGATGCAGTCGAAAAGGTTATCAACACAATGGAAGATAATCCTCTTTTCAATGCAGGGAAAGGAGCTGTTTTTACGCATGAGGGTAAGAATGAGCTTGATGCATCAATTATGGACGGATCAAATCTGGGTGCCGGTGGAGTGGCTTGCGTAACAGATATCAGGAATCCGATTTCAGCAGCACGAAAGGTTATGACCAATTCCGAACATGTTCTGCTTATCGGAGCAGGAGCTTCTGAATTTGCAAAGGAGCAGGGCCTTGAGATTGTCGAGCCCTCTTATTTTTATACGGAAGGTGCTTACCAGGAACTTATTGAATTGTTGAAAAAGGATAAACATGGCACTGTAGGCTGCTGCGCACTTGATAAGAATGGAAATCTGGCAGCAGGTACATCTACGGGAGGCAGGGTAAATAAAAGATATAACAGGGTAGGAGATGCGCCAATAATAGGAGCCGGTACCTATGCCAACAATAATACGTGTGCTGTTTCTGCAACCGGGCATGGAGAATACTTCATACGATGGACAGTGGCGCATGATATTTCAGCTCTGATGGAATATAAGGGGCTTTCTGTTGCAGATGCTTCAGAACTTGTTATTAATGACAAGCTTGTTAAGGTTGGGGGAGTCGGAGGGGTTATCTGCGTCGACAAATCAGGTAATATTGCTATGCCCTTCAATTCGTCAAACATGTTCAGGGCTTTTGCAACTGCAGAGGGTAAAGAGGGTATTTTTGTATTTAAGAATGAATAAAAAGAGAGTGTTTTTAAGGAAATTTCATATTGATATCTGAGCCAATATTGCTTGTAAGAAACAGATATACAAATATATAAGTTTCCCTTCTTTTTGAAGGCTACCCTTTATACACAATTAATTTTTTCTCAGCGAGAATGAGATCCCTCATTTTCGCAAACCTTCGCAGGCTATGGTTTGCGAAAATTCGGGATGACAGAGCATTTTAATGGCAGGAGGAGGAAGAAGCGGCGATTCGCAAGGACTTTTTATATTTATTAATCTGGATTGCGAATTGCCGCTTCTTCCTCCTCATATCCAACTACTTGAAATGTCATTTCGAACGCAGTGAGAAATCCCCTTCTCTCATCTAGAGATTAGCTAATATAACCAGATGAGTATAAAAGGGTAGATTTGAAGAGGGGTTGCCATGCAACAAATTCTAATTGAGCTTCACTGAACCATAGGAAGAGATTATCTTAACGTTCGCCTCAGGTGAATCCTGGCTCCCCATAATGCCGGCAACTTCATTGGAATTGTTTTCAACTATCCGTCTCCGGGCTTTGAAGTTGCCTTCATTGTATTTCAGACCTCCGTATCTTGTTGTTGCTTCAAGATTATAATTTGCTGATTCTTCAATTCCAAGATTTACACCCATATATCTTGTATCCAGATTGAGAGATTCAAAACCGTCGGGGATGCGGTCGATAGAAAATGAACCGTAACTACCGGTATAGTCAAGTTTTTTTGTCAGCAATCCAATGTTGGTTTCGGTATAACCATTTTCAAGGACAAGATTATTTATGCTTTCAATTCTAAGGTTATCATACTTGGTTTCTCCTACAAGTGAGCTTGCCTGGCCAAGGAACAGTTTGGAATACTTGCTGTCGAGGAGAAGTGCCTGACTCTTGTTAATGTTCATGTTTCCGACATATCTGAGTGTAACATCCATCCAGCCAGCCTCATCGATAGTCCCTTTTCCGTAAGCAAGGTTCAGCTCACTAAGCGGTTTGACGTTGCCCCTTGTCAGTTTACCTGCATTAAGATTACCGTATCTGATATCAAGATTTACAAGACCGTGAAGTTCATCAATATCAGTATTGCCGTATCTGTTGGAAAGATCAAGTGCTGTCTCAGCAGGCATTTTTACATTGTAATCTATGCTGAAACGTTTTGAAGAGCTTCCCCAGCCTGTAAAGTTGAATTTATCATCAATAATTGTTTCTGCCGAGATAGTATTATTATCTGCCGAGAATTGCACGTCGATATAACTCAGAAATCTCTCAGCTTTTTCCTTATCAGGCATATCCACCGTAACTTTAACATCTATCACCACCTGATCCTTATCCCAGTTCTGTACGATAACATCGCCATATTTATTGCTTATTTCAAGTGTAGTATTTGCTCCTGCTG
Source organism: Bacteroidales bacterium (assembly GCA_038325595.1). Lineage (GTDB taxonomy): Bacteria > Bacteroidota > Bacteroidia > Bacteroidales > VadinHA17 > LD21. Next base: position 8,094 of record JBBQJD010000079.1, on the reverse strand, counting down.
CGAATTCCTTATGATACTCCTTTGTTACTTCCTGGGCTGATAATGAGCCAGATACAAGAAAGATTGTTATGTAGAGGAGCAATCCTGGTTTATAATTGGGCTTTTTCATTTTCTGTGGTATTATGATTATCATTTCGGATGGTCTTTAATTGATTTACTATATATGTCATCACTTCAAGCTTTGTCTGATAGTGTTCGATCATTGCGTTTATTATCCTCTCGTCATTCGGATTAGCTTTTAGTTCTTTCTGAAGTGAAACATAAACTGAATCCATGCTCTTCATTTCCCTCATAAGCTCTTCTTTCTGTTCAGGATTATCACTTGGCTTAACATCTACAATTTCATTTTCCATAAGGTTAACCTGATGCAGGTAATAACTTTCAACCTCTTTGAATTTTGGAGATACCTCACTCAGAGTCATTCTGCTGCTTCCCGGACGTATGAAATGATCCCATGTCCAAAGCGATGACAGGGTAACCAGCAGAGTTACTACTGCAGCTCTTAACAGGTAAGGCACAATACTTCTCCTGGGAGCTTCTGCCTTAAACCGCACTTCAAGTTTAGCGATAAATCTGTCAAGGTGTCCTTTCGAAGGTTCTTCCTCTTCGAAAAAGTCCTTGTTCGTCCTGATTATTTCTTCTATATTTTTCATGTCCGGTGAATTTTTTATTTTCCTTTTAATTCTGAGATGAGTTTTTGCTTGGCTCTTGAAAGTTGCGATCGCGATGTACTGCTGCTGATTGATAGAATTTCAGCTATTTCATCGTGATCGTAGCCTTCAAGAAGATATAGCGAAAGGATGATCCGGTATCCATCAGGAAGCCTTTCAATTGCCTCCTTGACTTCTTCTACCTTCACATCAACTTCTTCATTTCTTGCCTGATCATCATAACTTTCATCTCTGATACCAATATGTGACTCAATATCTTCAAAGACCGCTTTTCTTTTATTCAGGGCGTCCAGTGAACGGTTTACCACTATTTTTTTTAACCATGCACCAAAACTAACTGTCCCTGAATAGGTGTCAATTTTTTCAAAGGCTGACAGGAACGATTCCTGCATTACATCTTCGGCTTCCATCGTGTCAGTTACAATTCTCAGACTTGTGTTGTACATTGCTTTGTAATACAGCTTGTAAATCTGAAACTGTGCTTTCTGGTCGCCATCTTTACACCCGTCCAAAAGGTCCTGGTGTAGGTTTCTGAATGCCGCTTCTACATTTGCCATCTTTATGTAAAGACTAGTATTTATATGTGTTGCTGCACCCACTTTTCTATTAATTATCTAATCAATAGACGGGGCATATATTTAAATGCTGCACTGAAATTAAGAAATATTGGATAATTTCATATAAAAGCATAAAATAATTCCCTGGGTTACCTGTCCGCTGGTATAATCAAGTTCTGAACCAAACATACTATGAGGTATCGAGAAAATTAAAAGCAATACCAGCGCAGCCAGGGCTGTATATAAAGGTCTGTCGTATTTTCCGGACATGTATACAGCCAGAATCCAGAAGAGCAAGGCAATCAATGTCTTATTATCTGTAAGGTCCCATCCGAAAGGGACCCCGGTCCAGAATTCTCCAAATGCAAATTTCTGAACAACAGGACCGAGAATCATTCCTCCCATAATAAGCAGGATGAGCGTCAACAATGCATATTTTTTATACGAAGGGTATCTTGTAATGCTCATTAGTCCGGCTGCTGTTGAGAAAAGCATTGCAAGAAACATAAAAATAATATGGGGCACTAATACCCACGAAGGAACGCCTCCCTTGAATCTTATAACAACCGGTGTTTCTTTCATCAGATAGCTGGTTCCGTCTGAATCTTCAAGCTCAATGAAATACTGAAGCTTACCGGCAGGTGGCTGTGGAGGTACTTCCGCAAAAAATCCCTTTTCCTCAGTAATATGGAAGACATTATTCATGACATAGGAATCAATGGGATAAACCTTGTATGAAAAAGGAGCAACCTGGTATTCATCATCGGTTTTAAAACGTTTATAATGTAGCCTGGCTTTTAATGAGCTGTCATCTATTCTGAGCTTTACAACGGAAGGTTCGCTAAGGTCAAGACTTCTTACCAGCTTAACTTCGTATTGCCTGTTATTAACTTCTGTGGTTACTTTCTTCGGATATGTGGGACCGGTTGTTCTCTGATAAACTGCAGCTCCGATTGTTATTGCAAATGCCAGCAGCCATAACAGGAATATTTTTAAGAATGAAAAAAAACGTTTCATGGATATATCTGATTATCTATTTCAGGTTCCAGGTTCCAGGTTCCAGGTTCCAGGTTTCAGGTTCATGGTTTCAGGTTCCAGGTTCAAAACGGCATCCGGCAACCAGAATTTTACCTTAGACGCTCAATTATTACAATTGTATCAGTAAAATCAATTTTTTTTCTTCCCGAAGCACTTCCACGTTAATAGTCTGACCATGCTTAAGCTGGCTCATTCTGTACATGTAATCCTGTATGTTATTGACTGACTTGCCGTTAATGGCAGTTATAATATCGCCCTTTTTCATTCCTCCGATAGCTGCCGGCTTACCGGGAGTGACAAAATCTGCCCTCAAACCATTTTTAACATTCCCTGCAAAATCAGGCATAATACCCAATGTTACACCTTTTCTTCTCATAACCATGCCTGGTTCAGGTTTTGGACCTGATTCCCTGAATTTTAATCTTTCCGGGGAAGTTGCCAGAGTTAAAGCTGTGTTATAAACATAGTCCGAAATAGTTACGATGCCTTCATAGTTTATCTTATCCCAGGTATCCGCGGGTGTGTGATAATCGAGATGAGCTCCTGTTGTAAAGAACAAAACAGGTATATTCTTACCATAAAAAGACGAATGATCAGAAGGTCCGTATCCTTCATCTGAAAGCTTTAATTTAAGTGATGTTGTATCCGGATTGGTATTAAGAATTTCTTTTAATCCTTCTGCTGTTCCAGCACCACTGATTTGTAATATTCCGGATTCCTGCAGCCTTCCAACCATATCGAGGTTGATCATGGCGTTTACTTTTGAAAGTTCAATACCCGGATTATCGGAAAAATATTTTGAGCCTAACAGGCCCATCTCTTCGCCGCTGAATGCAATAAACAGGATGCTCCTTTTGTGACTTCCCTTTAAATATGAAAACTTTTCGGCCAGTTCCAGCATCAATGCAATGCCCGATGCATTATCGTCAGCGCCATGGTGAACTGCTATAGTATCAACGGCCCTGCTTGAGGAACCTGTTCCTCCCATGCCAATATGATCAAAATGTGCACCAATGACAATATACTCATCTTTAAGATCCTTATCATTGCCCGGAAGCAACATCACGACATTTCGTGTATTCTCCTCTTTCCTTATTATGTCAGCTGTTCCGGTTACGGATATCCCTGACGGAAAACTATATGGTTTCCTCTCGCTATTTAGCTTCCTTTCAAGATCGGCCACCGTATTCTTTGATTTTGAAAGAATTACATCAGCAACTTCCCTTTTAATTTTCAGTACCGGAATATCAACAGAATGATCCTGTGAATTGAGTGCTTCGAAATCATCTTTTGGACTGAATGCAGGTCCTGACACCATAAGAACTCCAGCTGCTCCCATGTCCTTTGCAAGAAAGGCTTTGTCCCTGTCCCCGCTGAATGGTATGAAGGGACTTTTTAAACTGTCTGCTTCAGGATCGGCACGAAGTATCATTATCCATTTACCCTTGACATCAAGATCATTATAATCATTCCATTTAAGACTGTCAGTATTAATATTGAAGCCATAACCCGCAAAGATCACTTCTGATTCCAGAGTTGAGTTTGCACTGAAGGCAGGTGGTATGAAATCTTTTTCAGAAACATAGGTTACGCTATTGATTGTCAGGTTATTAGATTCCCCTGGCTCAACTTTTTTAGCTACCTTGTATCTCTGGAAACCATCTCCTGAAAATGGCCTGATGCCATATGAAGCAAATTCTTTTTTTATGTAAGCTGCAGCTATGCTATCGCCATTTTCAGCGGTCATTCTTCCTTTCAGTGAATCTGAAGAAAGAAAAACTATATGCTTCTTAAGCTCTTTTACAGTAACATCAGGGCTGGAGCATGATAAGCATAATAAAGCCAGTACCGCGGGAATCACCCTAGTTAGAAATCTGAACGAACAGTTGATCTTCATGGATGTGTTTCTGTAACAGGATGACCGTGAAATTGTATATTATGTTACTTTCTATTCAAATAATTTAAAAGCTTCCTTAATTATTGCAATAGCTTCTCTGAGCTGTGATTCCGTAATAACTAGGGGAGGAGCAAACCTTATAATATTTCCATGGGTAGGCTTGGCAATTAATCCCTTGTCTTTCATTGCCAGACAAACATCCCATGCTTCCTTGCCTGCTTTGTTTCTTATCACGACAGCATTCAACAGTCCTTTTCCGCGGACAAGCTCGATCATATCTGATTTAATATTCCTGAACTCCTCGCGGAATATTTTGCCAAGACGGTCCGCATTTTCTGCCAGCTTCTCATCTTTAATTACTTCCAAAGCTGCTATTGCAACCTTTGCAGCCAGAGGATTTCCACCAAATGTCGATCCATGTTCACCTGGTTTGATGGTAAGCATGATGTCATCATCTGCAAGAACAGCAGAAACAGGCATTACTCCGCCTGATAATGCTTTTCCCAGAATGAGAATATCAGGATGGACTCCTTCATGATCGCAGGCAAGTAATTTACCCGTACGTGCTATCCCTGTCTGAACTTCATCAGCAATAAATAGAACATTATTCGATTTGCATAAATCGTAGGCTTTTTTCAGGTAACCATCATCAGGCACATAAACACCGGCCTCCCCTTGTATCGGTTCAACAAGAAAGCCAGCTACATCAGGATCTTTAAGGGCATTTTCAAGTGCTTTTAAGTCGTTATATGGTATGATAATAAAACCCGGTGTAAAGGGTCCGTAATCTTTTCTTGCATCCGGATCGGTGGACATTGAAACAATAGTGATTGTACGTCCGTGGAAATTACCTTCGCATACAATTATTTTTGCATTGTTTTCTTTTATGCCTTTTTTAATATATGCCCATTTACGGCATAGCTTGAGAGCTGTTTCATCACCTTCAGCTCCTGAGTTCATGGGGAGAACCTTATCGTACTTAAAATACTTTGTAACATATTCTTCGTACTCGCCAAGCACAGAATTATAGAACGCCCTCGATGTAAGAGTAAGTACTTGGGCCTGATCAGTAAGGGCTTTAATGATTTTTGGATGACAATGACCCTGATTTACTGCTGAATACGCTGATAAAAAGTCAAAATAGCGTTTGCCTTCAACATCCCATACAAAGGGACCTTCACCTCTTTCAAGTACAACCGGCAGCGGATGATAATTATGGGCTCCGTATTTGTTCTCGCGATTAATATAATCCTGTGAATTCATGTTGTTGATTATTAAGTAGTTAATAAACAGATAATTATGAGTACAATTTTACAAAAGCTTTTTAATATTTCAAAATTAAAATCAATGCTGGTTTTAACGGATCAATTTTACTTGTTTAATTGGCCTGCCAGGGGGCAGTCCACACTACACCAAGATCTTTTCCATTTAACTCCTGTCAGGGCCTCCCCAGGTTGAGTCGAAGGCAATATCCCATGGTCCCTCCAGTGTGAGGATAGTTTTTCCGGGATTAAAAGTCTCAACCGGAACCGTATTGTCAGTTTTTTCCTGATGATGAAAGAATACCACAAAATAGCTTTGAAAAGCCTCGAGCCTTATCATAAGTGATGTTGAGTTACCCGAAGTTTGATGACATTCAACTTTTTTTATTTTACCTGTTACGGCATCCCACAACTCTGCATTAATTGTTCCGCTGCGGAATATACATGTGTCGGTGACAACTGACCCTGTCCTGTTAGAAATAAAGTAAATATCCCTGTCGGTCAGAGCCTTATGTATGAATCGTATATCGCCAGAAGAAGCTCTTCACTTAGAAAATCAACTTTCCCGCGGGGAATTCCTACATTGACTTCAAGAAAGACAACATATGCGATTCCTGCTTTTTTCATTGATTCAAGATCGTCCGTCATTGCTTCCCTGTTGATATTTCCATCCATAAAGTACCAGTATACTCCGGGTTTTGATGAATCAGGAGGATTTATGAATCCTTGTTTAAGATCATCTTTCATGTCATGGTCGGAACATGAAAAAAGCAAGCCTGTAATAGTAAGGACTGTCAGGCAAATTGAAAAAACTGTTTTATTCATCGTTTAAAAGGTCTGGGCGGAGTTCTTTAGTTCTTTCAAGGGACTGTTCATGTCTCCATTTTTCAATCTCCCCGGTATTCCCTGATAAAAGTATGTCCGGGACTTTCCATCCTTTGAAATCAGATGGCCTGGTAAATACTGGAGGAGCAAGAAGATCATCCTGGAACGAATCGGAGAGAGCTGATTGCTCATCTGAAATAGCTCCGGGAATAAGCCTTACAATTGCATCGGTAATAACAGCTGCTGGCAATTCACCACCGGATAAAACATAGTCTCCTATTGATATTTCCCTGGTAATCATATAATCACGAATTCTCTGATCGACTCCTTTATAATGTCCTGCAAGAATTATAATGTTGTTTTTCATCGAAAGCCGGTTCGCCATCTTCTGGGAGAACTTTTCGCCATCAGGAGAAGTATATATGATATCATCGTAATCCCTTTCACTCTTAAGCTTTTCAATAGCTTTCCATACAGGCTCAATCATCATCACCATTCCCGCACCCCCTCCGAATGCATAATCATCAACACTCTTATATTTATCTGATGTAAAATCACGCAGGTTAATAATATTTATCTCCACAAGTCCCTTCTCCCTGGCTCTTTTCACTATAGAATGATTGAGGGGACTCTCAAGCAACTCCGGAAGGACAGTAAGTATATCAATTCTCATTAAGTTGATTTTAGGTAAAAATAGTAAGAATATATACAAAACCATCAGAACAAAATCCAAATCCTTTAAGGAGAAGGACGCAAAGTTCAGCGAGTTGGACGTTGCGAACTTTGCGGTTAAATAAGGTATAATTATATTTGCAGAATGGAATGTCGAGCAAATTGTGGAACCTGCTGTATAGCACTTTCTATCTCTTCACAAATTCCGGGAATGCCTTCAGGCAAGCCTGCAGGGGTAAGATGCATTCACTTGCTTGATGATTACAGGTGCGCTATCTATAATGATCCTTCCAAGCCAAAGGTATGTTCAGAATTCAAGCCTGAACCTGAGTTTTGCGGAACCAGCAGAGAAGAAGCTATGAGTATTTTATTCTCACTTTCTCAATAGTCAGCATTTCCCGCCTCTACAGCCTTTACAGCCTTTCCAGCCTCTACAGCCTCAATTATTATTTGCCGGATTCGTATACAACTTTCCCGCCTGTAATCGTATAATCAACCTTTGTTTTCATGATCTCATCTTCAGGAATAGTCAGAAGATCCTTGTCGGTGATTACAATATCAGCCAGGTAACCTGGTTTGATCATCCCTTTCCTGTCCTCCATAAATTGCGCATATGCAGAACCGAGAGTGTAATATTTTATGGCTTCTTCCATGGTGATCTTTTCTTCCGGAAACCATCCCTGGCCTTCTTCACCTAACCTGTCCTTACGTGATACGGCTGCATAAAGTCCTTCCATTGGATTTAGTGGCTCAACCTGGTAATCAGTACCGAAGGCCAGTGCTGCACCTGCATTCAGAAGGCTTCTCCATGCATATGCTCCCTTGCTTCTTTCAGTGCCAATGCGTTTTTCATAAAATCTTTTGTCTGAAATACAATGGGTAGGCTGCATTGAGGCTATGACTCCAAGTTCTGCAAACCTCGGAATATCTGACTGTTGCAGGGTTTGTGTATGTTCATCCCTGTGCCGGCTGTCACGTTTTCCATTTACCTGTTGTGCTTTTTCAAAAGCATTCAGGGTCCAGAAATTTCCTTTATCACCAATTGAATGTACCCCGACCTGAAAACCATGTTTATCGGCTGTCACAACCATCTTCTCAAATTCTTCATATGACATCATTGAAAGTCCTGAGGTTTCTGGTCTGTCGTTAAATGGCTCAAACATCAATGCTGT
>JBBQJD010000078.1:0-18109 GCA_038325595.1 Bacteroidales bacterium | reverse complement strand
TCATTTGGCGGGAGTGTAACCGAACGGGGAAAAAAGCGCAGGTTCTTATCGGCAAAATTCTGACCCTCATCAGGTATAGTGATAGTCTCAAAACTTCCATCCTCTTTCATTCTTACCTGTACCAAAGATATTGCATATACTGCTGTATCCTGCCCGATATTGGCTAAATTCAGATCGAACGATCTTTTAGTGCCTTCAAATACTACTCTCTTAGGTGTAACCAATAAATTTCCCTGTGCAGCAAGATTGTAAGGTAACAGGATAATTACCAGAATGAATAACTTTGTAATCAGAAGAATTCTGGTATCTAAAAACCGATTAAAGCTCCCTGGAAATAATTGGTTAGATGACAACATAGGTTAAGGTTTTATCCGCGCAATATACTAGTTAAAATCAAATGTTATAGTATATGTTCCTGTATATATCCCAACCGGATTGTCATTCATAGTGCCGACTTCGAGTGTCGCTCCCACGTACACGGTTTGTGCTCCCTCCTGCAATGTGCCCGCCCCCGGACCAGGAGCAGGTGTTGATACCCAGTTCTTTACAAGCATTGTTTTCGCATCCGAGGTGCTGGTAAGAACAGCAGGTGAGCGGGGCAGGTTAATTGAAAAAGTGGATGAGTTTTCACCGGTAAGGTAGAAGCTGGCAGCGTTATGTATCCCGCTGCCTTTGGCAACACTCCCCAATACAGATATTGTACCCTGGGGAGTTAGTATTATTTCCCCTCCATAGGGACCCGGTGAAAAACGACCAAAATTCAATTCTGATGTTTCAACAGCAGAAAATGCAGAAATAATTTCGGCTGTTATATGACCTGTTGCACTTACCTGAATAGAATTTTGGGCTGATAAGCTGTTCCCGGCAATCGATAAAAGAAGGAAGAAATAAATACCTAACAGAGTTTGTTTTTCCATTATTCTCCTTGAATAATTAAAATCCTGGTGTGAAATTTCACAGCTAGAAACATGTAATCCAGCAGAGAGAAATACCTCTGCTAGAATCTTGAGCTGATTGTTTGGATATTTATTAGTTATAATTGACAGTAACCGTGAAAGCGGTACCAGAAACGTAAGTTCCTGCGGGCTGAGCGATACCAACATTCAATGTTGCACCTACATTGATAGTTTGAGCTCCTGCTCCAGAAAGAGTACCAGTTCCGCTAGGGTTGCTTGTAAATGCATTAACTGTCATTGTGTTTGCTCCTGAGGTAACTGTTGTAGCTGCTACAGGAAGTGTTATTGCATATGTAGCATTTCCATTCCCTGTGACATTAAATGATGCAGCTGTGACAGTTCCTGCTGTTGCCGGAAGAGTTACTCCGCCACCGGTTGTACGTGTGCCTGCGGGAGCCAATATAACAGTACCTGCAACGCCGCTCACAGCAACATTGCCAAAATTCATGTTGCCTGCATTTGAAATTGCAATTGGTGTAACAATTGTTGCAGTTGCTGTAGCAGTTGCAGACACCTGTCCGTTTGCACTGGCTGCAAATCCAATAAGAATTGCTGCAACACAAAAAAGTTTAGTCATTTTTCTCATAATGGTTTTTTTAAAAGGAGGTTATAATATTGGTTAGTTGTTAATTCCGATTATCATATGTTTCAAAATTTCATTCGTTGAATAAATTTCAAATGAACTTCGATAATTTGTTATACAATCTTAACACAATTAATTTTTACATAATTCCTTTCGATTTTATTAGAAATATAAATTATTAGCTAAATAAATTATTAATAACTAAGATTATCAGGTAATTTAGACTATTGAAACAAAAAATTCGGCCATTCGTCAAAAAAGTTTGTTTTTTATTAATTTATCTCTTATAGGTCTCTATGTTTCCTGGGTTCCATAGCTCAAATAAATTATAATTTAGAGAAAATCAGCCACTTCCAATTTAAAAATTATATATTTTAAGAAATAATCCGGCTTTTGACGAATGGCTAAAAATTGCTGACGAAAAATTAATTAAGAAATGATAATTTAGTTCTTATGTGAAAAAATTAACAATCAGAAAGGGACTAAAAAGTCAATTTTTGGAAGATTCCTAAATAAATCATTGAAATTTGAGAGGAATATTAAGTCGGGAAAAGCAACACACTTTATAAAAAATCAGTATTTAATTCAACTTTATTATAGTGCCTTTTCCTTTTTGTTCGACGACTTCTATCTCGGGAATTCCGTAATAATAAATATTCCCCGGTCCCCAGATGTAAGCCCGGATGTTTTCGGATGCATTTATATATACATCGCCTATTGATTCGTTTGTTATTTCCGCAAATCTGCACAAAAGCCCTCCTGCAAAAATAGTGCAGCCATAACGGTTGAAAAAAGAACAATTTACAGCCTTCCCATAGAAATAAAATGTACCCAGGGTATTTGCAGAATTAACCACCTGGAGCAAATCACAATCAACTGTCATGGTTACTTGTGAAATTTCTCCTATTGCATCATACAATATTCTCTCTCCCTTTAATGTGTCTGTATTTGAGATATTTACAGGATCATAGGTTACAAGATAGTCCAGAGAGCTCAGATGCAGCGTAAGATTATTTTTTTCCGTATTGAAAGGTATACTTTTATGATTTTCGATGATAAGAGTATCATCAATAACCATGGCATCAATTGAATTAATATCATTCTTCCCCGTAATAACGAGCCTGTTTTCATAATCCTGGGTAAGGACCACGTTGTATATTCCGGATATTTTCACTGCATGGAAATCACCCAGGGTAATTTCGCGTGTCTCTTCCTCTCCACTGAAAAAAATCTTCTGGCATGAAATGAGAATAACAGAAACCAGACTGATGAATATAAGTGCACTTTTCATAATAGCCATGAATGTTACCAGCAATAGCCAATTCCCCACTCCAAGCAATCAGCCTTGCCAAAATGTGATTTTATTGCAACGCTGCCAAAGATATTTTTTGTAACCAGATACTGAACAGAGATCCTGCTGTATAAAGGAGTAAGGACGGTAAACCTGGAATACAGGTAGTGACCAAGCTGAACTCCCATCATCAGCTGTTTATACCTGATGAAATAAGAAGCATGCAACCCAAACCGGATCAGGTTGGATAAATCGTCCTCAGTTTTTCCTTCCTCAACAGCGAGGCCTTCTCCGATGGAAGCATCGTAAAAAAGATCTGCTCCAAGTCCGATTTTTCTTCTGTGATTCAGCAGCCTTTCGAAATTGTATGTTAAAGATGAAGTCAGATATCTGTTATCCAGTAAGTTATCATACACTTTGGATCCTGCAGAAATGACAAGTGATTGAACGTTTCTTTTTTCTATTAAAGGTATTTCAGGATCGGTTTTAATTATATCGCTGTTATTGAAAAGGTGATTGAATCCGAGAGAAACGGAGCCTGCATTTATCCCGTAGTTGGGCGATCTTGTTTTTCCATTTGAAAGATGAAATGCCCCTGCTTCAATTACAAGTTCGGAACACGGGAATATTTTTAGCCTGGCATCAATACCCAGTCTTAGGTAAATATTGGCATGAGAACCGATGGCCCTGTTTATGGGGTTGTCGAATTTGTCAAAAACTCTGGTTATGTAGGCGGCTCCGTAAGAAAGCTGGTAATTAAAGGAAAACATTTCAGTTTTTTTTATGGGAAAGTTGATAAAATGGTACAAGGCATATGCATTTCCAAAAACCTCCCTGTTTCCCAGGCTCCAGCCTGAAAAACCAATGCCGGTACGTGGATAGTGATATAATTTATCCCAGTAGCTGTTTCCATCTGCAGGGAAACTCAACGAGAGGTCAAAAGCATAGATATCTTCCTGGCTGAGATATGCCAGTGCTTTGTAAAATGGCAGGCTCATGCCTGCATGAATCCGGGATTCGACAATAAAAGGTCTGTTAGCGGATTGGGAATTGGAGTCCAGACCAGTGATTGTAAGTAAAATTATCGCAAGAATGTTCTTCAGAGAAAATTTCAACATGATGAATCAAAGATAAAAATTGCCGGAACGATATCATATAAAAAATAAGAAATCCGGTTAACCGCAAAGGTCTTTTGCGGGGCAGGCTCTCCTTTAAAAGCTAATCTTTATACACATCTAACCAGAGAAGTTCGGGGTGAGGTATAAGTCCTGAAGGCCTCTCCCCCTGCCCTCCCGATGCTCGGGACAGGCTCTCCCCCGAAGTGGGAGGGGGGGGTAACTCCCAATCTATCATATTGTTGCGTTTATTACATTTTTGTTTTGTTCAAAAACTTAAGCCTTAGTTTTTCCGAATAATAACAAAATTCTTGATGCCCGGTCGTGCTGGAGAAATGGACAGATTTGAAATCCTTGACGGCCAGGGGGAGAGGCCAGTCATATGCAGTTTTGCTGAGAAGTAAATCAACTTCTGCTAAAGCTGGATAGGAGATTTACGCAGAGGAAAGCGAGGTAGCTTGAAGGGAAGAGGAGGAAGACTTTTCGATTAAGAAATTAATCACTCATTTTTTAGGAAACCAGGGAATGAAAGCGCTGGTTTTTCTGATATATTCAATGTATTCTAGCTTCTTATCTTTAAGACTTTTCTCCAGGAGAGCCACACCTGAAATTTTGATTATCAATGCTGTCATTAAAACAGATCCCAGAGCAGGTATATAGCTTCCTGCTGACAGGCAGATGATTCCGAAACCCCACCAGACGCTTGAATCGCCAAAGTAATTCGGATGCCTTGTATATCGCCAGAAACCTTGATTTAAAACTTTTCCTTTATTGTTCCGGTCAGCCTTAAAAACAGCCAGCTGGTAATCACCTCCGGCTTCAAAAATAAAGCCTGTCAGCCAGAATAATATTCCGATGAAATCAAGAATTCCGGGGTTCTTTTCCGGTCCGTAATACTGAGCCCCCAGAAGAGGAGCGGAGATAAGCCACATCAGAACACCCTGCAGAAGGAATGTCTGGAAAAAACTGATCCACCAGTAGCTTTTCCCATAGTTTTTACGGAACTGACGGTACCTGAAATCTTCTCCTTTGCCTATATTTCTCCAGGTCAGGTAAACTGAAAGACGAATTCCCCAGATTGCTGTCAGGGTTAGGACAATTATTTTTCTTATTCCGTTACCTTCACTCTTAAAGAAGAAAAAAGCGGCAACAAACACAAACCCGAGTCCCCAGAAAAGATCAACAATACTGACATTACGGACGATTACGCTGACAATCCACAAAACGGTCATCAGTATCAGGATTATTAAGAGGGCCTGAAAATAAATTTCTATAAAGTACATGTAAATTGTTTAATCGTAAAGCATTGCTACTGAAGCGGCTCCGACTCCGGCATTGGCGCCGATAACGGGTGAAATATTTATTACCGAAAGCGGGTTTTTACCGGTAAGTTTTTTCATCTTCTCCGAATACCATTGAGCTGCATAGGTATTATTTGCGTGCAGCACTATGTAGTTCCACATCTTATTTTCACTGTTGAGCTTTCTCACATGTCCGAGAACTTTTTCCATATTATTCCTCTGGTTAAAAGCCCTGTCAAGCATTACAGCCTTACCTGATTCGTCAATGGAAATAATAGGATTAACATTCATCATTCTTGCCAGTAATCCTTTCGCGGCTGAAATGCGACCGCCTTTCACCATATATTTTAAAGTCTTGACAGACAAGAAAATGCGTGTATTCCTGATCCATTTTTCTGCCAGGGTTACTACCTGATCGTGCGAGAAGCCTGATTCAATTGCCTGTGCAACGCGCAATACAATTAATCCGAGAGCACCTGAGATATTCCTGGAATTTATTACTGTGACCGGCTTGCCAAATTCCTTACTGATTGTCTGTGCTGCCCTCTGGGCGCTGAAAAATGTTCCGCTCAGCTTATCGCTCAGATGAACAGCAATAATGGAATCATAATGTGAAGCAAGATGCGAAAAAACGTTTATAAAGGCTTTTTCATTAACCTGTGATGATTTTGGGTATGTTTTAGTTTCATCAAGAAGCTTGTAAAACTGCTCTGGCTGGATCGTAATCTTATCGAGATAATGGTTCTCACCAAAATTTATATTTATGGGAAGTATGTTTACCTGGTATTTCTCCAGAAGCTCGGGATTGAGATCGCAAGTAGAATCGGTAACCAGTGCTATTTTCCATTTCCGTTTATATACAACTTCACTTTGCCGGATCATATCATCAGCTTTCTGGAAGGTAAGCGTGCCGGTACTTCTCAATTCGTCAAACAGCTCTGCAGGCTTGCTGGTATGGATATGAATTCTTCTGATCTTGTCAGAGCCGGCAACGACAACTGAATCACCAAATTTTCCAAGCAGGCTTTTCAATGAATTATTATCGGAAGTACAGTCTTTTATTATTGCTTCCGTACAATATCTGTAATGCACAACCTCAGGAATTGTTTCTTCAATTTTCAGAAGGGAAACTGTGCTACTCTTTGATAGTATCAGGTCTTTAATGTTCCTGGAATTTATGAACTCAATTATACCTTCAATAAACAATACAAATCCCTTGGCTCCCGCATCGACAACGTTGTTTTTTGCCAAAATTTTAAGCATTGAGGTAGTGTTGAAGAGCGATTTTTTGAGAATCTCATATGAGCTTAGCAATAAGTTATTGAAGTCGGTGAATGATTGCCAGCTTTCGTAAATATAGTTTGCCCATTCCTTAATTACTGTAAGCATAGTCCCCTCTACCGGATCAGAAACTGCTTCATAAACATACCTTACTGACCTTTGTACACTCTCTGCAAATTGTTTCAGGGTAATTGATCTTAAGTCGCCGGTTTCCAGACTGAGACCATAGAAAAACTGTGCAAATATAATTCCGGAATTTCCTCTTGCATTAAGCAGGATGGATTCAGCAATTCTGTCGGCTGTTATCTTATACGACCTGTGGGGATGAAGAGATTCAATAACTGACCTTATTGTTGCTGCAAGGTTTGTCCCGGTGTCGCCATCACTTATGGGAAATACGTTGATCTTATTCAGTTCAGTCTGATTTTCAATAACTTTCCGGGCTCCGGCAATAAATGTGTAATACAGGCTTCGGCCATCCATTTGAACCAGGGGAACTACAGGAACAAGTGTCATCTTTTTCGGAATTAGTTTGGCAAAGCTAGCAAAATAATAAACAGTTAACAGTTGTTATTGTTTAGGGTCAGGTTGTTAACCTTTGTGGAATTTTGGAGATTTAAATTCCATTTACTTTTTCTCATAAAACGATTCCTTTACGTCCTTTGCCAACCTTTTCTGACCTACTATATAAATCTTTTATGAGATTCACACATTAAATTTTTAAACCCCCTTTCCCGTTTCCCCCGAGGGGGCAAGGTTAAGAACATTTCTGAAAGCATGATTAGATGCACTCCTTCCCACTTGCCTTGCTCCGCCGAAGCAACAACCATCATTACCATAAAACTATAAGAAGGCTACGCGAAGGCGAGGGGGGAAGGTTGGGATGGGGGTCTTAAGAGATATAAGGTTTGATGTTCCTGCATCAATAAATCAGGTAAGACCTCGCGGTTAAAAAAAAGAACTTAAAAGTATTAGTGTTAACCTTTATAAGCCATCAAAGCTCTTTTCCTTGCAAAAACATGATCAACCATTGGTTCAGGATACGAAGGCTCATCAATATTCTCAACCCATTTTCTGATATATTCCTTATGAGGATCGAATTTCTTTTGCTGCTCTGCCGGATTAAAGATCCGGAAATACGGAGCTGCATCGCAACCCGTTCCTGCTGCCCATTGCCAGTTACCATTGTTTGACGATAGTTCGTAATCAAGAAGTTTTGCCGCAAAATATGCTTCTCCCCATCTCCAGTCAATGAGCAGATGCTTGCAAAGAAAACCCGCTGTGATCATCCTTACCCGATTGTGCATATAGCCTGTTTTATTGAGCTGTCTCATTCCTGCATCAACGATTGGATAGCCGGTTTCCCCATTGCACCAGCGGTCAAAATCATTCTCATTGTTGATCCACTTTATATTGTCATATTTTGGGCGGAAATTTTGGGTAACAACATCCGGAAAGTGAAACAAGATCTGCATAAAAAATTCCCTCCAGATCAATTCATCCAGAAACACCTGGTTTTCCTTCAGTGCATTAGTAACTACACCTTTGATGCTTATTGTACCAAACCTGAGATGAGGCGAAAGATAGCTTGTTTTATCAGCCGCCGGAATATCACGATATTTATCATACTCTTTAATTACCGAAAGGTCATATGGTCGGACTTTTATGGGACTTTTCCGGAAACCAAATTCTTCCAGGGCAGGAAAAGGTAAAAAGCTTTGATAAAAATTGTTTTGATTTTTCACTTTTGTGTCGTCCAACACAGAAATATTTTCATACAACCTTTTCATCCATCTTTTTTTGTATGGAGTGAAAACTGTATACGGCTTATTATCAGGCTTTAAGATTTCCCCTTCTTCAAAAATCACCTGATCTTTGTATTTTTTAATAATAATCCCATGGTCCTTTAGTAGTGATTCAATTTTCAGGTCTCTTTCAATGGCATAGGGTTCATAATCCTTATTAATGAACACATTATCAATATCAAATTCGGAAATAAGATCTTTCCAGACACTGACAGGCTCGCCTTTAATTATTTTAAACCTGCTTCCGGATTTTTTAAGTTCATTATTAATTAAAAACAGTCTTTGATGAATGAAACTTATTCTTGGGTCATCCAGGGGAAGTTCATCAATAATGTTTGTATCAAAAATAAAGACAGGCAATACCGGACGATCTGAATTTAATGCATGAGCAAATGCAGTATTGTCATCTAACCGGAGATCTCTTCTGAACCAGAAAATATTGATCTTCATCTTTCTTGATTTTCAAGGCGGAAGTTATTAAAAATCCCCTCTTTAAATGATTTTAATCCTAGGCTATTACATTAATATTTTTTATCTTTATTGTTAATTTATTAACAGACTTATGAGCATGGAAAATATTCCATTCAGGAAGCTTGTTATCGCGGCAGGCATTGTTCTGATAATACTGACTTCCTTTGCCGTAAATACAATGGCACCCCAGGAAGATTTGAAGGGTAAATATTCATTCAAGGACTTTGAACCGGCAAAAAAGTGCCGTTCCTGTCATCCGGGAACTTATGAGCAATGGTCACAGGCAATGATGTCGCAGGCATACACGCACGAATGGGATGAGATAGAGTATTTCGATCTTGCGGTAGCCCATGCAGCCGCTAAGCCTGAGTTGAAAGATGCTGTGGACGGGTGTAACGGATGTCACACTCCAATGGCATTCATGGCTGGTAAGCTGCCTCCTCCAAGGCCATCAGAAAATAGTATGGCAAATGAATCGGTATCATGTGAGGTTTGCCATCTGACTCAGGCAGCTCAAACCGATCCTCCCTTCAATTTCAGCTATCTGATAAAACCGGGGATGACTAAATATGCAGTACGTGAACCGGCAGTAGAATCGCCGGCGCATAAGATTGTAACAACTGATTTTTTAAAAACAACTGAATTTTGCGGTAACTGCCATAATGAAAAGAATCCATTCGGAATCTGGGTCAAAAGTACACAGCTCGAATGGAAGGAAGGTCCTTATGCTGCTGAAGGCGTGAGATGTCAGGACTGCCACATGCCTAAGGGAGGTCCGTACCTTAATGCCCTCATGACCAAGCCGTACAATGATGCAAGACTTCATCTATTTCATGGTGCCCATGATCCGGGAAAGGTGAAAGGGACTATTGAACTCAGGGTAGAACCTGATATCCGCGAAGCTGAACCGGGAGAAAATATTGTGTTTACCGTCGCTCTGTTTAATCAGAAGACCGGTCATAAATTTCCGACAGGATCCGTTGAGGACAGGATAGTCTGGCTGCAAGTTGAGGCTACCGACTCAAAAGGTAAAGCTTATCATCTTAATGTTGATAAAAAGGGATTTGAAGGAGAAGAATACACTATTTCGGGTGACTACCTTGCCTACCAGGATATGTCTGTTCCTCTGGGAAAGCCTGATTTCAAAGGAGTCCAGCGGGATGGCATTCCGGCAGGTAACAGGATTTTCAGAATGCCATATCTTGATCCTGAAGGAAGAATGACAATCATGCAGTGGAATACTGCCAGTCTTGGTGTTGATTACCGTATAGGACCCAGGGAGACAAAAGTAGAACGGTTCACATTCAAAGTACCCTTTGATGCTGCCCCCGGAGAACTCAAAGTGAAAGCTGTCCTCAACTATCAGCTTCTGGTAAAACCTGTTGCTGATCTGCTCAACGTGCCGGCAGAAGAGTCCGAGATCCTTGTGGTAAATGAGCATTCCACTAAAGTCACAATTTTACCCTGATCAGTTCTGTTTAAACGAATATTCGCTTTAATTCAGTAATACGCTAACTCATGAAAAGATCGGTTTTATTCACGGCTCCGGCTATGATTGCATTTCTGCTTATTATAAATCCTGTGGAGGAGTGCAGTGCCATTCCGGCGTTTGCACGAAAATACCAGATCAGCTGCCAGGTATGCCATTCTCCTGCTATGCCAAGACTTAAAAGCTTTGGTGATGAGTTTGCCGGAAATGGCTTCCGGATGACCGATTATGAGTCTCCGAGATATTATATTCAGACCGGAGATACAAAGCTTTCATTATTCAGGGAATTGCCTCTCGCGATCCGGTTGGATGGTTTTGCCACTTTTAACTTCAATGACGGACGATCAGTTGATTTTGCTTCTCCTTTTGTACTGAAGATCTTGTCAGGGGGGGAAATTTCTGAGAAACTCTCGTACTATTTTTATTTTTTATTGAATGAAAGAGGGTCAATTGCAGGTGTCGAGGATGCTTTTTTAATGTATCACGATCTTTTCGGCTCCGGAATTAATTTTTACATAGGACAATTCCAGGTTTCCGATCCGCTCTTTAAAGGTGAACTCAGATATACTCTTGAACCCTATATGATATACAGTACAAAGCCGGGTAACTCAAGAGCCGATCTTAAGTATGACCGGGGAATTATTCTCGACAGGGATTTTTCTACCGGGACAACTCTTGTAGGTGAAATTCTCAATGGCAGCGGTATTGGAGAAGCCGGAGAAGGATTCGTTTTTGACCGTGACAAGTACAAAAATTTCATGTTGAGATTAAACCAGTCACTTGGGAAAAATCTTACAATTGGTTTGTTCGGGTATGCGGGCAAGGAAGATCTTCCCCGGTTTACAGGATCCTTTCTTAATAATATAAAAATGTTTGGGCCGGATCTTACTTTCAATTTCGCTGACAAGTTTATCCTTAATATGCAATATCTGAGACGATACGATTCAAATGTGCTCAGTGGAATATTTATGTTTGACGATGTGATTACAGAAGGAGGTTTTGCAGAGTTAATTTTTTCACCAAAGGGAGATATGAGCAACTGGTACCTGACCGGGTTATTCAATTGGGTGGAATCTGATATGGATAATCTTGATTATAAGTCAGCTACGTTACACGCCGGATATCTTCTGAGACGAAACCTCAGAGTGGTTTCAGAGTATACTTATAGCCTGTCTGGTATATCAGACTATAAATATGGAAAAGTGAGTGCCGGATTTGTATCGGCTTTTTGATAAGTGTAAGATTGACACTTATTATTCTCAGACCGAATCGCATATTTCAATATCGAGCCGGAACTTTGCAGAAGCAAAAACCGGCATCAAATGGAACCTGTGAAAAAGATCATATTTTTCATAATTCATCTTTGGTTCCATTGATTTTAAAAAGCTTGAATAAGTTAACGACTAAAACAGGAATAAATGACAACCCGAGGATCGTCAACCAGTTATGCTGATTCAATTCCGACAGCCTGAAAACATCGCGTACAGCCGGAACCAGAAGCACTACAAACATTAAAGCCGCAGAAAAAAGAATAGCTCCGATGAGCGGTTTATTTTTGAATGGATTTACAGTAAAAGAAAATTTTGAAATTGAATGGAGATTGCGGACATGTACTAATTGTAAAAAGGCCAATGTAGCAAAAGTCATGGTGCGGCCCAATTCCTCACCTCCTTCATTAAACCCGATCCTGTATGCTGCCAGGGAGATGGATCCAATTAAAATACCCTGATAGATCACTCTCCATACCATCCCTTTGGACATTAGACCACCTTTTGTCTGGCGTGGTTTCCTTTGCATAATATTTTCTTCCGCAGGATCAACACTGAGTGCCAAAGCAGGAAGACTGTCCGTGACAAGATTTACCCACAGAATGTGAATAGGGAGGAGGGGAATACCCCAGTTGAAAATTGCTGCAATCAGGAGGAGGAATATTTCGCCGACATTTGTTGAAAGAAGGTACTGGATAGCTTTCAGGATATTATCGTAGATCCTTCTACCCTCCTCGACAGCCAACACAATTGTTGCGAAATTATCATCTGTAAGAATCATATCTGCAGCACCTTTAGCCACATCAGTGCCAACAACACCCATGGCAACACCAATATCGGCCTGCTTGAGGGCGGGAGCATCATTTACCCCGTCTCCTGTCATTGCAACAACCTCATCGTGTTTTTGCCAGGCTTTCACAATACGGACTTTATGTTCGGGTGCCACCCGGGCATAAACCGTGTAGCGGCGTACATCTTTGATAAACTCCTCATCGCCAATTTTCTCAAGCTCAGAACCGGTTATGGCAACATCACCATCCTTATATATACCTATTTCACGTGCAATCGCCATTGCAGTTATTTTATGATCGCCGGTGATCATAACAGGATGGATACCGGCAGCATTGCATTTTTCAACAGCATCAATTACTTCCTCCCTGGCAGGATCGATCATTCCGAGCAGTCCTATGAAGATCAGTTCATTTTCAAGTTCTTCTATTCTGACCTGATCAGGAGCTTCCGGAATCTCCTTGTATGCCATAGCAAGTATCCGCAAGGCAGAACCGGCCATATTTTGATTTGCGTTCCTGATTTTTTCAGTATCCTCAGAAGTAACAGGCCTTGTCTCTCCGTCTTCAAGTATCCTGTTGCAGACACTAAGCACCTCATCCAACCCCCCTTTTACATTAACATGGATCCCATTATCGGAAAGCCTGTTTAAGGTTGTCATTCGTTTTCTCTCTGATTCAAATGGGATCTCTGAGACACGCGGATATGATTTTTCAAGTTCATTCTTATTCATTCCATACTTCATTCCTATATCCAGAAGGGCAGTTTCAGTAGGATCCCCGGTCAGCTCATGATTCCCGTCTTCATTCGTTTTCAGGTGTGCATCGGAACAGAGAATGGCAGTTGAAAAGAGTTTCTTCTCTTCTTCATTCAAGCCGTTATGATCTTCAGTTTTATTTAGTTCATTCTCTTTGAAATTGGTATATGTCCTCACAACTGTCATCTTATTTTGCGTGAGGGTTCCTGTTTTGTCCGAGCATATAACAGTTGTACTTCCGAGTGTTTCAACTGAAGGTAATGTTCTTATAATTGCATTGCGCTTTACCAGTCGTTGCACTCCAATTGCCAGTACTACCGTAGAAACAGCAGGTAATCCTTCAGGAATAGCTGCTACGGCCAGGCTCACGGCTGTCATGAACATACTTAGTACAGAATTGCCATATAGTATTCCTACAGTGAAGATGACTGCACATATAACCAGAGCAGCAATCCCAAGGATTTTTCCAAGCTGTTCAAGTCGCAGCTTCATAGGCGTCTCTGTTTCAACAGTTTCATGAATCATCCCGGCGATTTTGCCGACCTCAGTTTTCATTCCTGTAGCTACAACGATTCCTTGTCCGCGCCCATATGTGACCATGCCGCTTGCAAATGCAAGGTTTGTCCTGTCGCCAAGAGGAATGTCTTCCTTTTCAAGCCGTTCCGTATGTTTTTCAACAGGTAAAGATTCTCCTGTCATTGAAGATTCCTGGATCTTAAGATTTTTAGATTCGGTAAGCCTTAAATCAGCTGGTATAAGAGCACCGGTATCGAGGATCACAATATCACCCGGTACAAGATCAGTGGTTGGTATCTCACTCAGCGAACCATCACGAAGTACCTGAGTTTCAGGAGAAGAAAGAGTTTTCAATGCTTCAAGTGAAGATTCTGCTTTACTTTCCTGTGATGCTCCCACAAGAGCATTCAGGATCAGGATTCCGAGGATGACATAGGTATCTATAAGCCCCTCACCATGCATAACACCGGTAATCCCGGAAATGACAGCTGCAATCAGGAGAATGAGTATCATGAAGCTTTTAAACTGTGCAATAAACATCTTCAGGAAGCTTTTCTTTTCAGAGGAGATCAGCTTATTCTCACCATATTCTTCCAGTCTTTTTCTTGCTTCACCGGAGGATAAACCCAAAGAGGGATCGACCTTGAATTGTTCTATAACTTCTTCAATACTCTGATTATAAAAAGGTGGCATATTATTCGGATTTACAACTGATCAACATGATTCAGGCAAGTTTGTTTATTGCTTCATCCTGATAAAATTCTCAGCTCTGAAAAGATATTCACCTGAACCAACATCGCAATGAGTAGTTCCATTATCTTTTTTGGTTGCTTTGATGTTTTCTGAATGAAGTACCGGATTCCCATTTACAGTAATTTCTTCAGCAGCACCGGATGGTATTTCAATGGTAGCAGAACAATTTACCGGAATAGTTACTCTGAGTGTGAAAATATTATCTTCAATCTTCCATGAGCTTAAAATGTCACCATGAACTGTATGGTGGCTTGTTTCAACCCATGTTAAGTCACCTGCAATAGCAGGAGCAATTATAATATGTTTATACGAATTTGATCCCGGAGCCTGCCTTATACCTCCCAATCCGCTAAAGAACCACTCCATCAGGTGACCCAGCATCATATGGTTGTTTGAAACAAATTTCAAAGCTGCCCACGATTCGGTGAGTGCAGTAGCGCCTTTGGAAAGCTGATACCCATATCCAGGTACATCGGTTTTTGAATTCATTTCATAGATCAGCTGAGATTGTCCTTCTTCCTCAAGCGCCCTCAGAAGGTACCTGTAACCTATATCTCCTGCTGTCAGGGATTTATTGTTTTCATTAATAGATTTAACCAGATTTTCAGCAACTGCCTGCCTGCAGCTATCATCAACCATGCCGAAGAAGAGAGGCATTGAATATGCTGTCTGGCTGCCTGTTGAATAAACTTTAGTGACAGGATTAAAGAATTCGGAATTGAAATCCTTCCTGATTTCCTCAGCGAGACTCGCGAATCGGGCTGCATCTTCTTCTTCCCCGATCAGCTTAGCCATTTGAGCAAGAAGCTTTGCATCATAATAATAAATGGAAGTAGCGGTAACAGCTTTAGGTGTAAGCTGAGCTTCTCCGGGTGATTTCGGTCCAAGATCAAACCAGTCACCCAGGCCATGTGAGAGGATATTTCCATCAGACATTCCCTGCAGGTACATTAAATATTTTTTCATCATCGGATATGCTTTCCTGACAGCAGAAATATCGCCATACCATTCGTACATATCCCAGGGCAGGATTATGCTTGCGCTTCCCCATTCAGGAGAATCGCGGAATCCGCTTTCAAACGGAACATATTCCGGAGCTATATCAGGAACAAGTCCATTATCAAGCTGGGCTTCAATCATATCATCAATGATCTTATTATAAAGATTATGGATATCGTAAATGAACTTAATTGAATTACCCATGAGATGAGTTTGCTCAAGCCATCCAAGTTTTTCCCTGTGCGGACAGTCCGTTGCAACACTTGCCAGATTACTTTTCACAGACCAGTCAATAAGCTTATAAATTGAATTGAAAAGTTCATTTGAGCATTTAAAACTGCCGCTTGGCGGCGACGAGTTTCTTGTATGAAGAAGTTGCAACCCGGAAATAACTGGCAGATTCCTGGGATTGGGAGATTCCATGGGTACCGCTCCTTTAACCCCGACATACCTGAATCCGTAATAAGAGAATCGCGGCATCCAGATTTCTTCGTTTTCTCCTTTCAATGTATATGTAAACAAATATGGTTCTCCTGAAGCTTTTTGTGAAGGAAGAGAATCCTCTCCAAGCAACTCACCGGGAATAAACTGAACTTCCTGTCCGCTTTTTCCCTTAATCCTGACCTTTATTATTCCGGATGCATTTTGCTCAAAATCATATACATAGCTATTATCCCTATAATCAATTTTTTTTGCATCAATAGTTTCCATGACTTTCACAGCAAAATCTTTTTCCGGGACAAGTGATCCTGCCGGTTCTTTTACCAGTAGGGCTTTCTTCCATTTTTCATCATTAAACCCGGGTTTGTTCCAGCCTTCCTGGTCGATTCTTGCGTCATAATCTTCTCCACCATATATACTTGAAAAGGTAACCGGAGAAGGATCAGTTTTCCAGCCATCATCACTTATGATAAAGTCGCTGGTTCCATCGGTATAATTTATTTGAAGCTTCATAATCATCTTTGGAGCTCCATACGCTATTACAAGTTTCCTGTAACTTTCCCTGTTAATGTTATAAAATCCATTCCCAACGATTACTCCTGCACAATTTGATCCCTTTTTCAAATTCTTTGTAACATCGAAAGTATTGTAAAAACAGGTTTTCCTGTAATCTGACCAGCCGGGAGAAAGAAAGTGATCGCCGATTTTTTCTCCATTGAGAAATAATTCGTAATGACCTAATCCACTAATGAAAACATATGCCTTTTTTATTTCTTTACCGAGCGGGAATTGCCGTCTGAAATAAGGTACAACCGACCGTTTTTCAGCAATTTTGCCAAGATTGTCTCCTGAACCATGAACACCGGGAACCAGCAGCAAAGAGTCGGTGATATCCTCATACCCTATCCACCTGGCATCACTCCAGTCACTTTTTTCAAACAGACCTGTCACAAATGTGCCGGTTTCGCTCCATGGAGAAGGATTATTATGCTCATCCCATACACGCACTCTCCAGGTATAATTCTCCCCGGCCTGAAGCGGTGGACCCTGGTAAGGAATCCATGCTGATACATCTGAATTGATTTTACCGGTATTCCATATTACCTCTTCTTTTTTACCTGTAATTTTATTGCTTTTGCTTACAATAATCCGGTAAGCAGACTGGGACTTATCATTTCCTTCAGATTCAGGGATCCAGCTGAAATCGGGCAAACTATCAGTACCTACGGGATTCTCAAATCCAGAGCACCTGATCTGAGAGACAGTAATTACCGTCTCAGTATTCCGGCCACAACCAATTAGAAAAAGTAAGATTGCTATTATTGAGAGATTTACTTTCATATTAATTCTTTATGGCTGTGACAATATAATTTTTTATGTAACCGGTAAGAAAGTTACCCTATCGTGAAAATCAGAGAATTGTTATAAAGATAACAGGTTCGTAAAGAATCTGTTTAAACCACCTGGAAACGCTTATTTCTTAAGTAAATCACGGATTTCGGTAAGAAGTATTTCTTCTTTTGTATGAGCCGGAGGAGGAGGGGCTACTTCTTTCTGCTTCCTGGCTGCATTCATAGCTTTAACTACCATGAACACAGAAAATGCAACTATCAGGAAGTCAAAACATACCTGAATAAAATTTCCGTAATTCCATGTTACTGCCGGAGCTGTTTCTGTTGCTGCCCTCAGGACAACTTTAAGATCGGTAAAGTTGACACCACCGATCAGGAGGCCTAACGGAGGCATGATAATATCATTTACAATAGAAGTAACGACCTTACTGAAAGCAAGACCGATAATGATACCAACAGCCATTTCGACAAGGTTTCCCTTTAATGCAAAAGCTTTAAATTCATCAATGATTTTCATAATGTCAGGTTTATGTATTGATTTTAAAATGTATAAGAGAATCCAACTCCGAGAATTTCCTTGAACTGATTTTTTGATCCTACGGTGAGGTCTGAGCAAGATTAATTGCGATTACTCCGCCTTTATTCCAGCCCAAAAGTGTGTCTTTTGATACAGTCCTTATCTTTTTCTCGGCTTCAGTTACTTGACCGGCAACAATAGTAGAAATGATAAGTATGAATAGTGGAGTTAATATGAGTTTATTTTTCATGGACAGTTTATTTGTTTAACACATTATTTATGATATTGTAACTAATCAGTGCCTAGAGTTTGGAGTGCCTAAAATGCCTAAAGTTAATAAATACAGAACGAATCAGCATCTTTTGTGCTCGGCGATGACATTTAATGCTTGTAACACATTTTGATTGTTTTTTATTGCGGTGTCA
>JBBQJD010000077.1:0-18483 GCA_038325595.1 Bacteroidales bacterium | reverse complement strand
ACCAATTGCCAGGGGTTCAGAAATGGATCCATGATCGGGTGTAAGTTCACCATGAAGAGGAAAACAACTTTCCTCCGGCATGACAATATATTCCATCAGGCAGCCTTCAGCCTGGCCGGGACAACCCAGGAATCTGAGTTTACGGCAGGTATGATGTCTTCCGGCCAAACACTGGTCACATTCCCAACATGGCATTGCAGGCTCAATTGCAATAGCATCACCGGTTTTGACTCTCTTAACATCCCTACCAGTTGCAACTACAATTCCAGCCCCTTCATGACCTACCGTAAATGGGTAAGTCACTTTCTGGGAGCCAATCTGCCCCTGTGTATAATAATGTATATCCGAGCCGCATATTCCGACAACAGACATTTTAATTTTTACATCATTGGAGTTCACTAAAGCAGGCTCAGGAATATTCTTCATCTCCATCTGCCTTATTCCGGTCAGCATCATTGCTTTCATTCACCTATTTATTTATATAGCAAATATAATCAATAGTTACGGAAAATACCATGAATAAGGGCTTCTCTCCGCCTTGTGCCATTCTGAAATTATTAGTAATTTCACGCCATCAACAAGATATTCATAAAACTTATGAGGAAGATCTACGGAATAGGAGAGACTGTACTTGATATTATTTTTAAGGACGGACAACCCCGGGCAGCCAAAGCAGGTGGATCTGTATTGAACAGTGTTGTTTCAATGGGAAGAATGGGATTGCCTGTCTCATTTATCAGTGAATATGGATTTGATGACGTTGGTCAGCTGGTAGATAACTTTTTGAAAAACAATGGCGTGGATACCTCCTATGTGCACCGTTTCAAGGATGGGAGTACCTCCCTGGCTCTGGCTTTTCTCGATGAAAAGAATGATGCCCATTATTCATTTTACAAGGATTTCCCTGGAAAACGACTCGATATTGTTTTCCCTCAGATAAAAAAAGATGATGTAATTCAATGCGGTTCATTTTATGCAATCTGGCCTGAAATACGAGAGAAGTTTATAAGTTTTATTCATCACGCAAGGGATAATGGGGCATTGGTAATCTATGATCCTAATTTCAGGCAGACGCATATCTCTGAACTTGATATTCTGCGTCCCCTGATTATTGAAAATATGAAGATGGCAGGCCTGATAAGGGGATCCGATGAAGATTTCAGAAATATATTTAAGGTTGAAAACGTTGATGAAGCCTGGGAAGTAGTGAGAAATTACTGTAATTGCCTGATTTACACAGCTAATGAAGAAGGGGTATATGTTAGAACCACCTCCTTTTCAGGTAAATTTCCTGTGAAGAAGATCACCCCGGTAAGTACTATTGGCGCCGGGGACAACTTTAATGCAGGGGTTATTACTGCAATATACAGGAAAAATATCCTGGACAGACAACTGGAGAAGCTTCAAGAAGAAGACTGGTCGGATGTTATCTCGACAGCAGTGGCTTTTGCAACTCATGTGTGTCTGAGTTATGAGAATTATATATCAGAGGAGTTTGCGGAGGAGTTTAAAAAATGATAAATTATTTTTCAAATTGGCTTCGCATTTGCCAGCAGATACTCTTCAGCTTCCCGGGACCATATAAATCCATTCCGCATTACAATTTCATGAAGCCCGGCATACAACTTGTCTTTTTTCCCAAGTTCCTCCAGTTTGTAAAGAGATACCAGGGGCAATGATATGTTAGTGTATATCAATTTTTTACCACCAGGGATTTGAGATAAGTTCAATGTAGTATCAACAACTGCATCCAGTCCGCCCACATGAGTGATCATTATTGCCGGATTGATCCTTCCCTCCGCCATCAGTTTAAGGGATTCCCTCATATCATCGGTATTGCCACCTGATGTTCCGACGATATGGGTGAAGGCATAATGAACATTATAGAAATTGAATTCTGCTTTAAAATCAGGATTTGTTGGTCCGGCAAAAAAGTTCAGGCAGCCGTCAAATCCAAGGATTGCATCTCCCATTTCAACAACTGGTTTTACCGGAGCAAACACAAATACATCATCAAATCCGGTTCCGCCAGACAACTCGCGCAGATACTTAACAGGATTATTCATTTTCCCTGTATTCACATAGATAAGCTTTATGCCTTCCTTTTCAGCGTTTTCCGGGGTAAAGAGGCATGATGCCCTTGAAAGCCTGTTTTCATCTATATCAGTAACTATAATAAGTCCCGGACGTCGGTCACAATGAAGGGCATAGTCGATGGCTCCCAGTCCCATTGGTCCAACACCGGCAAGGATAGCCATTTTACCGCCCTCCTTAATTCCCATATCGTGATTATAGGTTCCCGGGGGAATATGGTAGCTGGCATGAAATGCTCCGACAATGCAGGACATAGGTTCAGAAAGGGATGCCGGGAAAAATGCTTCTCCTTCATATGCAAGAAGACAGTCGGCTTCCATCACGAGTGAAGGAATTATAATGTATGTGGCGTCACCACCAATATATCGAAAAGAATATCCGGGTGCGTTCAGTGTTCCTGTCTGATTCATTGCAGGTTGTATAGAAAATTTCTGTCCGGGTCTGAATTTGTGCTGCCATTTTTTCCCGACATCAACGAGGACACCGGCAAATTCATGACCGATAATCGTCGGGTTGATATTAATATCATCCGGAACACGCTTATGATCAGCTCCCTGAAGGGCTGCCTTATGTGACGACATGCAAATACTATCAGATATAATATGTGCAAGAATCTCATCATCCATCATTTCAGGAAGATCAAATTCCTCGAGTCGTAAATCCTTTTTACCGTAGATCCTTACTGCTTTCGTCTTCATATATACAATCGTTTTTTCTTTAAATCTTCATAACCCCACCCGGCACCCAACTCACGCCTCACGCCTCACACCTCATACCTCACACCTCACACCTCACACCTCACTCCTCACGCCTCACGCCTCATCCCAGCATAATCTGGCCACCTGTAACAGGAATCGCCTGTCCGGTTTCATATTCCTGATCTATTACATACAAAAGTGCTTTCATCACATCTTCCAGCTTGCAACCTCTTTTCATCGGCACCTGATCTTCATAGAATTTTCTTACCTCTTCAATATTCTTTGCACCCGGTACCTTGCCGGTTTTCAAATACTGTACAAACAGGCCATTCCGCGGATCGGACCATAATGGTCCTTCATAAAAATTACCCGGACAAATTGAATTAACTTTTATTCTGAAAGGAGCCAGCTCCAATGCAAATGACTGGGTTAATCCTATTCCGCCGAACTTTGCTCCTGCATAGGCAAAATTCCTGTTACTACCCCTTAACCCCGACTTCGAATTAATTTGGATTATATCCATAAAATAGTCAGGTTTTTCCCTGTTCTGTATCTTCATTATCTCAGAAGCATACTTTGCACAGTGGAAATACCCGTTGTAATTTACTTCCGTACTTTTTGAAAATGTTTCAGGGTCCATTTCATCAAGGCCTCCTGCTTTAAGTATGCCGGCGTTGCTTACCATAAGGTCAATACCTCCAAACTCCCTGACTGTAGAATTTATCAGTTCTTTTACTGAAACCGGATCAGATACATCGGTTTTTACAAATATTGCTTTGTTTGCTGATTTTTTAGAGGATAATCCCGTAACAAAAGAAGCGCCGGTTTCTTCATTGAGGTCGGCCACAACAACATTCATTTTCAGCATAAAAAGAGCTTCCGCAATTCCTGCACCAAAACCCTGGGCTCCTCCTGTTACTATGGCAATTTTGTTACAAAGCTTGTTTCCGGCCTGAGCTGACTGGGACACTTTTCTTCTGTAATTTTCAACTTCCCACTGATCAATAAAAGACACCTGTTCAGGAGAGAGAAATTTTATACCGCCGCAATAAGAAGCATAGTGGCTTATCCTTACCAGGTCCTCATAAACATCGAGCGCTGCTTCGGCTGAAGAATAGCTTTCAGCAACTGCAAAGATTCCCATATCCTTAATTACTACAATCCTGGGGAGGTACCCGTATTCAGCTTTGAAGTGGGGAAGTTGGAAATTGAATGAATCGAGTATCTTCTCTGCAGTGGATGATTGTTCAATATATAAATACCTGGTTTTACAGTAAACGATTATGTCGGGAGTAAGAGGAAGTGAAATTTTGTGAAATTCCTGCTGGCTGTGATAAAATTTTGCAATAATTGAATTGTTACGGAACCTTACCACGCCTGGATGATCGGCCTGAAGGCTGGTCCTCAATACCGGAAGCACCTTGTTTAACAGAGGATTATAAGGCAGCGTCGTTGTTTCCGTAACAGGAGGAATAAGGGTTGATATTTTCATCATTATTTCCTCATAGATCCTTTTAATCTCATCAGTGGTATCTGCTGAAACAAATGAGCCATGATTTTCAAGAAAAATTATCTGAGGATCATGTCCTGCCTTCTGACGATAAATATTGATGTCATTCTCGAGCATTTTAAAAAGAGTATATCCGGGATCAATATATGGAACAAAAAGCACGATATCGCCAAAGAGCTGATTTGTCAGATTCCTTGCATTGCGGCTGCAAAGCAAACCGTTGACAAGAGTAGGGTGGAGATGTACAACATATTTATGCCTGATCAGTTCATGAAGGGATGTTTCAACTGATGGGCGTTTATTTGTTCCCGGCTCCAGGATGCTATTGTACATGTCTCTTTTTACCTGTTCTTCCCTTTCCGATGAATCATCAGAATAGACTGCTGAAGAGATCAGCTGCAGTTTCTCCCTGCTAAGGGAAACAAGACCCTCCTCAGACAGTTCTGCAAGTGGCTGTCCGCTGGCTTTTATCCAGATTGTATGCTCGTTCTTGAAGGATGTATTCCCGCCTCCGGCAATTACGTAATCTTTATTTACGCCGTAAAATTTCGAAATTTCAATCAGTTCCTTAATTTCCTGATTCATTTTATTGCTTGTTTAAAAAGTATTCAATTACTATTTGTCCGAGTTTTACCAGTTCTCTTTTTTGTTTTGCACTGTGAGTTCCATCAGGTAAAACATAACCTTGTCGGCCGTCTGCACGCAGGTACTGGTGAGCAGCTGTTACACAGGCTCCTTCCCATGCAATTCTTTTCAATGATCCATCAAGTGGGACAGACCCTCTTGTTGATACAGTAAGTGGTATTAATTCCGGAGTATTATGCTCAGTCCCAAAAGTTATTATAAAATCTTTTTCATGGAAGAACTGCACAAAATCCTTCAGAATAGAAAAATCATTCCTGCCGGGAATTAGTTCAATTGATTCAATACCAAGCTTTTTCAATGAATTATAAAGCTTTTCAGGATCAGATTCAAACTCAGTAAATTTTCCTGAAGGATCATCGAGCAGTACCGGATAGCAGGGTATTCCGCCAGCCTTTGTAATAATTTTGATTATTTTTTTAAGTTCAGGAAAAGAATTTTCATCTTCTTCAATAAAGGCTGTACCACCGCTCTTCAGAAGATTGGATCGTATTTCATTTTCCAGGGCTGAAGGATTTAACAATCCGGTCTTTGACTTCCTTCCTCCGTATAAAGCCTCGAGAAAATTAAGCTGATCATCCGGGTTTGCAAAATATTCAGAAGCCTTCACTCTTAAAGCTTTTGCAACATGCCGTTCCCTTACCAGGTCATGTGCATATCTGGATTTTATCGTTTCGTAGGATAGCTCAAGTGATTGATCCTGAGCCTTCATCAATTGGTTCAGTTTATCAATCATTGCCCTGATCTGCAACTGGCTTTCACTGATTACCTTTTTGAGCTGTCTCTTTTGGAGCCATCCTGTATGAAAAGGATAATCGAGGCCTTTTCCGCTGAAATATATCCTTCCCGGATTATTCGGATCATTAATCCTGATCCCATTTTTCTGTTCTTCCTTCAGAAGCCCTATAAATTCAATATTGAATAAAGGGAAAATATTATTTCTTATGCAGCCTGTATTGAATGCATCATACCCGTCAGCTACAAAAAAATCATTTATCCCCAGGACAGCAATGTTTTCATTCCTTGCCATTTCAAAAACCTTATCCAGGTTTGAAAATGCACTGAATGAATAGGGTGTATGGATATGTCCGTTTGATTCACGGTATTCGGGGAACGTTTTACCTTGCAGTTCTTTTACAAGTTTTTCAATCGGCGGATATCCGGCAAGAAAATTTTTCATTCCTGTTATATTTGAGGATCTATTCTGACATCAGACAAAAGCTCATTAATCCTTCCGATTTCATCACTGGTAAGCCTGAAATCAGCTGCTTTTACATTATCAAGAACCTGAGCAGAATTTCTTGCACCCGCAAGGGCACATGTAATGCCCGGTTGCTGTATTGTCCAGTTAAGAACTAACTGAGATAGTGTTACATTCCGTTCCCCTGCAATCACTTTAAGCTTCTCAGTTAATTGCAGTATGCGTGAAAAGTTTGGTTCTTTGTAAAACAGGGTATCGGGTCTGCTGTCGCCTTTATTGAAATTATGACCAGGTTTAATCTTTCCTGTAAGAAGGCCTCTTTGAAGAGGACTGTATGCAAGTATACCTATATTATTCTTAATACAATATGGAACAACAGCTTCTTCGATGGATCGGTTTACCATGCTGTATGGAATCTGATTTGAGGCAACTATCGTAGTTTTCTCAGCTTCTGCCATTAGTTCAACTGAATAATTTGATACCCCGCCTGCCCTGATTTTACCCTGACTTATCAGGATCTCGAGGGCTTCCATGGTTTCAGATACCGGTGTAGTCTTATCAGGCCAGTGTATCTGGAAAAGATCAATATAATCCGTTCCAAGGCGACGCAGGCTTTTCTCGCAGTCGTCTATTACTCTTTGTTTTGATGAATAAGCATAAATATCAATATCGTTGCCTTCATTATCTTTTGATGAAAAATAGAACTTACCTTTCTTTCCATCCCAGATCATCCCAAACTTGGTAAATATCTGTACCTGGTCTCTTTTTCCTTTAACTGCCCTGCCCACCAACTCTTCACTTAACCCAAATCCGTATACTGCAGCCGTGTCAATCGTAGTCATGCCGTTATCTACTGCTGTTTTTATCGCTTCAATTGCTTCATCCGAATCAGCTCCTCCCCAGAGCCATCCTCCGATAGCCCAGGCCCCAAAAGCCAGTTCAGAAACTTTAATGTCTGATTTTCCAAGTTTTCTGTATTCCATAATTAAATATTTGAAGTTGAAATATATAACTTAGTCCGAACCAATAAATTACCAGTTAAGCACTACCTCAGGAACCTCAAGCAGCGAGCTGCAAATCCAGTCAGCTTCATGAAGAACTGACGCATCAAATGAGGTTGTAACAGCAAGACACCTGCATCCCGCTTTTTTTCCTGCTTTTATGCCACTCACAGCATCTTCAACAACCAGACATTCCATTGGTTCAAGGCCGAGATTTGCGGCTGCTTTAATATAAATGTCCGGAAATGGTTTTTTGTTCTCAATATCCAGTCCTGTTATTATTGTTTGAAATGTTTCCGGCGGCAATCCTATCTCCCTGAGATTTACTTCCATTTTTACCCTGTCGGCGCTTGTGGCAAGTGCAAGCTTCAGGTTTTTTTTCCGGCACCGTTCAATAAATTCATGAGTTCCGGGCAATGATGTTAATTTTCCACGGACAATAATTCCGAAAATCTCATATGCTCTTGCTTTAACCTTTTC
The DNA here is from genome assembly GCA_038325595.1 of Bacteroidales bacterium. GTDB lineage: Bacteria > Bacteroidota > Bacteroidia > Bacteroidales > VadinHA17 > LD21. The sequence goes on along the minus strand of JBBQJD010000077.1, from coordinate 10,857 downwards.
TATATCAACATTTATATTGTATTTTTCAGCTACGCCTCCCAGGTATTTGTTTTCTCCCATACCTGTAAACGGATGAAAATCCTCATGTAATACATTATAACCCAGTTCATTGAACATTTTTACTGCAGCTTCGCACATAAATGCTTCTGAATCTACCAGAACACCGTCCATATCAAACAGAACTCCTTTTATCATCTGAAATGTTTTTCAATTTCAAGAATCCTGGCTTTGCTCAAAGGACTTTTATTCCTCGCAAGTTCAACTAAAAAGGTCATCTTAGCAGCATTTTCGAGAACTTCAATCTTATCAAAAGCCTGTAGTAAATTTTTTCCTGTTGCAAGAGTTCCATGATTTTCAAGGAGAAGGATATCTGAAATGAGAACGCTTTCCGAAACAAGCCCTGCAAGTTCAGCGGTCCCCATAAGAGCATACGGGACAATCAGTGGTTCGCCCAGGATAGCACATGCCTCTGCTGTCAGAGTAGTGTCGATTTTACTTTTCATTGCTGTAAAAGCAGAAGCGAATACAGGATGAGCATGGACAATACTCAGCACATCTTTTTTCTTTTTGTATATGGAAATGTGCATGCCCGATTCTATTGAAGGTTTAAGTTCTGGAGTCAGGTTTTCTCCTGAAAGATTCATCAGACCTACCTCTTTCCATCGCATCCTTCCTTTATCAGTTGCAGAAGCTGTGATTGCAATAATATCGTCAGTAATTCGAATGCTGATGTTCCCTCCTGAGGTTGTGGTAAGTCTTTGCTTATAAAGACGCCTCATAAAGCCTGCTACTTTTTTACGTTCAGCTTTATAATTTTTAGTGTAATCCATAATTCTCAGCTTACAAGGTCAATTACACCATTCAATACATAACGTGGACGATAAGGGTACTGATCGAGGCTGTCGAGGGTAGCAATTCCGCTTAGCACAAGCAGTGTATCAATTTCTGATTCAAGTCCGCATCTGATGTCAGTATCCATCCTGTCGCCAATTACGATTGCTTCTTCTCTTTTCACTCCCAGCCTTTTGAGCGCAATACGCATCATCAGCGGATTAGGTTTTCCAACATAATATGCTTTTCTGCCTGATGCAATTTCAATAGGTGCAATCAGCGCTTTTGTTGAAGGGGTTATACCAACCTCTATGGGTCCGCTTGCATCGGGATTGGTTCCTATAAGCTTTGCACCTTTAAGAACAAGGTTGACAGCCAGTTCAATTCTTTCAAAATTATAACTATGGGTGTCGCCGACCACAACATAGTCGGGATTTACATTATTAACAGAATAACCAACACTGTACATGGCATGAATAAGTCCTGCATCACCTATAATATAAGCGCTGCCATTCGGGAGCTGGTTGGCAAGAAAACTGGCAGTTGCAAGTGCACTTGTATAAAAATGATCTTCTCCGACTGTGATGCCAAGCCTTTTCAGTTTTTCATGAAGTTCTTTCGGAGTTCTTTCACTTGAGTTTGTCAGGAAAAGATATTTCTTTCCAGAATTTTCGAGCCAGGCGAGGAAATCGGTGACTCCCGGAAGAAGCTTATTTCCATGGTAAATAACTCCATCCATGTCTATAATAAACCCTGCTTTTGATTTGATATTCTCTATAAATTCTTTCATAACTGACACAATTGCTTTGTAAAGATATCAAAAAGATCACCATGTCATTAATTACATGGTAATTGTATGTTATGTTACAGTGATGGCACTGAGGATCAGACTCCCTCTTTATTTAGTTTAATTGATTTACCTGATGAAAAATCAGTTTTGTTCTTATGTCCTTTCAGAGGAATTATCTTTTCATTAATTGCGTCGAGGATCCATTCAGGCTGCGGGAAAAAATATTCTTCCATTTCATAAGCCGGAGTGATCCAGTTACGTGATCCTACAATGACCGGAGGAGCATCGAGATAATCGAATGCCAGTTCAGTAATTGTCTGACCCATTTCCTTCAGGAATGAACCACGTGAAGAAGCATCACTTGTCAGGAGTATTTTCCCTGTCTTCTTAACTGACTCAATAACAGGCTCATAGTTGAAGGGAACCAGCGATCTTGCATCGATGATCTCTGCACTGAGGCTATATTTTTCCTGAAGCACATCTGCTGCTTTCAGAACGGGATATAATGTTGCTCCGATGGAAAGAATGGTAATGTCTTTTCCCTGTCTTTTAATGTCAGGCTCACCAAAAGGTATTTCATAATATCCTTCCGGAACTCCCCCTGCATGAAACATTTCCCCTATATCATAGATCCTCTGGCTTTCGAAGAATATAACCGGGTCAGTTCCCTGCAATGCAGTATTCATTAATCCCTTGGCATCATATGGTGTTGCCGGAAAAACCACCTTCAATCCGGGTATATGGGCTGTAAGTGACGACCAGTCCTGTGAATGCTGTGCTCCGTATTTTGAACCTACTGAAACTCTTATCACTACAGGCATCTTGATCATATTACCACTCATTGCCTGCCATTTTGGAAGCTGGTTAAAGACTTCATCTCCGGAGCGGCCAAGGAAATCGCAATACATTATCTCTGCAATTACGCGTCCGCCGCACATTCCATATCCTATTGCAGTACCTACAATTGCACCTTCGGATATGGGTGAGTTGAAGAGCCTGTGATATGGCAGTGCCTCTGTAAGACCACGATAAACTGCGAATGCACCTCCCCAGTCACGGTTTTCCTCACCCCATGCAGCAAGCGTCGGATCTTTATAGAAGCGATCTATTACTGCTTCAAAAATACCATCACGAAACTGGAAGAGCTTAGCTTTCGAAACTGGTTTTCCCTCTTTATCCTTATAGAATCTTTCCTTATTCTTAAGTGACTTTACGCGTGGATTTTCATCCAAAGGAAGGAGTACTTCAGGGGTGCCTTTTTCCATAGCATCAACTGATCCGTTTGAAAACATCATTTTTCCGATGAGATCAGGATCGCTGTTCATGTCTATTCTCGGCGAAATCTTATCATTAATGCTGAGTTCAAGGATATGGGAAAGAAGTTCTCTTGTGTCATTGGTGATTTCTTCAAGCTGGTCTTTTTTAACTATTCCGGCCTGAACAAGTGAATCTCCGTAACAAATAATAGAATCTTCACCCTGCCAGGCTTCCACTTCCTCTTTTGATCTGTATGATGAGGCGTCAGATGGAGAATGGCCGCTGATCCGGTATGTAAGGGTATCAAGCAAAACCGGTCCCTTCTTTTCTTTTAATATCTGTTTTTTTCTTCTGAATGCATCAATTACTGCCAGCGGATTATAACCGTCAACACGCTCAGCATGCATCATTTCAGGATTAACTCCGGCACCTACACGAGCGAGAATGTCATAGCCCATTGTCTCTCCCATTGTCTGACCACCCATTCCGTACAGGTTGTTCATAAAGTTGAAAATCAGTGGCAGTCCGCCTTTAAATTCACCTTCCCACAGGGTTTTATACTGATCCATTGTAGCAAATGTAATGCCTTCCCACACGGGTCCGCATCCCATGGAGGCATCGCCAATATTGCATACTACTATTCCGGGTTTCCTGTTAATTTTTTTATAAAGGGCAGCACCCACAGAGATATCACCCGAGCCGCCAACAATTGCATTATTGGGATAGATGCCAAATGGAGTGAAAAATGCATGCATTGAACCTCCGAGTCCTTTATTGAATCCGTTTTCGCGGGCAAATATTTCAGCAAGCGCTCCGTAAAGAAGGAAATTTTTTGCAAGTTCCTTAATTGTTCCCTGGAAATCTGATTCAACAACTTTCAGTGCAGAGCCACCGAAGTAGTTCTTCATTACTTTATATAAGGTTTCCTCATCAAGTCTATGAATAGCAGATAATCCCTTTGCAAGTATTTCTCCGTGACTACGGTGCGATCCGAATATATAATCATCAACTTCCAGAGTATATGCCATACCTACTGCAGATGCCTCCTGACCAATTGAAAGGTGAGCCGGACCCGGATGATTGTATGGGATACCGTTGTATTCATTTGTGGTTTTTATCAGGTTAAGCATTGTTTCGAATTCCCTGATAACAACCATGTCGTGATAAATTCTTATGAAATCTTCGGTAGTGAAGAATTCCATTTCATGTTTTATGGATTTATTATATTGATTAACAGGTATTTTACCGAATTCAATAAATTGTGGTTTTCTTACAATTTTCGGATTGATGTCTTGACATTTAGGCATATTGTGATTTATTTAACTTATGTTTTGTATTTTTCATGAACTCACCCCATGACCCACTCTCTGCTAAGCAAAGAGGGGGAAGGAGGCAAATACTTTTTAATATCTGAAACCTTCTATTTGCTCTTTTATCTCTTTTAAGAAAAGTGTTGCCGGTCCTCCATCGATTGCCCTGTGATCGTAGGTCAGCGATAATCCCATGTAAGGTACAAACCCATATGTATGATTACCCATATCGACGGGCCTGTTAATGATTGTACAGACTCCCAGGATAGCTGCCTGGGGGAGATTAATTACCGGAGTGAACATCTCAACCCCGTAATTTCCCAGATTGGAAACCGTGAATGAAGCCGCTGTGCTTTGTATCAGCTCAGGACTGATGCTCCCTTTCCTGCACGCATCTGCAACAGATTTCAATTCAGCTGATAACTGAACCAGATCCATAGTATGTGCGTTTTTAACAGCAGGTACCATTAATCCGCGTGGAGTATCGACAGCCAGTCCGAGGTTGACAACATTGAAGGTTCTTATTTTATCATCCAGAAAGTGGCTGTTGGCTTCAGGGAATTTCTCCAGAGCCCTTATAACACACCAGCAAACCATATCGTTGAGTGTGATATCCTGTTGATTTTTATCTGACAGTTTCTTTTTAATGTTTGTGCGCGCCTCAAGAAGGTGTCTGACATCAGCGCTCATGTGATGTGTGAGCTGGGCTGAGTTTTGCAGGGAGGCATGCATTGCCTTAGCTACTATTTTGCGGACATTACTGAGTGGCTTTTCAATATATTCTTCCCCGCTCTTCTGTACTGATGACTTGAGTACAGGAGATACCGTTAAAGCTGCCTCAATATCGGCTGAAATAATTCTGCCATTCGGTCCGGAACCTTTGATTGTGGTGTAATTAATTCCTTTTTCTTCTGCCATTCTCTTTGCCCTTGGTGATATCCTGATCCTGGAATCACTTGCAGCAGATATGGTTTCAGTGACAGGTGGTGCAATCTCTGCCTTTGTCCTGGCCGCTGGTATGATTGAAACCGTTGAATTCTGTCCAGGCCTGTAACCATCTGTTTTTTCTCCCTCATTGCCGATGACGGCTACATTTTCAAGAACCGGTACCTCATCGCCCTCCCTGAAAAATATTTCCAGCAGAATTCCGCCCGCAGGAGATTCGAGATCGAAAGCAGCCTTGTCTGTCTCATATGAAAACAGAATATCACCGGCATTGACTTTTTCACCTTTCTCCCGGAACCATTTCGTTATGATACAGGTTTCTACCGACTGACCCTGTTTTGGCATTATTACCACTGTTGCCATTTTGCTATATTTTAAATTTTAAGAGTTGCAAAGTTGTAAAAAAAAGTTTGTAAAATTATTATAACCGGTGAAATATAACTTGTTATGATAAGTTAATTAAATAAATTGATCCTTCTTCTCATATGACTCTGAATCAATGAGTCAAAAATAATTTAATTAACTTGTATTTACAAGTGAAATAATTTATATTTACATTTAATTTCAATATTTATTTATGGCCGGCCTTTTAAACATTCCGCGATACAGGCAGCTTTATGAGATTCTGAGGAAACACATCCTGGATGGAATTTATAAGGAAGGTGATCTGCTGCCATCAGAAAATGAATTAGGGCAGCTGTACGGAATGACCAGGCCGACTGTGAGACAGGCATTGGGCAACCTCGAAAATGACGGATACATAACAAAACACCAGGGTAAAGGCAGCATCGTTCATCACCTGCCAAGGGAAATAGGAATCCTTTCTGTCTCGGGTACGACATCAGCACTGGGAGACAGGGATCTTAAAACCAGGATAATTGTAAAACCTGTTCTGACACAGTGGCCACACGATTTTATGTTTACGCTTTCAGAACTCGAGAAGGAATCAGGATGCATATATATGGAAAGGCTCCGGCTTCTTGAAAATGTGCCTGTTTTCTACGATATCAGCTATATAGCAAATATAAACCTTCCAAGAATAACAACCAGGCAGTTTGAGAACAGGTCATTGTTCCAGATTCTGCGTGATCATTACAGGATTGAAATAAGGGGAGGGGATCAAAGGATAAAAGCTATTCATGCCACAGCCAGGATCGGTAAATTTCTGAAGAAGCATAAAAATACACCTGTATTGCATCTCGAAAGAAAGATGGAAACGAATAATCCTGATCTGTTCCTTTACTCGTCAATTTTCTGCAACACGGAAAAATATTCAATTTTCGGAAGGTTTTAATGATTAAACTTGTAAAGAAGCTGTAAAATTTGTATAGTTGTGTAAAGTTGTGAGGCAGCAAAGAACTGGAGCACTTATCAGCCTCAATCATTATAATTTGAAAGAATAACCTGTTTTTAACTGAAATAAAAAAGCAAATTATGAAAGATCAAAAGATTTTATGGTCAAGGCGCCGGTTCCTTGGCTCTACAGCTCTGGGGATGGCCGGAGTGGTTGTAATCCCGCAGATAATAAGTTCCTGTAAAAAGGAATCTGGTACTGATATCAGGCTTGGATTTATTGGACTTGGACGTCAGTCTATGTTTCTGCTGAATGGATTCATCCAGATTCCTGGCGTCAGGGTTCTTGCCGGATGCGATGTTTACGGAATCAAGAGAACTCGTTTTGAAAGAAGGGTGAACGAGTACTATGAAAGAGTAGGAAAGAAATCGGAAGTTAAAACATATGAAAGGTATGAGGATCTGCTTGGAAGGAAAGATATTGATGCTGTTGTAATTGCAGTTCCGGATCATTCACATGCCATGATAGCAATAGCTGCATGCAAGGCAGGCAAGGATATATATCTTGAAAAACCAATGACTTTCACTATTAAAGAAGGTCAGGAATTGAAAAAAGCGGTACGTGAAAATAACCGCATTCTCGGAATCGGAAGTCAGCAGCGTTCTGATCCTAATTTCCAGCACGCTGTAAAGCTCGTTCAGGATGGAGCTCTCGGAAAAATTACCCTCGTCAATGCACATGTGGGTGCTCCTCCAAAACCTTACGACCTGCCTGAGCAACCCCTTCCTGAAAATCTGAACTGGGATCTGTGGCTTGGTCCCCTTACTGCAAAAATACATTTCAACAATGAATTGAATCCTCCTATTTCACTCGATCCTCCCGAGGACGAAAAAATCTGGGGTGGATGGCGCTGGTACAAGGAAATGGGCGGCGGATTTACAACAGACTGGGGAGCTCATATGTTTGACATTGCACAATGGGGTCTCGGAATGGACCGTAGCGGACCGGTTGAGATTTCTCCACTCGGAACTGAATTTATCTCATACAAATATGGGAATGGAGTCATCATGACATCAGAACCTTTTGATGAGAAACTTACAAAGGGAGTTAAGTTCGTTGGAGACGGCGGATGGATCGAAATATCACGAGAAACCTTCAATGCATCTGATCCCAAATTTATTCCAGAAACTGCTGTAAGTGAAGGAGCTGGTCCTTATGAAACCAAAATACCTCACCAGGTTAACTTCATTGATGCTGTTAAGGAGAGAAAAGATCCGGTTGTACCAGTTGAGATAGGACACAGCAGCTGCACAGTATGTACTCTGGGGAATATTGCAGTAGAGCTGCAGCGTACAATCAAATGGAATCCTGAGACAGAAACATTTGTCGATGATACCGATGGCGCTGCAACGAAACTGATGCATTACGATTACAGAACAGGTTATAAATTAGTATAATATTCTGCCAACGTCATTCTGCCACCGTCAGAGTGCTGGGCGTTGTTAGAAAGGGCGCAAAGAATTATCATTCAGTGATATGCCTTTGCGTTCTTTGTTTTCTTTGAGTACTTTCCGGTTAAAAAATTTATAATGCAAAAGTTCAATTTATCATTATTTGTTTCTATTTTTTCCATCTTCTTATCAGGTTGCACAGACATAAAAGATGATCCTTACATTTTATCAGCTCCTGCAGGTAACCGCTACACTTCAATTAACAAAGAAGGGGTAACTGTAATTCCGAATGGAAGATTGCTCACTCCTGCAGGAAAGAACTACATGGTGGCTCCTCATCCATTTGGTCTTGCGCTGAGCAGGGACGGAGAGATTGCCGTTACTGCAAATTCGGGTACCAATCCGCTTTCAATATCTATAATCCATAACCTTACTGCTTCCCCTGTAATCATACAGGTTCCTCCCGGCAACAGCACAGATGCAGGGGTACTTGAATCAGTATTTATGGGACTCGCAATTTCACCCGGTAATGAAAAGGTTTACGTTGCAGGAGGACAAAGCAATAGTATTGAAATTTTTGATCTCAAGACTGGTTTAAAGCTTGATTCAATAGACTGCTCTGTTTCAGAAGATGGAACGAAGTATCCTGATGGGTATATTGGCGACATGACAATGACAAAAGATGGCAATTATATCTTCGCTGTCGATCAGATGAACTTCCGTCTTGTTATTGTCGACACACGTAAGATGATGGTTATCAGGTCTGTAGAAGTAGGTCGTTATCCATTTGGAGTCTGTCTTACTCCTGATGAGAAAAAAATTTATGTCGCAAATGTCGGAGTGTTCCAGTACAGTAAGATTGGTAATATTGAAGAGAAAAATGACCTGAAAAATGCCCTCGATTTTCCTGCCTTTGCATATAATACACCTGAGATGATAAACGGAATTGTCACTGATTCAATGGTTATTCCGGGACTCGGTGATCCGAACAGCGATAAGGCTTTTTCAGTGTGGGCAATATCACTTGAAGACATAAATAAGCCTGTTGTGACTGCCAGAATCAAGACAGGAAATCTGGTCGGACAGATGGTTGAAGGTATTCCTGCTGTAGGTGGATCGAGTCCGAATTCAATAGCGGCAACATCCGATTATATTTTTGTTAGCAATGGGAACAATGATAATATAACAGTTATTGATATCAAGGCCGATTCTATTGTAAAGGAAATATTTCTTAAGCCTGACGATGCCGTGAAGCATTTCAGGGGTGTAATACCATTCGGACTTGATGTTTCACCTGATGGTAAAAAGCTTTTTGTAGCTGAAGCCGGAATAAATGCGATTGCAGTTATTGATATTCCGGCTTTGGAAGTTCAAGGCCACATACCTGCAGGCTGGTTCCCATCGAGGGTTAAAGTAACTCCTGATGGTAATAGAATTATTGTTACCAATGCCAAAGGATATGGCAGCGGACCAAACGGAGGAAAAGACTTTAAAGAGGGACCTGAGGGAACCTATATCGGCTCATTGATGAAAGGTACCCTTTCGGTGATTGAAATTCCTTCCAGAGGAGAGCTGAAGAAAATGACTGCCAATGTCATAGCTAATAATTTTCATAAACAGAAAGCTTCTGAATCAATCACAACGCGGAAGGACAATCCCATTCCTGTTTATGGTGGTCAGAAGGAATCACCGATAAAGCATATAGTCTTTATTTCAAAGGAGAACCGAACTTATGATGAGGTTATGGGACAATTGGAAAAAGGTGAGGGTGATCCAACTATTACAAGGTATGGCAGGGGTGTTACTTTTTCAAACCATGCAAAAAGCGCAACTGTTGAAAATGCAACTATAATGCCCAATCATCTTAAGCTTGCTTCAGAGTTTGCTGTTGGTGATAATTTTTATGTAGATGCGGATGTATCAGCCGACGGTCACAGGTGGCTGGTAAATACTTATCCCAATGAATGGGTAGAGACCACCACGGCTGCAAGTTATGGCGGCAACAGGACCTACAAACCGGCATCCGAAGCTCCGGGCAGCCTTGCAATGAACGGCTCGGCAGGGGCAATTTATCCTGAAGATTATAACGAATCCGGTTCATTATGGGATCATCTGGAAAGGAACAACGTTGATTTCTTCAACTTCGGATTCAGCGTTATGTTCGAGCCTGCATTTTACGATGCATCATTCAAATACACAGGAATAAAGCAATTTGCAAATTATCCGCTTCCTACACCTGTATTCAGCAAAAGCTCCAGACAATATCCGACTTATAATATGGCAATACCCGATCAGTTCAGGATAAGCCAGTTTATAAAGGAATTTGAGGAAAAATGGATGGGAGAGGGGAAAATGATGCCGCAGTTTATGACAGTAATAATACCGAATGATCATGGTGCTGACGAAAGACCGGAAGCGGGTTATCCTTACAGGGAAAGTTACATGGCAGATAACGATCTGGCTGTGGGAAGAATAGTTGAGTATCTTTCTAAAACAAAATACTGGAATAACATGGCAATAATAATCACTGAAGATGATGCTCAGAATGGGGTTGACCATATTGATGCACACAGAAGCATTCTGATGGTGGTATCTCCCTGGGCTAAAAGGGATTATGTAAGCAAGGTTCATTTTAGCTTCGGAAGCATCTTCAAATCTTTCTGGAATATTCTTGGGCTTCCGTACCTTAATCAGTATGATGCAGGAGCTACTGACTTGTCGGATATGTTTACCGGGATTCCGGATTTCGCACCATATTCTGCTGTGCCTGCAGATATCAGGATTTTTGATCCGCAGAAAGCGCTGACTCCGTTTGATGAAAATTTCGACTGGAGCTCCCTTGATGATTCACCAAAACTGGACGATCCGGCTGAAATGGTAAAGAATCAGAAAGAGAAAGCAGAATACAGGCTTGAGGATCAAAAGAAAAACTAAGGATGGATGACAAAAAAAAAGGAGACTGAATACAGTCTCCCGTTA
>JBBQJD010000076.1:0-19003 GCA_038325595.1 Bacteroidales bacterium | reverse complement strand
TTGAATAAGAAAACGTTTTTTATAATCGGGATCTTTGCCCTGAATATTAGCCAAAAGCATATCGAAATCGATGCTGAATGCAGATTTCAGGCTTCGGTATTTTTGAAGACTTTCAGAGAGATCATTCTTTCGAATTGGTTTCAGTAAATAAGTAATGGAGGCATACGTTCGCACTGTATTTTCTCTGAAGTCAGAGTGAGGGTAGCCGGAAATATCAAAGATTTTTTCGCTGATATATTTTATCGTATAGCTTTCATCAAATTGACACCTATAGGCCGCACCTAACAGATTTGACATAATGCTATTCAATTGTGACCTGCTTTCATCAAGCTCTTTGACTAAAATTTCTCTCTTCTTGATTTCCAGTTCCAGATGCTGGTTTAGTATTTTCCCTTGTTCTATCAAGTGCAGCGCTGTTCTGTTGTTCTCCACTTCCATCTGTGCTTTTACTTCAAGTATTGCTTTATTGGCTGCTTCAAGAATCAGATCTTTTTCAAAATTATCAGCTTTTATTTTTGCAATTGCACCCTGTTTTCCCCTCATGCCCTGGTTGACCTCCTGCTTTACGATTACTTTTCTCTCGAAGACTGCTCGTCCGTGGAGGCTTGTTCTCATCTTTAGAGGGTGGAAGAGAGCTATTGCTACTATCTTTTTTGGGTTTATACCGGGCCAATTCACTTTCAAGAACATCGATCTTTTTCATAAAACGAATGATTTCCTGTCCCTGAAAGAAAATGATGCGTTTCAATTCTTCGATGATTATCTGATCGGATGTTTTCATAGCTTGTACTTACAAAAATAAACCTGAAATCCAATATATCAAAGAACGTAATCGCCTATTTATCAAACACTAAAATAATATTTGTTAATATGTGTTCGTTTTTGAAAATTGTCAAACTTGTGAAGATTAAAAATGTTTATTTCGTAATAAAAATTGTTAATAACACCTGATTTTTTAACTTTAGGCACTCCAAACTTTAGTTCACTTTAGGCACTGATTAGTTACATCTATTCAAATTTATGCTAATTAATAATCAGAAGCAAATTATTGCAATCTCCGGCTCATCCGATTAAAATGGTTTTCATTTGAGTTGTTGTTGCAGCCTCAATGTTTCGTCCCTTATGGAATATAAAAATTATTCACTGAAAGAGATGAAATACCAAATAAACTATCATGGGCAAGGAAGGAGGTCTGATCGCCCCGGATTTAAAGGATTGACTACTCTACTACTATAAGAGTCTCAACAAGCTCAATAATCGGTCCGGTGAGGATTTGAATGAAATACATCCCTGATTCAAGGTTTAGGGGTAATCTTTTAAGATTATGAGCATCGAGCCTCATTTCCATGTAAATTTTACCCGAATGATTAAATATCCGCACTATTCTCTCCTGTAATGACGGTTTTAGATTTGCAATTGTAATGTAATTAACGGCAGGGTTGGGATATATGTATATTTCTTCACTGTTGCCTGTGTCTGAGTCTGCAAAAGACTTTAGTATATTATTGATTACAGGCTGAGCATTAATGCTTTCTGCGGTAGTTCCGGCAGCATTCTGCAAAGGATTTCCATCCGGCTCTGTATAAGAGACAGTTATAATATCGCCATATGACAGTTGTTGTGGTAAAGTAAGGGTTACCATATTACCTGAGATCAAAACAGAATTGATGGATTTAATATTTCCGTTTACTTCTGCTTTGAACGCGGAACCCGACGGAACAATATTTGCAAGTGCCTGACTATATGTTATTTCAAGTTTTAAAGGAGTATCATTTTCTATGATGGAACTTACATAAACAGGTTTTTCCGGAATAACAATACTTTGAGCAATATTATTCTGAACTGTTTTTGCGCTGATTGATTCTGCCTGTCCTCCTGAAGCAGTAATCAGGGCATTTGTTACAGGTTTTGAATATGCGAATGTAACAACATCTCCAAACATCAAAGGATTGGCAAGTGCCAGGTTAACTTTTGTTCCAGAAACGGTTACAGAATTTACCGTACGTACTACGGAATTTACCTGAACACTGAATGCGGTTACATCAGGAACAATATTGGCAAGATCAAGGCTAAAAGCAGCTTCCAGAACTAAAGGCGCATTATTATTGATGACAGAACTTACATAAGCTGGTACCGCTGCTGCAACAGGCACAACAGGAGTAACAGGACCCGCACCATATATTACTGCGCCTGCCTGCCATTTGCCATTTTGAGTGGCCGTTTCCGGATCAGTAGTTCCCCATTTGGAATTCACTGAAAGGCCGGCTTGCCATTCTGCACCAAGGTCAGTTCCAAAATCAAGCCTTGCTGCCGGCACAAATTTTACAAAATCCTTAAAATTAGGGTTAATAATTACTGAATGAGCATCAAAGCCCATAGCCTGCCATTGTGCGAATGTTTTTGCCGATCCTGCAACAGAAAATCTTGGAGACCCTGATTCGCACCAGTAAACATTATAATCACATTTCAGACCAGTTAAACTCTCTGTATCGTCAACGGAAATAGCAAAAGTCTGATATTTTGTATAGAATATATTATTGAAAATCTTTGTGCCATGTGATACTGATTTCGGCTCAGCATCATTGTTCGTATAAATATGAACCAGGGGACGCCATGTCTGGGAAGTAGTCCGGTTCGAATAGAGTGTATTATTGTAGATATTTACATTGCTCATCCCTTTTACCACGATTGCGACAGCACCTCCCTTAACAATGTTATATGCAACACCTCCTCCTGTATTGCTCATGTTGGTTGTCGATTTTCTGATGATACCCATCGGAACACCATCGAGATAATTATATTTTGCAAGAATATCACTGTTATGCCCTGTAAAAAGTCCATGAGTGATACTAGTCATGTCAGTGCCGTTCCATTTGAATTGGTTACCTGTTATTATAGCTTTATTCAGGTTATTATTGGTGGAACTCTCCCTTTCATCTCCTGCCTGTAACATGTAACCGGTGCGGTTGATTGATGTTATCAAGTTGTTTTTGAAAGTTAAAGCAGTCGGTACCGAACGTTGAATATTGACACCAAGCCATGTATCATCAGTATTTGTATATGACTTCCCTTCAATTTTTAATGGAGTTTGTGCGTTTGTCGATAGAGTAATCAACAAAATCATAAAGCCGAGAAATACCTTCATAAGCATGTTTTGACCAAATATACTATAAAATAGACTAATGTCTATTTTATAACGATCAAACACATTAATTATTATGTGAAGTATTTTTTATTCTAACGATTGTATTGTTAAAATCTTATTCAACAATGAAGCATACAGTTATATGAATCACTACCCTTGTTTTCAAGGGGTATGGATTAAATTAAAACCCTGAATTTTGATCTTATTTGATCTCCATCATATCACCGGGTTTCAGGATGTGGTATTTATCCTTCAAGGGCTGGGAAAGCCGTATAAAAACTTCCTGAGGATACCCTCTCGTCCACCAGTAATTATCTTCTGCCACTTCAATGGTACTATGATGCTGAGGAAATATGTAGTCGGGATTCAGTCTGTTGATCAGGATAACAGAAGGGTCTATGTATGTATTGTGCTCTGTCGGTGAGAAAAACAGCACATTGACTTTTTCCAGAAAAAGATGATCTTCAAGAAGGTATGTATCTCCTGGCTGAAGAAAGGTTCTGCCATCGATGGTAAAAAGGTATCCGCAATCCTGCAAGTTTGCATCATAATAGATAGCAAAGTCCATATTGCCATGTAATGCCCTTAGCGGACTTACTTTTATTCCCCTGACTTCAAACGGCACTCTGGGCTTCGCGATTATCAGCCGGGTTTCGGGAATTTTAAGCCTCCTGGCAACAGGAAGGCAGCTCTCCGGAATAACGAAAAGGCATGATGATTTTTCAAGGAGTATTTTTGAGGTGTACTCATTGAAATGATCTCCATGGCCATGTGTTACGAAAGATATATCAATTACGCTTGCTATTTCTTCGGGTGTAATCGGGGAGGGAGCAACCCGACCCGATTCCTCGAGAAAAAGATCCGTTGCAATAACGAGTTTATCAGATTTTATAATCCAGCTGTCATTCCCGGCCCACCATACTGAAGTTCCTGTTTTGAAGTTTCTTATTTCATCAATCATTCGTCCACGCTGACTGATTGCTGGTAAATTGATCAGGATTAATGAAAACAAAATTAAAAGGTCTTTCATATAAAAGTTTTTAGTGGCAATTCAAATTTATCAAAAAATTTACCCGGAACAGAAACATTCGCTAAAAACCTTTAAACAGTAAAATCACCCCTGATTCCTTCCATAAGTTTTACTACTCATTCCCAGCCTTCCCTCTTCACCAGCTAATCTTTATACACAACTCGAAACTGCATAAATCTGCTGGTTTTGCCTGGCCTCACCCCGAACTTCTCTGGTTAGATGTGTATAAAGATTAGGATGTTTGGGGAGAGGTGTGCTATACAAAAGACCGAAGATCCTACCACGGAGCATTGATCTCGTTGCTATTCTCTTCGGTGGTAACCTGAAAGGGTTAAAAAAACTATAAAGAAAATATAGCATTATTCTAAAGTGATTTCCGACCCCTCCACAGGGATGGGTCGAAAATCTCCTTTAAGAATTTAAATAATTTACTGCTTAATAAGCTGACCTCTGATTTCTCCCTGAGGATAAACCGCTGAATGAAGATTAACATAATACATATGATCATACAGGTCGTTTTCCTCAGCTTCCGTAAGAGGTGCTGAAGTGTAACCTGTTGGCGAAGTTAATGGGGAGGAAAAAGGAAATACCACATCTCCTGATTCATTCGTTGCTCCTTTATGTATATGTCCTCCTGTAGCTTCGATACCACTGTAGTCAACAATAATGCTGAAAATCCTCGTGTCCCTGTTATAGGTTAGAGTTGCAGATCCTGTCGCTGCAGATTCATTTGGCGGCACTTCATTCATCCCGGTGAGAGTGGCCTTAAAAGTATCCATGCCAAGTTTTTCATCATCATCATCGTCATCTTTGCAGGCATAACCGAATAACAATACGCTTGCCAAAAGAATAAGCTGAATGTGTTTCACTGCAGATAATCCTACCGTTGTTTTAGTTTTCATAATTTCATAATTTAAATAATTAATACTCAATTTAATCTGTGTTGCTGCCATAGTAAGGGCATCACTCTGATGTAGGTTATATTAAGTATTAGCCAGGTTGTATTGCTTCATTATAAACATGAAAGATCAGCAAAAGTTTAGCTGATCGATAATTATGTAATCAATATCAATTTGGATGTAAACTTGTGATGCAGTTTGTTTTAAAGAGTCCTTTAATAGACTACAAATTTTTGGGATTTTTTGAAATTGCGGGTAATAACATTAATTATATACATACCTTTTGTCAGATTACCAACATTAAGTGTTGTAACATAGCGGCAATTTCGCTGGTATTTCATTAATCTTCCCATAGTGGTGAAGATCTGTATATCATACGATTCATCTGTGCTCAATGCAACATTCAGTACCTCCCTGGTGAGTGTCGGCCATAAATATACATCCAGATCAGGAAGTTCAATTTTTCTTTCAACATAGACATAAAAATTACTCCCCATTTCGGTACCGCAAGTTCCTGTCACTATTGTCTTGTAAACTCCAATATCATTTGCATTTGCATTCTCCAACAATATACTGTTAGTATCATTTGAAACCAATTCATTGTCTTTCAGCCATTTATATTCCAGATTATGACCTTCAGCATAAACTCTGAGGTAAGCATCATCGCCAAATAAAACAGTAGTGTCCCGTGTCACATAAGTAATATCGGTAAGAGGAAGTACTCTAACCCTCATAACCGCAGACATTGCACTTCCGCACGATCCGATTAGTTCTACAGTATAATCTCCGGCGTGTATCTGCGATGCACTGCCAACATTGAATTCAGCTTCAGAGCCTGATCGTATTAAGCTTCCGTTCTTGTACCAGTTATAGATAATATCATCTCCTTCTGCCACAACATTCAGGCGTATCGGCTGACCTGTACATATATCTCTGCTTCCTGTCTGGTTTATAAGTCTTGTATTTCTGGCCAGTTTAACTAAAAGCCTTGACCATTCTGAAACTTCACCGTTACGTGTTATCCTGACCTTTAAGGTTGCTTCCCCGAAATACCTCGGATTCCAAACGACATTTGCAGTTGATGATCCCTGAGTAATACTCCCTGCACTTTCAGGAAACAGTGACCATTCATAATCTGACGCACCTGAAACAGGAGCAACAGTATACTGGCTTGAGCCTTCGCCCGGACAGACAATAACATTTCCGACAGGGACTGCTGGTGTAAATTCAGCAGGCAATCCCGTCTTTTGTCTGATCCATGTGGTAAAATCCGATACTTTGGTGAAACCACTGTATGTATCACAGTTTTCACTTCCCCAGCTTACAATACCAGCAAGCTTGTTTACACCGTCCACGCTGACAACCAGAGGTCCGCCACTGTCACCGCTGCAGGCATCTTTGTTACCGTTAAGATAACCAGCCATTAAAACGCCGGAAGGAATTGAGCCCCAAACTGTTGAAGCCTGTTCATTTGACACAATTGGCAGCTGCACCCTTTGCAGATTATTCGGAAATTCGTTGGGGCTGACTCTTGTAAGACCCCATCCGGTTACCCACGACATGACTCCGGGATCTATTACTCCTTCATCTACATCTCCGGCTGTTATCAACCTTACAGGACTGGAGTTTTGCACATTGACAGAACTTTCCAGTTTTAATAATGCAATATCATTGGTCAAAGCCACCCTGTTAAAATTTTCATGAACAATTACCTGGCTCACCCTGTAAGCTTGTCCTTCTCCACTTGTGAATGGATTTGTTGCACCGGCAATAATGAACATTTCAGCTATGGGAATTGTAGTACCGTTGCCTTCTTTTGTACAATGAGCTGCAGTAACAACCCAATCCCTGCTTATTAAAGTACCGCCACACATATAATCGCCAGACCGGAAGAGGATCTGCCAGGGATAATCTGAAATACTGGCAGTTGTTCCGCCAATAATCTTATCAGGTTCATATTTTATTCCCGTATAAAACGGATAACTCTGATCACCTGTCTCTGTATCTGATTTGATCAGCAACAAAGGTTCGCCATTCAGTCTGAGGGAATAGAGGTACTTTGTACGGTCAAATATCTCAATAACAGTAATATGAAAAAAATAGGCTTTATTGGCTTCAAGGGTAAATGATACAGAATCATAGTTAAAATCCGTACTGCCCGCAAAAACCTGTCTGTATTCATTATCAAGTATCTGCCATTCCGAAATTCCCGCACTTACGTTTTTAATTACCTGAATATCAACTTTCTGTGACTGAGCGGAAATTGACAGCAATAAGATTAATGAGGCAAAGAGAAGGTTTTTCATGAACTAAAATTTCAACATGCAAAAGAATACATAAAAACAATCCGGAATACGTTTGGTATAATAATAAACAGTAACAGCATATTAAAAGTTCCATCCAAAGGGAAATCCATTTGCCTCATAGGGAGATATCTTGTTTAAACAGGTCTTAGGTAGGATAAAATGGGAAGAGGAAGAGTTTAATTTCTAATTTTTGATCTGATAAACCATCAGAACATCTCCATGCCGGATGTAAAGTTTCCTATTCTTTATCACAGGATGAGCACAGTACGGACCTTCGCCTTTTATGTAAAACTTTCGTCCTGTGTGGTTAAGAAATTAGCTATGTAAAAGAAATTACTCAGTGGAGAGAAACTCAAACATCGTTAAGGCATTCTTATTATCCGGATCGAGATCCATGACTTTCCTGAAATAGTATTTAGCCTTATCGTAGTTGAAGTTCTTCATATGTGCCCTCCCCAGATGGTATAAAGCAGAAACATGCTGATCAGTTTTATTGATAAGCTTCTCAAAATGTTCAATTGCCTCATCGTATTTACCTGATGCTTTCAGGGCAATGCCCATATAATAGTTAGCCATTATGGTATCGGGACAATGTTCAAGCAATACTCTGTATGACTCGATGCTTTTTTCTTCTTTTCCGAGATGATAATAGCATAATCCGAGCCACAGGTAAGTCATTGGAAGGCTCTTGCCTGACTCAACAATTTTGTTGAAAGCTTCAGCAGCTCTTGTAAAGTGCGTTGAGCGGTATAATGCCACCCCCAGCCTGTATTGTACATACGGACTGTCAGGTTTTAGTTTCTGTACCCTGTCATAGTAAATTATTGATTTTGCCATGACACCAAGGATATAATAGATATTGGCCAGCTCCATTAAAATCCGGATATTATCAGGGCTTTCATTTAATTTCTCTTCAAAGATGTCAGCAGCTTCCTGCAGGTCGCCATCCATAAGCAAATCGTAAGCTTGCTCTATGCGTTTTTCAGTAATATCTTCCATAATTATTTGGTTTGTTTATAAGACAGTCCCCGTCTTGATTCAAGTGGGATGTACTCTTGTTTAGGGTAAACATTCTTAAAGGCAGGACGTATTATTCTTTTCTGCGGATATATCAATTCTTCAATCCTGTGGGTACACCAGCCTGCTATTCTTGCCATTGCAAACAATGGGGTAAATAACTCCCTTGGTATACCGATGCATGAATATACGAATCCTGAGTAGAAATCTACATTTATACAGATAACTTTTTCATTTTGTTCGCCTTTGAATACTTTGAATACTTTGGGTGTTATTTTTTCAACAAGTTCATATAGCTGGAACTCATCATACCTGTCCTTTTCTATTGCAAGATCCTTTGCTTTTTCTTTCAGCAATGCTGCCCGCGGATCGGAAATCGTATATACAGCATGGCCTATACCATATATTTTTCCTGAATTGTCAAATGCCTGCTTATTCAGTACTTTTAAAAGGTACGATTCAACTTCATTCTCATCTTTCCATCTTTTTACATTCCTCTTTAAATCTTCCATCATATCAAGCACCTTCAGGTTTGCTCCTCCGTGCAAAGGTCCTTTCAATGAGGCAATTGCAGAAGTAACTGCTGAATAAATATCTGTTTCACTCGAGCTGGTGACTCTAATGGTAAATGTGGAATTATTGCCTCCGCCATGTTCAGCGTGAAGTACAAGAGCCAGATCGAGCAGATCAGCTTCAAGCTTTGAGTACCGTGAGCATTCACCTTTCACCATATATAGAAAATTCTCTGCAGTGGTCAGGTTCTTATTAGGATAACGTATCATCAGGGTTTTTCCCTGGTACGCATGACTGAATGCCTGGTATGAATAAGCAATTATTGACGGGAATTTTGCAATAATGTTTAACGTTTGCTGAATCATATTCGGCAAAGAAATATTATCAGGATCATCATCAAGAATATATAAACCAAGCACCGAGCGTGCCAGCATATTCAGAACATCTTTGCCTTTCATCGACAGGATCATATCCTTTATAAAACTGTCAGGGAGTTCTCTCAGGGATGTCATATGAAGCGAAAACTTCCTTAGTTCCTCCTTGCTCGGCAGCTTTCCTGTCAATAGGAGAAAAGTAGTCTCATCAAACCCATGACGGTTTTCCTTCTGAAATCCCTGACTTATATCTTCAATGTCTATTCCCCTATATAATAATCTTCCGGGAATTGCAACAACCTTATCACCTTCCTTTTTATATCCGAGAACTTCACCAATATTGGTCAAACCTGCTAAAACACCGGTATTGTCCTTATTTCTAAGCCCACGCTTCACATCAAATTTCTCAAAAAGATCATTCTCGATCTGACACGATTCTCTGATTGAATCATTTATCTGGGCTAAAAATTTCTTGTCTTCCATAATAAAAAGTTTTTTTTAGGCAAAAGGTGAAATATTAAATCATAATACTAGATCTTTCTCAAATTGTTCATTGTTAAATTTATATTTAAAATCAAAGAATTTCATCAATGTCAGAGTATCTTCATATGCGTTTCCAAGGCAGGTTGAAGCTCCCGGAGAAGGGGTAATGTTGAAGATAATTTTCTCCCCGATGATCTTGGCTTCACCCATTTCGAGTTTGCTTGTGTCATTGTTAACGATCTGCGGCCTTGTCCCTCCTATCTTCCTGGCAAACGTGATTTCGTCAAGTTTAATATTCGGTACAATTTTCTTAACTTCCTTTAAAAATTTACGTTTCCCGATCGAAGGAATATCATAAATTACATTCCGGAGAAGATATTTCGACACAACCTTATCAATTGTGATATTCCATATACTTTTAAAGGTCTTGAAGCTGAACCCGAAAGTTTTCCAGTACTCAAAAAAAGTTGATTTGTTATAGCGTTCCAGGAAGAAGATAGGCTTTGCTGTGGGGCCAAACCTTGTTACATTTTTATCATGAACCTCCGGATCACCATGTATTGCAGCAAATGGCAATTTGGGATCCTGAATAGTGTATACTTTGCCATTAAGTATTTTCGGACCGGTATAAAAGCTTCCTGCTATGGAAAGAAGCGAAAGACTTTTTCCATAACCAAGAGATTTGGCCAGGATAAGGCTATGGCTGCCGGAAGCAACCACCACTACAGGTGCTTCAAATTCACCTTTGTTTGTTATTATCCTGAAATGATCGTCTTCTTTAATAATGCTCTCAACCTTGGTAGAAAGATATACTGATACATCAGGATTCTCCTTTCGGGCATTATTGACGAATGAGTGACAAAGCCTGCCAAAATCGACCGTATAACCCTGATCTGTAGCAAGTGCGAGTAATTCTTCATCCGGATTCCTGCCTTCCACTACACGTGGTTCCAATCTTCCTATATCTTCCTTTCCTATCATGCGCAGAGTTGGAAATAAAAGAGAGAAGGATTTAAATCTTTCTTTCAGGACATTTACCTGTTCTCTGCCAACTCCCAGAACCATTTTTGAGTATTTGCTGAAGATCTTATTGCTGCTATCCCTGTCCTCCCCGGCTTCAAGATATTTCATAACCATATCAGCACTGCGTTTCACCCTGGTGGCTTTTTCAAGTGAGTAGTTTGTTTCAATATCGCCAAAATGAAGTGTCTGACTGTTCATTGTTGAAGCAGAGTTGACCAAACCGAAGCTTAAATATTTTTCAATTAAACCGATGTTCCTGACGTCTGTATATTTGCTTAATGTATAAAGTAGTGCAGTTCCGCTTACTCCTCCTCCAACAATAATAATATCGTGTTTCACCTTTAATGATTGTTTATATCCCATGATTTTATAAGGCTTTTAATGTATAACTGCAAAGTAATAACGATTTTAGCACTACCGGTATAATTCAAAATTCTGTCCAATATATGCTTTATTTGACTGTTACATACATTTTTTAACCATAATAAATATCATGTGGATATCCCAAAAAAGATCAAGTCGCTAGAGACAAAACAAAAAAAATATCTTTTTGTTTTCTGCTTCGAAGATTATGTTCAGTCAACCTTAAGATTTCAGGCTGCTGCAATTTCCCTGTGAATGCTTCTGCTTCTCAAATTGATTCTTTATATTGTAACCGTATAGATACAGGTGATTCATATTATTAAAAATACGGAATAATGCCAAAACGTGAGGATATTAAAAAGGTGCTTATTATAGGGTCAGGACCAATAATAATTGGCCAGGCTTGCGAATTTGACTATTCAGGAACTCAGGCATGTAAAGCCCTTCGTTCTCTCGGTTATAAAATAGTACTTGTAAATTCCAATCCGGCTACAATCATGACAGATCCTGAAATAGCTGACGCAACTTATATTGAGCCCCTTAATGAATATGCTCTTACCGAGATAATTAAAAAGGAACGGCCCGATGCATTGCTTCCCAATCTTGGTGGCCAGACAGGATTAAACCTTTCGTCCCTTCTCGCGAAAAAAGGAGTTCTGGCTAAGTACAATGTTGAAGTTATTGGTGTCAATATCGATGCCATAGAACGTGGGGAAGACAGGATTGCTTTCAAGGAAACCATGAACCGCCTCGGCATCGAAATGCCAAACAGCAAGGCTGTAAATACTGTGGAAGATGCTGAAAAAGCTGCTGCAGAGCTGGGTTATCCGGTTGTAATCAGACCGGCTTATACAATGGGAGGAACAGGAGGAGGACTGGTATACAACGTGGAAGAATTAAGAACTATAGCCAGCAGGGGATTATCAGCAAGTATTGTAAACCAGGTACTTATTGAAGAATCGGTGCTCGGCTGGGAAGAACTCGAACTTGAAGTGGTAAGAGATGCCAAAAACCAGATGATAACCGTCTGTTTCATCGAAAATGTCGATGCAATGGGGGTTCATACCGGTGATTCATTCTGTACTGCCCCTATGATGACTATTTCACCTGAACTGCAAAAGCGTCTTCAAAAATACTCTTACGACATTGTTGAAGCCATTGAAGTAATCGGAGGAACAAATGTGCAGTTTGCCCATGATCCGGTTACAGACAAGGTAGTTGTAATTGAAATAAATCCAAGAACCTCACGCTCATCCGCACTTGCATCAAAGGCAACCGGATTCCCCATCGCTTTTATCTCCTCACTTCTTGCAGGAGGTCTGACACTCGACGAAATACCTTACTGGAGAGAAGGCACACTGAATAAATATACTCCATCAGGCGATTATGTTGTGGTGAAATTTGCCAGATGGGCATTTGAAAAATTCGATGGTCTCGAAGATAAACTTGGCACACAAATGCTTGCTGTTGGCGAAGTAATGAGTATTGGGAAAAATTACAAGGAAGCTCTTCAGAAAGCAATTCGTTCACTCGAAATTGGACGCTTCGGGCTTGGTTTCGCGAAGGATTTCAACAAGAAACCTCTTGACGAACTGATGAACATGCTTAAATATCCTTCAAGTGAAAGACAGTTCATTATGTATGAAGCACTACGAAAAGGTGCTGATATAGAGGAACTTCACACTAAAACTCACATCAAGACCTGGTTTATTTCACAAATGAAGGAATTGGTTGATGAAGAGGAAAAAATCCTTTCTTATAAAGGGAAAATGCTTCCTGATGAAATTCTGCATCAGGCAAAGAAAAGCGGTTTTGCCGACAAATATCTTTCAAAAATACTTAACATACCGGAAAAGGAAATCAGGAACAGAAGGATATCACTTGGAATAACGGAATCATGGGAGCCGGTTCCTGTCAGTGGGGTTGCAGATGCTTCCTATTACTTCTCATCATATAATACTGCTGACAAGGTAGTTGTAAGCAACAGAAAAAAGATTATGGTGCTTGGCGGCGGACCAAACCGCATAGGTCAGGGTATCGAGTTCGACTATTGCTGCGTTCATGCGGCATTTGCCATAAGGAATGCGGGGTATGAATCAATTATGGTCAACTGCAATCCCGAAACTGTTTCAACAGACTATGACACATCTGATAAATTATATTTTGAACCTCTTACTGCAGAAGATGTATTAAGCATTTACGATAAGGAGAAGCCTGAAGGAGTAATCGTACAATTCGGGGGACAAACACCTCTTAACCTTGCAAGGGAGCTTGCCGATGCCGGTGTTAAAATACTTGGCACAACACCTGACACGATAGATCTTGCGGAAGACCGGGACCGTTTCCGCCAGGTGATCTCAAAACTTGGTATTCCCCAGCCTGAATCGGGAATGGCCAGCAATCTCGAACAGGCATTTGAAATTGCCGCGAGAATAGGATATCCGCTGATGATAAGACCTTCTTATGTACTCGGCGGACGGGCAATGAAGATAATCCTTGACAATGAAATGCTCGAAGAATATGTTGCAAAAGCTGTCGGAGTATCGCCTGACAGGCCTCTGCTGCTTGATAAATTCCTTGAGGATGCAATAGAGTCAGAAGCTGATGCAATCTCAGATGGAACGGACGCATTTGTTCCAGCCGTAATGCAGCATATCGAATATGCCGGTATACACTCAGGTGATTCGGCATGTGTCATACCATCAGTAATAATCCCAAAAGATCATAAAAAAACAATCTACGATTATACCAGAAGGATTGCCATTGAGCTGAAGGTTGTCGGATTAATGAATATCCAGTATGCTATTTATGAAGATAAGGTCTATATTCTGGAAGCTAATCCGAGGGCATCAAGAACAGTTCCACTGGTTTCAAAAGTATGCAACATCTCAATGGCAAGGATTGCAACTCAGATCCTTCTGGGTCAGAAATTATCAGAGTTCAGGCTTAAGAAAAAAACAATAAATCATTTCGGAGTGAAGGAGGCTGTATTTCCTTTCAATATGTTTCCCGCTATTGATCCACTTCTGGGGCCTGAAATGCGGTCAACGGGAGAAGTTCTTGGAATGGCTGATTCATACGGAATGGCATTCTTCAAAGCCCAGGAAGCGACACAGTCACCTTTGCCAGTTAAAGGAACTGTTTTAATAACAATTGCAGACCGTGATAAGAACAGGATCATCGAAACGGCCCAAAATTTCAGGGATATGGGGTTCACCATTCTATCCACAGGAGGAACTAAAACATTCCTCGAAGAACACGGAATCCGCGCTGTCCGAATACTGAAGGTACATGAAGGCAGGCCTAATATCGTGGATGCTATAAAAAACGGGGAAATCGATCTGGTCGTGAACACTCCGGCCGGACGGCTCAGTGAATACGATGATTCCTATATCAGGAAGAATGCAATAAAATACAAGATCCCATATATAACTACTACATCAGCGGCACTTTCTTCAACAAAAGGTATAAGGGAAAGGCAGAACGCGGAATATAAGGTGCGATCGATACAGGATTACCATGCGTCAATAAAAGAAGAATGAAGAAATCCCGTCTGGGCGCATAGTCGTCAGGTTAAGAAGGGTTTTTTTGTATAGCCCACCTCTCCCAAAACCCAGCAACTACTAGTATCCCCAGCTTTTCATTATAGCCAGGTCTTTTTTGACACATTCCATAGGTGTGAGTCCCTGGTATGATTCCTGTTCTATAATATAAACCTTCGTACCTCCGATTTTTGTTGCCATATCAACAACTTCCCTGGTATTGACTATACCTTCACCCAGAATTGTACTTTCATACTTTTCATTTCCCCCTTTTGCTTCGATTTCATCCTTCACGTGAATATTCTCGAACCTTCCGGGATATTGTTTAACCACGTCAATAGCTTTTGCTCCACCATTATACAGATTACCCATATCAAGCTGAATAACAACAAGTTTTGGATCAATACTCTTCATAATGATGTCAAACAGCTTTTCATTCTTAAGCTTTTCACTGAACTCAAAATCGTGGTTATGATAGCCGAATTTCATTCCGGATTTATTACACAGTTCACCGCTCTTATTAAAAATGTCCATGTACCTTATGAAATCATCGTAGTTGTTCCTCATGCTCTCATCCATTGAAGGACTGATGACATACTTCTGTTCCAGTATTGCAGCATCTTCCACAGTCTGCTTCCAGCTGTCAGAAAAATCCTTCTTTCCCTCATCCCAGTGTTTTTTGCTCATAACCGTATGACCGCTAACCATCTTCAGGCCCATTCCATCAAGGATCTTTTTAAATTCCTTTGGAGTGAAACCATAGAATTTTCTGTCAACATAATTGGCATGCTCTACATAAACATAACCCATTTTTGACAACTGATTCAGAGATCCTTTGGGATCTTTTTTCATATCATCACGAACTGAATATAGCTGGAGTCCAACCATCCCTCCTGATTTCTGGAAGTTTAAGATATTTCCCGGCAAAATAGCTGTACCCAAAGCTGCCAGGGTACCGGTCTTAACAAAAGTTCTGCGTGAAGTTTTCATATATCTGGATTTGAGTTAATTAAAAATTTACAGGCTTTTTTAACCTTGAACCTGGAACCTTGAACTTTGAACCTGGAACCTGGAACCTTGAACTTTGAACCTGGAACCTGGAACCTGGAACCTGAAACCTGGAACCAGGAACCTGGAACCTGGAACCAGGAACCTGGAATTTATTTAAACATACATATTATTGTTATCTGCCTTTGATAAATCGAACATAAGCTCAGATATTTTTCTGACAATTTCATCAAAACATTTTTTTCCCTTTTCAGGTGTTGCTGCTGAAGGGTCACCTATACCGGTATCAGAAGTCACCTGTGTCCATTTACGCTCTGCCCAGGCCCAGCCCTCATTAAATCCTTTAATCCTGAATTTTTTACCATAGCCTTTGCCTGCTTCATTAAGCGGGAGAACCAGCTCGGGAGCAACATACTGCATAATGCTGGTTTCCATTTCATCGGCATGACCTCCGCTTTTATCGAAGAATTCAGCATTGTTAAAAGACTGGAACCAATTGCACCCACAGATAAACATTTCAGGATATTTTACCCCGAGCTCCCTGATCATCTGCCTGAAATCATTTCCTCCATGTCCATTGAGTATCATGAACTTATAAATCTGATGCCTGTTCATAACATCAATAATATCATCAAGAATTGCCAGCTGGGTGCTTGGATTGATGTTAATATTAACTCTGATATCAAGTTGTCCGGTATTTACCCCGAATGGTACTGCAGGCAGAACAATTACTTTGGCTCCTTTATCCCAGGCAATCTTAGCTGAATCATGTGCAACTCTCTCAGCCAGAACATTGTCGGTGGAATATGGCAAATGCAGATTATGAGCTTCAGTTGCACCCCATGGGAGAACAGCCAGTTCTATTTTTTGATCCTTAACTGTCTTCCAGTGTGATTCTGCTAAAATATATGGTTTCATTTTGAGGTGATTTGATAAGAATTTCAGTGCGTAATTCATTCTTGTTTTTCACTGGGAAGCAAAAATAATAAATTCCGTGCTAAAACAGAAATGAATCCGATCCAGCCTGACTCCTTTACTCAAATAAAGAAAATTTACTTCATAGGTTTTTTCAGATTATTCAGCTCAGCATCTTTTTCTGCAATTTCATTTTCAAGCTTTCCTATTCTCTCAAGCTGATTATCAGATCTGAGAGTAAGTTTTGCCAGATCATCCTTTAATCCTGTAACCTGTTTGAGAAGATCAGTCTTTTCTGCTTCAAGACCTGCTACACGTTTGAGCAGATCCGCCTTTTCAGCTTCAAGACCTTTAATGACCGGAGTATAGACCGATTTAGCATAGAACCATGCTGTAAGGTATCCGATTATTCCTGCAACAAGAAGCAAAGCGATAATGAGAATCACATTTCCTGTATTTGCTTCTGCGAGCATTAAAAATAATGGTTTCATGTATTTAAATTTTTATTTTTTTATTGAAATTTCACCTCTTCTGTTTTTAGCTCTGCCCTCTTCGGTCTGGTTATCGCCTGATGGCTGATCCTCACCTTTGGAGTCAGTGATTATCCTGGCGGAAGGAAATCCTTTTTCTTCCAGGTATTTCTGAATGGCCTGAGCTCTCTTCAGCCCGAGAGCCTTATTATAGTCAGGTGTTCCAACCGGGTCAGTATGACCGGTGACATTAATGGTGGAAACCGGATTGGCTTCAATCCATTTTTTAAATTCAGCAATGCTGATATCTATCTGTGGATCAGGGTTGATCTGAACCTTATCGAATCCAAAGTAGACCACCAGTTCTCCCGGCAAAACAGCATTAACCTTGACTAATGTGTCTGCCGCAACGGATTGTTTTTCGGGGATTGTTTGCACTGCAACCGGTTCCTTCATTGCTGGCAATATTTTATCGATATAAAGCCAGGATGCAAATACAGACCAGATCACAAATACAATGAAACCCGTAATCAGGATTTTCATTTCTTAAAATGTTAAGTTAAAAATCATATATTAACCATACAAGTTAAGAAATTATTACCAGATAATGAGCATATTAAATGGTTTATTTCCTGAAGACTATGTTCTCCGGAACAAATAATAAAGAGAAGATTTATTTATAATTCAGGTTACAGATACTTTTTCTTAAATACTTTAAGAAGTTTTTCCTCTTCTTCACCCTTTGCAACGCCTTCGAGCAGAATTTCAAGCAAACCCTCAATGACCTCATCACTGAATCCGGCTTCAATTGCAAACTTCCTGATCATTTTCATCTCGCTTTCATTTACAATATCATCGGCAAGAATCATTTCAGCAATATTATAAAGATGTTCAAACTTCTCACTCAGGCTGTATGGGGCAACATAATGGTGATGTGCCTCAGAAGAAATTAACTTATCAATTTCCGGATCCGTAAGACCGAACTTTCTCCCTTCCTTATGA
This sequence comes from Bacteroidales bacterium, assembly GCA_038325595.1. Classification (GTDB taxonomy): domain Bacteria; phylum Bacteroidota; class Bacteroidia; order Bacteroidales; family VadinHA17; genus LD21. The sequence continues at coordinate 913 of JBBQJD010000076.1, read as the reverse complement.
AGTAATTCAAGTTCAGGGGCATTTATCTTCCCATCAGTTTTGGAAACCTGGATCAGATTAATAAAATATTCTTTATTAATTCTTTTTCCATGGTTGGTAATGAAGTCTGTAAAGTTCATGTAGTTATATATAACGTTTTACTTTTTAAAATCTTGAAATTTTGCAGCCGTAAAATAAATACTTTTTTATAATAGTTTTGATAATGCTTCATAAAACAAATTTCATAATGCAATGTTATAATTTTTAACAAGCAATATAAAAAATTGTTTCATGGTTCACAGCTCAATTACACATCGTCTGATGGAGAATAATCCTTTAACATCAATAATTCAGCAAGATGAAGAAATTCACATTATCAACTTTTATTATTTTCCTGCTTATATTTCCATTAATGAATTTAAAAGCTCAGCAGGTCAGGGAAAATCCAGCACTGGATGAAAAAGTGAAAAAAATCCTGTCAGAGAACAAAGGGCAGTGGCATGATATGAATGTGCCGGAATCCGATGGTCGACTGCTTTACGATATTATAATAAAGAACAACTACAAAAGTGCTCTTGAAATAGGTACATCAACAGGGCATTCAGGAATTTGGATAGCATGGGCATTAAGCAAAACAGGAGGTAAGCTCATTACCATAGATATAGATAAGGGCCGCCACCAAACAGCTGTGGAGAATTTCAAGAAAGCCGGATTATCAGAATATATCGATGCAAGACTTACCGATGCTCATGTTCTGGTTAAAGAGCTTGAAGGACCTTTCGATTTTGTTTTCAGCGATGCCGATAAAGACTGGTATAAAAATTATTTCCTTGATGTCGATCCAAAATTAAAAGTCGGTGGTTGTTTTACAGCTCACAATATTACAGAACGCAAAACCGGGTTTGGTGGTGCCGGAAGCGGGCAGGATATTTTT
>JBBQJD010000075.1:0-19072 GCA_038325595.1 Bacteroidales bacterium | reverse complement strand
AGGAATTCGCCTGTGACACGGTTTCCAATGACCAGACAAACACTAAGGGCTCTGTGACCAAGGAGTGCTGATAATCCATAAATTGCCGAGCTTTCCATTTCATAATTGCTGATCGTTCTGCCTCTGTATACAAATTCTGATAATAAGCTATTTATCTCATTATCAAATGCGTTAAGTCTGAGACTCCTTCCCTGCGGAGCATAAAACCCCGGGGTTGATATAGTGATACCCTTGATAAATCCTTCACTGCTGAATAAGCTGACAAGTTCCTTGTTTGCATTTACCGAATAAGGGTAGGATAGGGTGTCGGGCCATTCAAGATACTGAACAAGATAATCAGATAAACCGGTGTCAAGTATCCAGTCATAACCTTCATAGAAATGCAGAAGCCCGTCAAAACCTATTGCGGTTTCTGCAAGAACAAACGAACCAACCGGTATATCCTGCCTCAATCCGCCTGATGTCCCTAGTCTTATTATTGTCAGGGATACTGGTTCTTCCTTTACTTCTCCTGTTTTCAGATCAATATTTACCAGAGCATCAAGTTCATTTATAAGAATATCTATATTATCGGTTCCAATTCCCGATGAGATAATTGTTACTTCGCTGTTTTCATAAGTCCCTGTAACTGTGCGGAACTCCCTGTTCTCTTTCCTTACCCTGATATCCTGCAATAATGTGGCTAACATGTCCACACGGCCCGGATCCCCGACAATTATTATTTTATCGGAAATATCTTCAGGAAGAAGGTTAAGATGAAATATGCTTCCATCTTTGTTGGTGATAAGCTCAGTTTTCTTCTGCATAATAAAAAATTATGAGTATCGGTAATCAATAATAAAAACAAAATAGCGCTTGAAAATCAATTATTTGCCCCGACCCTAAAGGAGTAATTGATTTTGGCTGCGCCGAGCTCACCAGCAGAGCTGGACTCGGTTCTTCGCACCCTTTAGGGTCAGGGGCAGACGAAGAACCGGAGCGAAGCGGAGCTCGACGAAGTCAAAATCAATAAAAGCATATTATTCATTTCAGACACTCAATTAAAAAATTAACCTCAAAAATACTGAAACTGATCAATATCTGCCTTCAATTTATTAATCTTTTTGGAATTAACCTCAGGATACAAGGAATGAGGCTTCTGTATCACCGCTGGCTTTGATGTCGAAACAGCCGGTTCGCACCTCCAGTTCGTGTCGTAGGTTCTTCGCACCCTTTAGGGTCAGGGGCAAACGAAGAACCGGAGCGAAGAGAAGCTCGACGAAGTCAAAATCAATAAAAGCATATTATTGATTCCAGATACTCATATAGTTTTAATTATTTATTGAATGGTAACCCGTCAAAAAACTACTGATAATACTCCATGATATTACCCGAGATAAGCTGCAGAGAGATCTCAGCCAGCTTGGTCTGGAATTCAATCAATAATAGTCTCTCTTTGGCATCGAGAAGGCTTTTTTGAACTTCCCGGAGATCAATACCTGAAAGGCTTCCTAATTTATACCTCTCCAGGGCTATTTCAAGATTTTCTGTTGCAGTCTCAAGGTTTTGCTCTTCAAGCTTAATCAGTTTAAGGTTGTTGCTGTAACCATTATATATTGTAATAAGATCAGCTTTGATCCCTTGTTCAATTTCATAATACATCAGCTCCTGGTTTTGGATCTCCAGCGATGAGTTCCGGATATTCCTCTTCTGATTGAACCCGTTGAAAAGGTTAAATCCAAGCGTCAGTCCATAATTCATGCCGTTTGTTACCAGACTCTTGTTTGCTCCTGATGGAAATGTATTCAGGTTGTAACTATATCCTGTTGAGAGATTTAAGAATGGATATGATCGCGACATAATTATTTTATAATCATGTTCTGATATTGTTTTATTCTTTGATGCAATGGAAAGGCTGGTATTCTTTTCAAGTGTCTCACTCATAAGTTTTTCATAAAGCAACAGAGGATTAACTTCAACAGTTGTATCCTGTGAATTAAACTGAGCTCCCATATCTTCAACGGCCAGTAGCTGGTTCAATCTTACCTCCGCTTCCCTTATAACATCATTTTGTTTTGACAGCCTTGAACTGTCGGCATTCAGGTAAACCCTCGACTGCAGAACCTGCAATTTTGAACTGGACCCAAGCAGGTATCTTTCTTCGTCAATTCTTAGCCTTTCTTTTGATAAAGTTACAGCATAATTGATGTTTTTAAGCAGCTGAACCTGCTCAATATAATTGTAATAACCCGAAATGATATCTGCGATCAGATTCTCAACTTCCAGCTGAGTTCTTAAAGTTCCAAGCTCTTTTAACTCATTTAGTTTTTTGTATGTTGTCTGGACGTTGAAGCCATTGAATATTGTCCATTCAAGAGCAACGCCGGCATTCGCTGTGGTACCATATAAACCTTTTTCGACAATTTGCCCGCCTGCTCTCTGATTCTGGGTTGTGTTATTCAATGACCCGTTATAACGGCTGTTAAGGTCGAGTGAAGGCAGGTAACCTGCATTGCCAAGGGTAAAGTTATTCGCTGCTATAGTTTCATTATTTTTTGCAACAAGTATGGAATAATTTTTTTCCAAACCGATTCTTATGCATTCCTGCAGAGTATAGACATTCTGGCTTTTGATCGGAAATAATACAGAAATCAACATTAAGCTAAGCAACAGGAACCTCATTTGTACTCTTATTTGTTTCACTGGAGATAAATAAATAAATGGCTGGTACTACATAAAGCGTAAGAAAAGTTGATATTGTCAATCCTCCGACAACCGCAACCCCCATTGCAACCCTGCTTTGTGCACCCTCTCCGAATCCCAGTGCAAGAGGTAGAACTCCAAGTATTGTTGAAAGACTTGTCATTAATATAGGCCTGAATCTGGCAGCGGCGGAATACTGAATGGCTTCCAGCTTTGAAAATCCTGCTGTTTTCCTTTGATTGGCAAACTCCACTATCAGAATACCATTTTTTGATACGAGCCCGATAAGCATGATTATGCCGATCTGGCTGAATATATTCATGGTTATATTAAAATACCACATGAAAAATAAGGCTCCTGTGAGAGCAAGAGGTACTGTCATCATAACTATAAATGGATCCTTGAAGCTTTCAAACTGGGCTGAAAGAACAAGGAAAATCAATACAAGGGCAAGCATGAATGCAAACATTAGGCTGGAAGAACTTTCCCGGAAATCCTTTGAATCGCCATCGAGAGCAGTTCTGAAGGTGTCATCCAGTACTTTTGCGGCTATCTTGTCCATCTCTGCAAGGCCTTCTCCTATAGTTTTACCCTCTGCCAGGCCTGCTGAAATTGTTGCTGCAACGAACCTGTTGTAACGGTACAATTGTGGTGGCGCAGTTTCTTCAGAAAGGGTAACCAGATTGTCGAACTGAATCATCTCTCCGGTATTATTACGTACATATAATGATTGGAGATTCAAAGGCTTGTTTCTGTTCTCGCGGGCAAGTTCGCCAAGTATCTGATACTGTTTTCCGTTCATAAAGAAGTATCCGAAACGCTGTCCGCTGAGCGCTAACTGGAGTGTTTGTCCGATATTTTGTGTCGATACACCAAGCAAGTTAGCCTTATCGCGATTGATCTGGATCTGCAGCTCAGGTTTTGTAAATTTAAGATTGATGTCCGCCATCTGAAATATTGGATCGTCCTGAACCTCTGCCATAAAAGTAGGGATGATCTCTCTGAGTTTTGTAATATTCGGAGCCTGAAGAACATACTGAATAGGCATCCCGGATCTTCTCCCTCCAAAAGTTGATTGTTGCATAACCATTGCACGAGCCTTTGTTTTTGTACGCACTGCAGCACTTAAACGGTTGGCAATTTCCTGCTGTGAATGTTCCCTCTGATCAGGCTTAACAAGTGCGAGCCGCAAGCTTCCACCGCCTCCGCGAATCATCGAGGTCGTGAACTTACTTTCAGGAACAATGCTGTCGGCAAGGAGCGCAAGATCTTCAATATAGTCAAATTTATACTCATAAGTGGCTCCTTCCGTCGTCGTAGTATTTACAATTACCTGTGAGCGGTCCTCCATCGGAGCCATTTCTGCCGGAATTACTTTGTATAATATGAATATAAGAACGAATGATATTGTAAGAATTATAATTGAAATATATCTTTTCCCAAGAAATGTATTAAGGGAATTCCTGTAACGGTTATTGAGGTTGTTGAAAAATGTCTCGGTAAAATTAAAAACCTTTCCATGTGCACGGTGCGGTCTGAGAAGTTTTGTGGAAAGCATAGGTGTGAGAGTTAATGCTACAAAGGAAGAGATAGCAACAGCACCTGCAATAACAATACTGAACTCCCTGAAAAGTCTTCCTGTCATACCTTCAAGAAAAACAATGGGGAAAAATACGGCAATAAGAGTAATTGTTGTTGAAATAATGGCAAAGAATATTTCATCCGAACCTTTTAATCCCGCCTCATACGGCGTCATTCCGTTTTCGATCTTTACGTATATGTTCTCCATCATTACTATAGCATCGTCAACTACAAGTCCGATAGCCAGTACGATAGCAAGCAGCGTGAGAACATTAATTGTAAAGCCTGCAAGATACATTATGAAGAATGACCCTATAAGCGATACAGGAATAACTATAATCGGAATAAGCGTTGTTCTCCAGTTACGAAGGAAAAAGAAGATAATGATTACTACCAGGGCAAAAGCAACATAAATCGTTGTCTTTACCTCTTTTATTGATGATCTTATATATTCTGTATTATCAAATCCAACTTCAATTTTTACATCCTCAGGAAGGTCTTTCTTTATATACTCAAGTCTCTGATATACTTCATCAACGATTTCAATATGGTTAGCTCCGGGCTGTGGAATAATGACAATTCCCACCATGGGAACTCCATTCATTTTCAGAATACCGCGCAAGTCTTCTGGTCCCAGCTCTGCCCGGCCTATATCCTGCACTCTGACAACCTGATCACCTGATTGCTTGATAATTAGATTATTAAACTCAGCAGGAGTGGACATCAGACCAAGTGTCCTTATTGTAAGTTCAGTGGTATTGCCCTCAATGCTTCCGGCAGGAAGTTCAATATTTTCCCTGGATATCGCATTTCTTACATCAAGGGGAGTCAGCTGATATCCGGCCAGCTTGGCCGGATCAATCCAGATCCTCATGGCGTATCTTTTTTGTCCCCAGATCCAGATTGCACTTACCCCGGAAATAGTCTGCAGTTGTTCCTTAAATGTAAGTTCAGCCAGTTCTGACAATTCAAGAAGAGATCTGGTTTCACTCTGAACTGCGACGAACATTATTGGATTTGCATCAGCATCAGCTTTTGCCACAGTAGGAGGGTCTACATCGCGCGGAAGCATTCTTGTTGCCTGAGATACTTTATCTCTGACATCATTGGCTGCAGTCTCCAGATCGACGGTAAGCTCAAACTCAACAGTAATGTTGCTTCCTCCCTGTCGGCTCACACTCGATAGCGTTCGAATCCCCGGAATACCATTTATTGATTGTTCAAGCGGTTCCGTTATCTGGGTTTCGATTACATCGGAATTAGCTCCGGGATATGAAGTGCTTACCGTGATAATTGGCGGGTCAACACTTGGAAATTCCCTGATACCCAGATAAGTCATTCCAATAATTCCGAAAATGAGAATAATAAGTGAGAATACTGTTGCCAGTACAGGGCGTTTTATGCTGATTGATGCAAGGCTCATAATTTTACTTTCGCTATGTCCTCAATTTCCACTTCCATTGTATCCTTCTTTTTAATTACTGTGTCAAGTACAACAGGGAGATTATGCCTCAATTGTAAAATTCCTGAAGTAATTAATGTATCTCCGAAATTGAGTCCGGTTAAGATTTGGATTTCCGACGCGGTACGCAATCCGGTTGTCACCTTGGTCCTGTTTGCTCTTCCTGATTTAAGGGTAAAAACAATTTCTCCTTCCATTTCGGGGATAAGAGCTTCTGTAGGTATTGAAATGGCATCATCGATCTGAGACAAAAGAAGGGTAATGGTTGCAAACCGGCCTGGTTTAAGCTCTGCTTTCCTGTTAGGATATAAAGCCCTGATAGTTATGGTTCTTGTATCCAGATTCACCTGTGGATCAACCGCATATACGATTGCCTCATATTTATCCGGCTTTTCGTCAATCGTAAATGTTACAGGGTAACCCGTCCTCATCTGCTCTGCATATTTTCCGGGAATTGAAAACTCAACCTTTAGCGGAGTACTTTTTACGAGCCTTGCTATCTTCGTTGAGGTATTACTATAGCTTCCTTCACTGAGATATCTGAGTCCTATTATTCCATCGAAAGGTGCCCTGAGTTCAGTTTCTGATATCCGTGCTCTGATCAGATTGATATCAGCTTCAATTGTCTGAAGTTCAGTAACTATCTGATCATAGCTTTCCTGGCTTATGGCATCCTTATCCAGCAGGCTCCTTTGACGGAATTCTTTTTCTTCCGTTAGTTTTTTCTCAGCCTGCAGCTTTTGCAGCTGAGCTTGCAAAGGTCTGTCATTTATCTTAGCCAGGAGATCTCCCTTTTTTACACGGGTGCCTTCAGTAAAATTGATTTGAATGATTTTTCCTGATGTTTCAAAAGATAAGTCAACCTCCTCATCAGGTTTCAGGGTTCCTGTACTAACTATTAATTCGCTCATTTGCGATGGATTAATTATAAGTCCTATTACATTAAGGAGCTGGCGATTCTGGATACCAGGGCCTCCCGGAGCAAAATTATCCTGCTTTTTTGCGGCCATCACCGGTTTGAGCTTGGGCCAGAAAATGATCAATAAAAGAAGACCTGTTAGTAATATTGTTGTAATTAATCGGAATTTCTTATTCATCGCAGATGGATCTACTAAAAGTTATTACCAGTAAACGTTTTAAAAGCAGTCAAAGTTATTTATAAAATAGTGGAACCTTTAAAACAGTATTATAAAAAGTGTTAAAATTCAATAATTATAACGCATTTAGCTCATTATTTGGATTTCTGATTTAGATTTCAAACAATTCAGACTAATTTTGTAAAACAATAAAATAATTGAATTTCATGATCCAGCGAATCCAGTCTCTTTATTTATTACTGACAACTATTATGTCCGTTTTATTCCTTACCGGCAGTATAATTAATTTCACGGAAAACAGTAATAGTACATTGAACATTGATTTTTCAGGGATCGAAAGAATGTCTGAAAATGTTGAAAGTATTCCTTTGCTTTCTATTTTACTGGCACTTATCCCGCTTCTTTCATTTTTGTTAATATTCCTATTTAAAAACAGGAAGCTGCAAATGAAGGTGACGGCCTTTCTGATTTTTATTATTGTTGTTCAGATTGCACTTTTGGCTTGGTATTCATATTATGTCATGACTAATTTCAATGCTGAAATAAATCCTGGTGCTAAGCTTATTTTGCCGGTTGTGGAGTTGATCCTTGCATACCTGGCATATAGGGGGATCAGGAAGGATGAAGAGCTTGTAAGGTCTTATGACAGACTGAGATAGAAGGTAAATACTTAACCTCAAAGCACGAGTTTTTATCACCGCTTTGGGGTTTATAAGTTACTTTATCTGAAGATTCTCCTGATTTGTAATTTTTTCACAATAGTGGCACTTTAATGCCACATTTTTCTTTGATACAACCCTGAATCTGGTTGTTACCTGTTCAAAATTTGTAATGCACTTTGGATTCATGCACATTGCAATACCAGTAATTGTGTCAGGGACAACAACCACCTTCTTCTCTACAACTTCATAATCCCTGATTATATTCAGTTTGGCATCGGGAGCTACAAGAGCGATCCTGTTTATGTCCTCATCTTCAAAGAATATCTCGGAGATCTTGATTATTGCCTTCCTGCCCATTCTCTTGCTCTCGAGATTAGTGCCAAATGTAATCTGGTTATCAATGCGGTCAAGCCTGAGAATCTGTATTACTTTGAATAAATTTTTGGCAGGTATATGGTCAATGACAGTGCCATTCTGAATTGCACTGACACTCATTTGCTTTGCTTCCTTCATGATTCTGTTCTGTTTAAATTACTCCTAATAAAGAACAAAGAATAGCCTGTCTGGTATAAACTCCGTTCAAAGCCTGCTCAAAATAATATGCTTTGGGATTTGTATCTACATCAGTATGTATTTCATTCACCCTTGGCAGCGGATGCAGAATACGCATGTTTGGTTTTGTATTCCCAAGCATGGCATTCCTGAGTACGTAAACATTCTTTACCTTCTCATATTCCATCGGATCTGAAAACCTTTCCTTCTGTACTCTGGTCATATAGATTATATCGGCTTTTGAAATTATGTCAGTAAAATCAGAATGCTCGTAATATTTTAATCCGATATTATCGAGATAGATTTTGAATTCATCCGGCATCTTAAGCTCTTCAGGAGATATAAAGTTGAATGTTGCATTCCAACGCGACATGGCCATCATAAGTGAATGTACAGTTCTTCCGTATTTCAGGTCGCCAACCATGAATATATTAAGATTATCGAGCGTTCCCTGTGTTTTCTTAATTGAATATAAATCCAGCAGAGTCTGTGTGGGATGTTGGTTGGCGCCATCTCCTGCATTGATCACCGGTACTGAAGCTATCTCGCTGGCAAATCTGGCGCTTCCTTCAACAGGATGCCTCATAACAATCAGATCGCTGTAACTGCTTACCATCTTTATTGTGTCATGCAGTGTTTCTCCTTTTGAAACACTTGAACTGGATGAATCCGTGAAACCTACAATTTTCCCGCTTAATTTGTTAATGGCACTTTCAAAACTTAATCTGGTACGGGTTGATGGCTCAAAAAACAATGTGGCAATTACTTTTCCTTCAAGAAGTTTTCTTACAGGCTGCTTTTCGAATTCTGCTGCAAGATCGAGTATTTTGAGAATTTCTTCAGTCGAAAAATCATCTATCGAAACTAAACTTCTGTTTTTCATTTATGCTGACACATTGGTTGATACAAAATAAGCCTGATAAAGTTACTTAAGAATCAAAACAATTCAATTATCTGTTAATAATTAATTTAAAACTTTAAACAGGGGAGGGCTAGTGAACTGTTAAATAAATAACAGTTATTTTGTCTCAATATACATATGAGTTAAACCATTTATTCTTTTTAAACGTGTTATTACCCTCTCACGTGATGATATTCTGAAACTGATCCTGATTCTGCACTCGAGATCAAATTTCTGGTCTGACTGATCAATTCCTTCCTCTTTCAGTATTTTCATTACATCATTCATGTTTTCATAAGGATACACTATTTCATGAATTTCATGAAGTGTCTCCTCAACAATCTCAGCATTTTCAATAGCGGATAAAGCTGCTGATTTATAGGCATTTATAAGCCCACTTACCCCAAGCAGGGTGCCTCCGAAATACCTGCTTACTACTATAACTATATTTGTAAGTCCATGTGAATTAATCTGACCCAGAATTGGTTTGCCGGCTGTTCCTGAAGGTTCGCCGTCATCATTTGTCCTCCACACGAGTCTTTCAGCTCCAAACATATAAGCAAAACAATGATGACGCGCTTCATGATGCTCTTTTCTTATTTTATCAATGATCGGTTTTACCTGTTCAGGGTCTGATAAAGGAATAGCAAAAGAAATAAACCGGCTTCCTTTATCCTTGTATAAACCCGTTGAGTCTGATCTGATTGTTTTATAGGTATCAGATTCCATTGTAATATCTGATTTTATTAGTAGGATGCAATATTAATTAATTCCACCCCGTGGTTTTCGATTATAGTAAAAAATAATACTTTTGTCTGTAAGTACTGATGACATGAGTGTATTCTTAGATGAAAAAGACCTGAAAAAGCTGATTGTGATTGGCGACAGGGTATTGATAAAACCCAAAGTGCCGCAATCAAAAACAAAAAGTGGTCTGCTTCTTCCTCCTGGTGTTAACGAACATGAGAAAGTTCAGATTGGTTTTGTTGTGAAAGTTGGTCCGGGTTATCCTATTCCTTCCGTAAACGATAGTGATGAACCATGGAAGAACAACTCTGATGAACCTAAGTATGTTCCTCTTCAGACAAAGGTTGGCGATCAGGCTGTCTATCTGCAAAACAGCGCTATTGAAATCGAATTTAATAAGGAAAAATATGTCGTTGTTCCAAACTCTGCTATATTAGTGGTTTTGAGGGATGATGGATTATTTGAATAAACCTGCACGGATGGAAAATGAAACATTAAAAGGAAGAGAAATACTGATAGTTGAAGATGACTTGTCAAGCAGGTTGTATCTTAATAAAATCCTTGAAAAAACAGGAATGCTGCTTTATAATGCCGGGAATGGACAGGAAGCTATCGATACTGTCATTCAGAATCCGGGTATTGAGCTTATTCTGATGGATATACAGCTTCCGGTAATGGATGGCTATACTGCTACAAAAAAGATCCGGGAATCAGGAAATAACATCATAATTATTGCACAAACTGCCTACGGCCTTCTGGGAGAAAAGGAAAAAATACTTGACTGGGGATTCAATGATTATATTGTTAAACCAATTTATGCCCAGGTACTTATCGAAAAATTAACCAGGTTTCTTACCAAAGAATAATTTCTGTTGCGGATTAATCCTTGTAAGCCGCATACCGGCTGAATTCATTTTTGAAATTTTCAATTTCCTCCTCCCATCTCTCTTTCTCAATTCTCAGATTTTTTCTGCCGATAATAGTCTCCCTCATCCCTGAATCTCCTGAAAGTATATCGAAAGGTACAAGCTTTTGTTCATATTCATAAGGAGGATTATTGAACTTCAGACTGTTATTTTCCGAAGTTTCAATAACGGCATCAAAAATTTCCAGTGCTGTGCCAACAGGCTTGAAAATGCCGGCATCAGTAACATGTATCTGCAAACCATTGCATGTTTCTCCGTTGAATTTGTGAAATGCAGGTATGAAATTATGTATCCTGAATGCACATCCCTTCAGCTTTCGGGAATCAAGATTCTTCTTTAGTTTATCCGCGTTGATAAATGGTGCTCCGAAAAGTTCGAAGGGTATTGTTGTTCCTCTTCCCTCTGAAATATTCAATGCTTCGATAAGAACTGTTCCCGGATAAACAATTGCTGTCTGCACTGTAGGCATATTGGGTGAAGGTAAAACCCAGGGCAGTCCTGTTTCTGTGTATAATGAAGATCTCCTCCAGTTTTTCATCCATACAATATTGAGATCACATGCCGGATGATATTTATCTTTTATCCACACAGCCATTTCACCCATTGTCATCCGGTGACACAATGGGATGGATGCTCCTCCCACAAAAGTGAAATATTCCTCCTTTAATACCGGTCCGTCACACGATACTTCTCCGATAGGATTGGGCCGGTCCAGTACCCAGACAGGGATTCCCGCTTCAGAACATGCTTCAAGGCAGAGCTTCAGAGTCCAGACATACGTATATAGTCTTGCGCCAACATCCTGAAGATCAATTAGCAGTATATCAATATTATTGAGCATTTCCACCGTTGGTTTGCGATGCTCACCATATAAACTGTAAACCGGAATATCATATAGAGGATGCCTTTCACTTTGCCATTCTATCATATTATCCTGAGTCTGGCCGTGAATGCCGTGCTGTGGCCCGAAAATGGCAGCAAGCCTGCAGTCAGTGCGACCATGGAATATGTCTGTAATATGTCTGAAATCTCTTGAAATGCTAGGTGCATGACATAAAATTGCGATGTTTTTTCCCTTCAAAGTTAAAGGGAGTTTATCTAAAATTGATTCCAGTCCGGTAACAACCATAATTGTAGATTTTAAACAACAAATATATAATTTACAGACTGAATAGATTATTAAGTTAAAACATAATAAGCAAAAGTGATTATTCTTTCATAAGTTTGGAACTTTTAACTAAAAGAAGGATGAAAATACGACAACTGCGTGCCCTTTTTGGTGGATTCATATTAGGTATTCTGTTGGTTTCATGCGTAAAACCAGGAACAAAAACAATAAGCCTGATTGAAACAACCGATATTCATGGTGTTATTTTACCTTATGACTATACCGACAAAACAGAGCTTGATGCCTCTCTTGCGTCTTCCTATACCTATATAAAGGAGAGAAGAAGCATAAACCCAACAGTTCTTCTTGATAATGGAGATAACCTGCAGGGTCAGCCTGAGGTTTACTATTATAATTTTATAGATACTGTTTCTCCCCATCTTCTGTCTGATGTAATGAATTATATGAATTATGATGCCGGCACCGTCGGTAACCATGATATTGAGACCGGACATGCAGTATACGACCGGATCATTGGAGAGTATAATTTTCCTCTTCTGGCTGCAAATGCCATCAACACTAAAACAGATAAACCATATTTTAAACCTTATGTAATTATTGAAAGGGATGGAATCAGAATTGCTGTTTTTGGTCTTGTGACTCCACAAATCCCTGAATGGCTGCCTTCTGAACTTTATTCAGGTATAGAGTTTAAAGATATGGTTGAAACTGCAAAGAAGTGGATGCCGGAAATAATAGGTGAGAAGCCTGATCTGATTGTTGGTCTTTTTCATTCCGGGTGGGACGTTTCCGAAGACAAGCAAGTTAAATACATTCAAGATGGATCGGCAGCTGTTGCTTACAACGTACCCGGATTTGACATAATATTCACCGGTCATGATCACAGGGTTGCAAATGAGCAATTTGTTAATACAGCAGGCGATACTGTTCTGATCCTTAATGGTGGTAGCAAAGCAACAAAGCTTGCCCAGGCTGATATAACCTTTATCCCCGGGAAAAATAAGAAATGGAGAAAATTAATCAGCGGAAAAATAGTTAATGTTTCAGACTATGAACCAGATAATGGATTAATTGCAAAGTATGCCACACAGCACGACATAGTTTATAATTATGTAAGCAGGGTCATTGGAACTTCCTCAGCCGATATCTCCTCGCGTGATGCATATTTTGGATATTCAGCTTTTGTCGGTCTGATCCATTCAATACAGACAGAAATAACGGGATCCGATATTTCATTTGCAGCTCCATTATCATTTGATGTGAAGATCGCCCGGGGCCCTGTCACAGTAGGCGATCTTTTTAAGCTATACCGGTTTGAGAATATGCTCTATACCATGACCTTGTCAGGAGAAGAAATCAGGAAATATCTTGAGTTTTCATATTCAGGATGGCTGAATACCATGAAAGGCCCTGAGGATGGATTATTAAAATTCCGTACTGATAAGAACGGGAAAACCCTTCTGACAGATGGAAAAGCATGGCTGAAAAATCAGCCCTATAATTTTGAATCAGCTGCAGGTATTGATTATGTTGTTGATGTCAGTAAACCAGAGGGATCACGGGTTGAAATAAAAGGTTTTACAAACGGTCAGCCTTTTGTAGAGAACAAAATATACAAGGTATCTGTTAATTCATACAGGGGAAACGGGGGGGGTGGTCACTTTACGGAAGGAGCCGGTATTGATAAGGATGAACTTCGCGCACGACTGGTGAAATCTACTGAAAGAGACCTCAGGTATTATATTCTGAAATCTATTGAAGCAAAGAAAACAATAAGCCCCGAAGCCAAAAATAACTGGAAAATAATCCCGGAAAAATGGGTTCAGTTGGCAAGGAAGCGTGAGTACCCGCTTCTTTTTGGCACGGCAAAATAATTTGTTAATTTTGTAATTCATTGTATATATTATTGTTAATTCATTTTTATGAAAAAAAAATCAGGTAATATTTTTATTCTTGTTCTGGTATTATTCATTTCCGGCTGTGTCGATAAAATAAACGACAAACAGGAAAATCCAAACAATATTATTATTTTCATTGGCGATGGAATGGGTACTGCACATGTATATGCAGGAATGTCAACCACCTCAGAACCGTTTTCACTTGAAAAATTCCCTTATTCAGGCTTCAGTAAAACATATTCAGCCGATAATTATATCACCGACTCAGGTGCAGGCGGAACTGCTATTGCCTGCGGAGTAAAAACCAATAATGGAATGATCGGAGTAAAACCTGATAGTACAGCGGTAGTCTCTATAATGGAAATAGCACATAAACAGGGCTTTGCAACAGGTGTTGTAAGCACAAGCTCTGTTACTCATGCGACCCCGGCTTCTTTTGTGGCTCATAATGCAGGCAGAGGAAACTATGAGGATATAGCAAAAGATTTTCTCAATGGCACGGTTGATGTTTTCATTGGAGGTGGTGAAAATCATTTTCGTTTAAGAAAGGACAGTGCAGATCTTGCTGTAAACCTTAAAGAACAGGGTTTTGATGTCGTTTATACAATAGATGATTTAAAGAAATCTCAATCAGAAAAGATTGCTGGTTTATTGGCAAAGGAACATATGCCAAAAGCCTCAGAGGGCAGGGAGAATGCTTTAAGTGAAATGACCAGGAAAGCAATTGAAACTTTAAGCAAGAATAAAAAAGGATTTGTCCTTATGATAGAAGGATCGATGATCGACTGGGCTGCTCATGAAAATAATTTTGACTACCTGACTTCAGAAATGATAGACATGGATAAAGCTATAGGTGTTGCACTTGAATTTGCTTCTGCCAATAGCAATACACTTATAGTAGTTACCGCGGATCACGAAACAGGAGGTCTTACCCTTACTGGCGGCAATGTCGCCGGCCATCAGGCTGAAGCTAAATTTTCAGGAGAAGGCCATACTGCAGTGATGGTGCCAATCTTTTCTTATGGTCCTGGTGCCGGCAGATTTTCAGGAATACATGAGAATACTTTTTTCTTTCAGGAATTCCTGGATCTTTTGAATATTAATTAATTTACTGTGAGGCTGATTTAATGATAAATCCCGGGAACCTCGCTTTACATAAAATGAACAAACTGATAAACTCCGCCAATGAACCGGAGAAATTGCCTCTGGTGGAGGAATTCTTCTCTCTACAGGGAGAAGGATATCATACCGGGAAAGCGGCCTATTTTATAAGACTTGGTGGTTGCGATGTCGGATGCAGCTGGTGCGATTCCAGGTTTTCCTGGAATCCTGCAGTGCATCCTATGGTTGAGACGGAAGTAATAATAAACAATGTGATTAATTCTGGCACAGATTCTGTTGTTGTTACAGGCGGGGAACCATTGATGTGGAACCTCGATTTATTATGCTCTGGCTTGAAGAAGGAAAATATAAATACATTCATTGAAACTTCAGGCGCTTATCCGCTGAGCGGGGAATGGGACTGGATTTGCCTTTCTCCAAAAAGGAATATGCCACCTGTTGACCATATTACCAATGTTGCAAATGAACTTAAGGTCATTATCCAGGATGAAAATGATTTTGAATGGGCCGAAAAGTTTAAATCAATGGTGAGCAGGGAATGCATACTCTTTCTGCAACCCGAGTGGAGCAGGTTCAAAATCATTATTCCCCGGATAGTTGAATATGTGAAACGCCATCCCTCATGGAGAGTATCTCTGCAGGCTCATAAATACATGCATATCCCTTAAAGCATGAAATCTCTGGTTCCCATATTCTTGTTGATTGTTTTCCTTGCGAAAGCTCCTGATTGCTATTCGCAGGGTTTTCATACATCTTCAAACAGAGCCTTGAAGTTTTATAACGAAGGAGTTACATCTTTTGATTTTATGGATTATGGTAAGGCTGAATTCTATCTGAATGAAGCGATTTCAATCGATAATGGTTTCTATGAAGCTTATATGATGCTGGGTGAGTTGATGTCAAAGCAGAAAAGATTCCAGGAAGCTGCTTTAAATTTCAAAACTGCAGTTAAGCTGGATTCACTTTTCTTTAAGCCGGTTTTTTTCAATATGGCCATAGCTGAGTTATTCTCAGGTGATTATGAAAATGCACTCATACATTTTAAGGTTTACATTGTACAGGAAGGTATGTCAGAAAAGAATAAAGCCATTGCCTTGAAAAACATCAAAAACTGCGAATTTGCACTCAATGCCCTTAAAAATCCGGTACCATTTAATCCTGTAAGTGTCGGAAGCGGAATTAACACAAAGGATGATGAATACTGGCCAGCCATAACCGCTGATGGACAGATGCTTATGTTTACCAGGCAATACCGGCCGGGAGAAAATCAATCTGCATTTTCACTTAACCAGGAGGATTTCTACGTGAGTTTTCTTTCTGATAGTTCATGGCAAACAGCAATGAATGCAGGAGGACCTCTTAATACACGTCAGAATGAAGGAGCACAGACAATTTCATCCGGAGGAAATTATATTTTTTTTACCGCATGCGACAGACCAGGAGGTCTCGGAAGCTGTGATATATACTTTTCATCATATTCAGAAGGAGTTTGGTCGCAGCCTTCGAATCTGAAATTTCCTGTAAATACCTCATCGTGGGAATCACAGCCCTCAATAAATGCAGATGGAAAAATGCTTTTCTTCTCAAGCAGCCGTCCTGGTGGCTTTGGAGGAAAGGATCTCTGGTATTCGATTTCAAATAGTCAGAATGTTTTCAGTGTGCCTGTAAATATGGGTAGTGTGATTAATACCGATGGAGATGAAATGTCGCCCTTTATTCACTTCGACGGAAAGACTCTTTATTTTGCATCCGATGGAAGAACAGGCATGGGTGGATTTGATATTTACATGACAAGGATGAATGAAGACAGCACCTGGACAGCACCTGAAAATCTTGGCTTTCCGATAAATACATATAATGAAGAAACCGGACTAGTAATAGAGTCAGGTGGCCAAAAAGCATATTTCTCTTCTGTAAGAGATAAATCAAACGGGAAAGATATATTCTATTTCAACCTTTATGAATCAGCCCGGCCGAATCCGGTGTCATATCTCAAAGGAAAGGTTTATGACAGTGAAACCGGGAAATTACTTAAAGCCGATTATGAGCTTATCAATCTTTCCACAGATAAAATTGCAGTTAAAAATTCAACCGACTTAACGGGCAATTTCCTGGTTTGCCTTCCGTCAGGATTCAATTATGGGATTAACGTAACAAAAGCCGGCTATCTGTTCTATTCAGAAAATTTTATGTTTGAAGGTGAGCATTCAGTTGTAGCGCCATATATAAAAAAGATAAGTCTCAGTCCGATTAAAGTTGGTGAGAGCATGTTGCTCACTAATGTATTTTATGAAATTGATTCATGGCAACTAAGAAAAGAATCAATGTCGGAGCTGAATAATCTTATCAGACTTCTTAATGACAATAAAGACATTATTATAGAAATTGGAGGGTATACTGATTCAACCGGATCTGATGAGTATAATCTTATTCTGTCAGAAAGAAGAGCCCAGTCGGTAATTGCTTATCTTACCAATAAAAATATAGATGCAAACCGCCTGAAATTCAAAGGGTACGGAAATACATTCCCCATTGGTGACAATCTTACATCTGAAGGCAGAAAATTAAACAGACGAACAGAAGTTAAAGTAATTGGCCGTAAGTAAAGGAAAATGGCTGCCCATTGCCAGAACAGCCATTTTTTATTGCATGACATTGAATTTTAGATCGTAGCTTATCAGATAGCTATCATGGTATTAACATATTTATTTATATTAATGTCGGAACTGGCTACAAGCCTGGCCGGAATTGAGAAGTAAATGCCTGCCCCTGTAAGGCCATTACATTCAATCCGGATGCTTCCTCCCAACATTAGAATGAGTTTCTTGGCCAGAGTAATGTTGATCGCTGTATAGGTATCATTGTAGAGTGTCAGCGATTCATTCATGTCTTCGGATTGAAGAAATTCTTTGCATTTGAAATAACCCTGGCCGGAGTCGAGAACGTAAAAGGTTACCTTATCAGTATCATAATAGTAACCGATCTTGATATACCCTGATTTTGTGTTTTTAACTGAATTTTGAAAAAGACTGCGAATTACCCTTATAACCCTGCTTTTATCAATTTGAACTTCAGCTGAATTTGTAAATTGAATTTCATTTACGATTTCAAGATCCTTGTGCCCTTCTTTCTTTACTATTTCCCTGAATTCCGAAAGAAGTTCATCAAGTAAATTGTCAAACTTATAGAATCTTGAATCTGCTATTGAATTACCCGTATCAATTATTGCTGTATCAAGAAAACTATCGAAAAGACCTATTAATTGCTCACAAGAACTTAATATCTGGTTGCCAAATTCTTCACGTTCAGAATCATTGCATGCTTTTTCTTTCATCAGATATGAAAAGGCTACGATTGAATTCATGTGTGTTCTCATCTCGTGAGACATACCTGTTAATATTGTCGGACAGCCTGTCATACTATTATCCCTTGAATTCGATCCATTTCCCATATCACTGATATTCAATTGTGAATTTACCTCTGCACCTGTATCATCAAACGGAAGATTGAACATGAACTTTAGCTATTACTATTCGTTTCTACCTTAATTTTCTGATAATCTTTTTGGCATCATTTTCATAGATACCACCTTCATTCTTAATTGCTTCCAGATGTTGAATTGCCTTTTCCCGTTCATCTGTTTTTACATAGCATAGCGCCAGGTACCATTTGGCAGTCTCTATGAAAAGGTTATTATTATCACTTATAACATTTATAAATGACTGTTTTGCTTCAGGATACTTCTTGTATTCAAAGTTAGAAACCCCGTCTAAAAGGACAGATTGCATGTCTCCCGGATTGTTCATCAGCACTTTGCTGAAAAGACTGGCCGCTTTCTCATAATCGTGAGTATTATAAAACTCCAGAGCAAGAGTAAAATCCTCATTTGTAACAGGAGTTCCTGTTCTCTGAACGGTTGGAGGAGTATATTCTTTATAGAATTTAGAGAATATCTCTTCACTGCTCAGATTATTATTCGAAATTATGCTTAAGGTTCCGATAGCTACCATAACTACCACAACAGCTGCATATTTGAGATATGCCGGACTCTTTTTCTTTTTCTCAACAGGTATATTCTTTTCCCTGGATTTTTCTATCGCAGCCAGCTTTTGACGCAATGATATTATTTCCTGATTCTTCAGAAGCTTATCTGTACGTTTTCTCAGATTAACTTCTTCGCGGAGCTTTTCATTTCCTTCAAGTTCCTTATTGAACCATTTTATTTCATCTTCACTCATCTCGCCGGCATTATACCTCTCGATAAAATATGAAAAATCAATTGTTTTCATAAAAAATCATTATTAATATTTATT